>NZ_JADYVG010000018.1:0-150620 GCF_020193585.1 Bradyrhizobium sp. IC3195 | reverse complement strand
CCCCCGCCGTTATGGCTCGGGCGGCCGCCCGGCCGCGTCAATGTTGCAGGCGAGATGTTCGCCTCCGCCAGCCACTTTCCGCTAAAATGCCCGAAAACCGCGCCGATGCATGAGGTCCGCCATGAGCTTCCGCCGCGACACCATCACAAAGCCGATCTTCTCATGGGCGCGCGGCGTGCTGCCGGCGATGTCCGACACCGAGCGCGAGGCGCTGGAGGCGGGGGACGTCTGGTGGGATGCCGATCTCTTCACCGGCAACCCCGACTGGTCGAAGCTGCTGAACGTCCCGCAGGCGACGCTGACGGACGAGGAGCGGGCCTTCCTCAATGGCCCCGTCGACGAGCTCTGCGCCATGCTCGATGAGTGGAAGATCTTTTGGGAGTCGCGCGACCTGCCGCCGGACGTCTGGCACTTCGTCAAGCGCGAGAAATTCTTCGGCATGATCATTCCGAAGGAGTACGGCGGCCTCGGCTTCTCGCCCTACGCGCATTCGGAAGTGGTGCGCAAGATCTCGACCCGCTCGATCGCGGCCGCGGTCACCGTGATGGTGCCGAACTCGCTCGGCCCGGGCGAGCTCCTGATGCGCTTCGGCACCACAGAGCAGCAGCAGCGCTGGCTGCCGCGCCTCGCCGACGGCCGCGAGATTCCCTGCTTCGGCCTCACCAGCCCGGAAGCCGGCTCCGACGCCGCCTCGATGGTCGACACCGGCATCATCTGCAAGGGCGAATTCGAGGGTCGCGAGGTCGTCGGCCTCCGCCTCAACTGGCACAAGCGCTACATTACGCTCGGTCCCGTCGCGACGTTGCTCGGTCTTGCCTTCAAGGCCTATGATCCCGATCATCTCGTGGGCAGCCGGGAAGAACTCGGCATCACCGTGGCGCTGATCCCGACGAACCTGCCCGGCGTCGAGATCGGGCAGCGTCATCTGCCCTCGATGCAGGTCTTTCAGAACGGCCCGAATTGGGGCCGCGACGTCTTCATCCCGCTCGACTACGTCATCGGCGGCAAGGAGCGGCTGGGGCAGGGCTGGAAGATGCTGATGACCGCGCTCGCCGCCGGCCGCGGCATCTCGCTGCCGTCGCTGTCGGCGGCCGGGGCCGCCTATGCCGCGCGCACCACCGGCGCCTATGCGCGCATCCGCGAGCAGTTCGGCATCTCGATCTCCAAGTTCGAAGGCGTCGAGGAGCCGCTCGCCCGCATCGTCGCGACCGCCTACCAGCTCGACGCCGCGCGCCGGCTCACCTGCGCGGCACTGAACGCCGGCATCCATCCCGCCGTCATCTCCGGCATCATGAAGCTGCACGCGACTGAGCGGATGCGCACCGCGGTCGACGACGCCATGGACATCCATGGCGGCAAGGCCGTGATCGACGGTCCGCAAAACTATCTCGGCAATCTCCACCGCGCCGTGCCGGTCGGCATCACCGTCGAAGGCGCCAACATCCTGACCCGCAATCTCATCGTGTTCGGACAAGGAGCCATCCGCGCCCATCCTTACCTGCTCGACGAGATGAACGCGCTCGCCGATAGCGATCGCGAGCGCGGCCTCGGCGCGTTCGACAAGGCGTTCTGGAAGCATGTCGGCCACAGCTTCAGGACACTCTTCCGCGCCATGGGTCGCAGCTGGACCTTTGGCGCATTCGCCCCAGTGCCCGATGCGGGCGATGCCACGCCCTTCTATCGCCAGCTCTCGCGCTACTCGGCGGCCTTTGCGCTCTGCGCCGACATGGCGCTGCTGACGCTCGGCGGCGCGCTCAAGCGCAAGGAAATGCTGTCGGCCCGCTTCGGCGACATCCTGTCCGAGCTCTATCTGCTCTCGGCCGCGCTGAAGCGCTGGCAGGACGAGGGGCGGCAGAAGGAGGATTTTGCCGCGCTGGAATGGTGCATGGCGACCGGGTTCAAAACCATCGAGAACCGGCTCGCCGAAATCCTGGCCAATCTGCCGAACCGCTTCGTCGCCGGCTTCCTCAGGCTCGTGGTGCAGCCGTTCGGCGCCCGCGTGCTCGGCCCGTCCGACCGCATCGTGCACCAATGCGCTGCCATCGTGCTGGAGCCGTCGGCGGCACGCGCGCGCCTCACGCCGGATCTGGCCCATGTCGACGACGACGGCGGCTTTGCCCGGCTGGAGCGCGCGTTCAAGCTGGTCGCGGCGACGGATGCGATCGCCAGGCGCATGCGTGCTGCGCATATCCGCGACTGGAAGGAGGCGGTGACCAAGGGCGTAATCACGCAAGCCGAGGGCGAGCAACTCGCCGCTGCCCGCGAAGCCGTCACAAAAGTGATAGAGGTCGACGATTTTGCGCCGGAGGCGCTGTCGCCGATTTACAAGAAAACCGTCAATGTGCATCAGTTCTTCCAGGAACTCGGTGAGCAGAGGGCGGCGAGCTGATGGCACGACCGGTATTCATCGTCGACGGCAGCCGGACGCCGTTCCTGAAGGCGCGTTCGGGGCCAGGGCCGTTCACGCCGGTCGATCTCGCCGTGCAATGCGGCCGACCGCTGCTGGCGCGCCAGCCGTTCTCGCCCGATAGCTTCGACCAGGTCATCCTCGGCTGCGTCAACGTGATCGCGGACGAGATGAACCCGGCCCGCGTCGCCGCGCTCCGGCTCGGCATGGGCGAGGACATGGTCGCCTTCACCGTGCAGATCAATTGCGGCTCGGGCATGCAGTCGATCGACACCGCCTACCGCTATATCCGCGAAGGCCATGCCGACATGGTTTTGGCCGGCGGCACCGAGGCGCTCAGCCACGCGCCGCTGGTCTGGCCGAATTCCGGCGTGCGCTGGTTCGCCGGCCTTGCCACCGCAAAGGGCATGGCCGCGAAGCTCGCCTCGGCGTTCAAGCTGAGGCCGCGCGATCTCAAGCCAATCATCGGCCTCGAGCGCGGCCTGACCGATCCCGTCACCGAGCTGAACATGGGCCAGACAGCCGAGGTCGTCGGCCATCTCTTCGGCATCACGCGCGCGCAGTCGGATGCCTATGCGGCCGAGAGTCATCGCCGGCTCGCGCATGCGCAAAGCGCGGGTTATCTGAAAGGCGAGGTCGAAACCGCGTTTTCCCGCGACGGCAAGTTCTTCGACCACGACGATGGCGTGCGCCCGGATTCGACGGCGGAGACGCTCGCCAAGCTCCGGCCGGTGTTCGAACGCCCGTGGGGCCAGGTTACCGCCGGCAATTCCTCGCAGATCACCGACGGTGCCTCCTGGGTGATCCTCGCCTCTGACGCTGCCGTTGCAAAGCACAAGCTGACGCCGAAAGCTGCGATCGTCGACAGCCATTGGGCCGCGCTCGACCCCAGCATCATGGGGCTCGGTCCGGTGATGTCGGTGACGCCGCTGCTGAAGCGCAACGACCTCACCCTCAAGGACGTCGAGACCTGGGAGCTGAACGAGGCTTTTGCAACGCAAGTGCTCGGCTGTCTCGCCGCCTGGAACGACGACAAGTTCTGCCGCGAAATATTGCGGCTCGACGGCGCGGCCGGCGAGATCGACCGCGAGAGGCTGAACGTCGACGGCGGTGCGATTTCGCTGGGCCACCCCGTCGGCACCTCCGGCAACCGCATCGTGCTGCATCTCGTCAACGCGATGAAGCGGCTCGGCACGCGGCGCGGAATTGCCACCGAATGCATCGGCGGCGGGCTCGGCGGCGCCATGCTGATCGAGGCGGTATGACCATGGATTCCAAGATCATGACCGTGCTCGCCGACCGCGTGCTGGAGCTCGGGCCGCGCCCTGCGCCGGATGGTCCCTACAAGCACTTCAAGCTGACGCGAGATGAAGACGGCGTCGCCTGGCTGCTGTTCGACCGCGCTGATGCCAGCGCCAACACCCTGTCCTCCGACGTGATGGAGGAGTTCGACGCCGTGCTCGCGGCGATCGAGACCGAGCGCCCCGCCGGTCTCGTCATCCGCTCGGCAAAGCCGTCCGGCTTCATTGCCGGCGCCGACGTCAATGAATTCCGCGGTGCCAACGATCCCGGCATGGTGGAGACGCGCATCCGCGCCGCGCATGCGGTGGTCGACCATCTGGAAGCCTTGAGGCTGCCGACGGTCGCGGTCATCCACGGTTTCTGCCTCGGCGGCGGGCTTGAGGTGGCGCTGGCCTGCCAGGCGCGCATCGCCATCGATGGGGCGCGTTTCGGCTTCCCGGAGGTGATGCTCGGCCTGCATCCCGGCCTAGGCGGCACCGCGCGTTTCACTGCGCTCGTCAATCCGACGCAGTCGATGGCGCTGATGCTGACCGGGCGCACCATCGATGCGCGCCGAGCCAGATCGCTCGGCCTCGTCGACACCGTGACGCAGGAGCGGCATGTCCAGGGCGCGGTGAAGGATGCGCTGTTCGGCCGTCTGAAGCGGGCCAAGCCTGGTCTGCTGATGCGTGCCGCCAATCTCGGGCCGGTGCGCGGCCTGCTGGCCAAGCGCATGCGAGCGGAGGCCGCGAAGGCCGCATCGCGCGAGCATTATCCGGCGCCCTATGCGCTGATCGATCTCTGGGAAGCGCATGGCGGCAGCAAATCCGCGATGCTGAAGGCGGAACAGGCCTCGTTCGCCAAGCTGATGGTGACGCCGACCGCGCAGAATCTGATCCGGGTCTTCTTCCTGCGCGAGCAGATGAAGAAGGCGGCAGGCGCCGGCAGCACGGTGAAGCATGTCCATGTCATCGGCGCCGGCGCGATGGGCGGCGACATCGCGGCCTGGTGTGCGGGGCAGGGCGTTCGCGTGTCGCTCGCCGACATGAAGCCGGAGCCGATCGCAGGCGCGGTCAAACGCGCGGCCGACCTCTACGGCAAGATCATCCGCAAGCCCACCGACGAGCGCGACGCGCTCGACCGCCTCATTCCCGACATGGACGGCGAGGGCGTCCGCAACGCCGATCTCATCATCGAGGCGGTGCCGGAGAAGTTGGAGCTGAAACAGAAGGTCTATGCCGGGCTCGAGCCGCGGATGAAGCCGGGCGCGATCCTCGCAACCAATACGTCGAGCATTCCGCTCCAGGATCTGCGCAATGGCCTGGCACGGCCGGAGCGGCTGGTGGGGCTGCATTTCTTCAATCCGGTGTCGCGGCTGCACCTGGTCGAGGTCGTCAGCCATGACGGCAACGCCCCTGAGGTTCTGCAGGACGCGCTCGCCTTCGTCGGCGCGATCGACCGCCTGCCGCTTCCTGTAAAGAGCTCGCCGGGCTTCCTCGTCAACCGTGCGCTGACGCCTTACATGCTGGAAGCGATGGTGATGCTGGACGAGAAGATCGACCAGCGCCTGATCGATGAAGCGGCCGAGCAGTTCGGCATGCCGATGGGTCCGATCGAGCTGGCCGATCAGGTCGGGCTCGACATCTGCCTCGCCGTCGGCGACATGCTGCGCACCAAGTTCGGCGATCTCCTGCCGCCGACGCCGGCCTGGCTGCGCGAGAAGGTCGCCAAGGGCGAGCTCGGCCGCAAGACCGGCAAGGGCTTTTACACGTGGAAGGACGGCAAGGCGGAGAAAGCAGCGTTGCCGGAGACCGGACCGCGGGTCACCGACCAGATGATCGACCGCCTGGTGTTGCCGATGTCCAATGTCTGCGTCGCGGCGCTTCGCGAGGGCATTGTCGACGATGCCGACGCGGTCGATGGCGCCATGATCTTCGGCACCGGTTATGCACCCTTCCGCGGTGGCCCGCTGAATTACGCGCGCACGCGCGGCGTGGAGAACATCGTATCCACTCTGCGCGCGCTGGCGGAACGATTCGGGGCGCGCTTCGCGCCCGATCCGGGCTGGGACAATTTCAAGTGAGACCCATATGAGCGAACAAGCGGCCGGACCGAGCGGGGATCTCTGCATCCGCACGCTGGCGATGCCGGCCGACACCAATGCCAATGGCGACATCTTCGGCGGCTGGCTGCTCAGCCAGATGGACGTCGGCGGCGGCGTGTTCGCCTCGAAGGTCGCGCGGTCGCGCACCGTGACGGTCGCGATCGAGGCGATGAATTTTCGCAAAGCGGTCTATGTCGGCGATCTCGTCTCGGTCTACGCCAATCTCGTGCGCGTCGGGCGCACCTCGCTGACCGTGCATCTCGAGGCCTGGGCATTGCGGCGCAAGGAGTTGCATCCGTTCCTCGTCACCGACGGTCATTTCACCTACGTCTCGATCGACGACCACGGCCGTCCCCAGGCGATCCAGCAAAACGATCCGCCGATCGCGACGTAATCGCGCGCGACGCACTGTCCCCATATTGCGAGGCCTTGCAGCGCCGCAGAACGCGGCACGAGCAAGTCACATCGTCGCGGCTTCGCCAAGAACCAGTCAAGAACCAGTCATAAAACGGATGAGGTCCCGGCGTACTCAATTGCGTGTCGATTCGGGGTGGAAACGCCGCAAATGCCCTTGGGAACCTTTGGGCAGGAGCGCCGTTGTTTGCCCGCACTGAGGAAGCCACGGACTATGCCGGACAGCTACATCATCGAAGTCGATTCGCAGACCGCAGGTATCGTCGTTCGTTCTTCTGGAGGCTACTGCTTCTTCGCCTCATCGCACCGCTTCAACCGTCTCGAAGGCCAGCTCTTCCGCAACGCCCGCGAAGCCGAGCGCGCCGCGCGCAGGCTGGTGAATGGCGACGTGAAGGAGGCGGCGTAACTGTCATTCCGGCCCGCGAGGCGTGGTCGGAATTTTTTGCCGCCCTTGATGTTGCTGCCTTCTTCCTTCTCCCCTCATGTCCGCCGAAGCCTTGGCGAAGGCGGATGCGGGAGAAGGTGGCGCGAAGCGCCGGATAAGGGGTTGGCTCCGCGAATTCAATAGAGAGTTAGATCCGCGGATAGATACCCCCTCACCCGGCTTCGCTTTGCGAAGCCACCCTCTCCCGCAAGGGGAGAGGGGAAAGACGTGATCACAACTTCGTCGCCGCCCGCGACAACAGCTTCCACTCGTCGCCTTGCTTCTGCCAGTTCATCAGGATGTGAAGGTTGGTCGATACTTTTTTCCCATCGGCCGCCATCTCCTGCTCGCCCAGCCAGTGGAAACGCACGATCGCTGCGGGGCCGACGACCTTGATGGTGGGATCCTTGTATTCGATGGACAGAAATTTCGATTTGCCGTCGGTGGCGTTGGCGATGAACGCCGCCTTGTCTTCGACCTTGCCGCTGGAATGGCTGTAGCTCAGTTCCTCCGCGCAGAGCGCGCCGAGCGCCTTGGGATCGGCCGCGATCTGGGCGAGGCGGAAGGCCTCGACCCTCTTCGCCACGGCGTCCTCGTCTGCCGAAGCGGCGAGCGCCGGCGTGGCGAACGCAAGCGCGGACACGGCGAGCGTCGAGAGAGCCAGATCCCGTCGGTTGATCGTCATCGTTTCCTCCTTTTTGATCTTGCAATCAGTGTTGCAGTCGCACGCGACTTTGTCGAGTGTCACCTGCCTCATGTGGATGCGTCATTGCGCGATCGAGGCCGTATTGATACGCCTTCCGCATCGATGCGCCGCGCATTTGGGAAAGTACGGAAATGATCGAGACCAAACACGATGGAATGGGCCGGGCGCTGTTGTTCGACATCGACGGCACGCTCGCCGACACCGATCCGTTGCACTTGAAGGCTTTCAACCAGGTGCTCGGCCCGCACGGACACGTCTTCGATCACGCACGTTTCTCCCTCGAGCTGCAGGGCTTCGCCAATGTAGCGATCGGCGAGCGCTTTCTGCCCCACGAGGCGCCGGAGCGGCGCGCCCTCATCCTCGAAGAGAAGGAGGAGGTCTTCCGCACGCTGGTGGCCGGGCAGATCGCGCCGCTGCCGGGCCTGATGGCGCTGCTCGACCGCGCCGATGGCGCCGGCATCCCCATGGTCGCCGTGACCAACGCGCCGCGTCTCAACGCCGAGCTGCTGCTCTCAGGACTCGGCATCACGCATCGTTTCAAGGCGCTGGTGATCGGCGCCGAGCTGCCGCACGGCAAGCCGCATCCGCTGCCCTATCAGGAGGGGCTGCGTTTCGTCGGCGCGAGCCCGCGAGCCTCGATCGCATTCGAGGACTCCCGCACCGGCGTGCAGTCCGCAACGGCCGCCGGCATTCCGACTGTCGGCATCCGCACCAGCCTCAGCCATGCTGACCTGGTTGGAGCAGGCGCGGTCGCCTCCGCCAGCGCGTTCGACGACCCGACGCTGCTCGCACGTCTTGCAAGTGCCATGGCATGGTGAGAAATGGCGGGGTGAGGACCTTTATCCGTCAACCGTGATCGGCGTCCGCATTGACCGCAGGCGCGAACCGCCGCACCATGCATCATTCTGATTTGAGGCCTTTGCCGTGACCGGATTGACCCATCGCCAAGCCGAAATCCTCAACATCGCGCGCGCCTCCGGCCGCGTCATGGTCGAGGAGCTGGCGCGCCGCTTCGAGGTGTCGGCGCAGACCATCCGCAAGGATCTCAACGATCTCTGTGAGCGGCGTTCGCTGACCCGCATCCATGGCGGCGCCATCATCGCCTCGGGCGTGGAAAACCTCGCCTATGAGGCGCGCCGCTTCGTCGCCGCCGACGAGAAGAAGGCGATTGGCGCTGCCGCCGCCTCGCTGATCCCGAACGGCTGCTCGCTCTTCATCAACATCGGCACCACGACGGAGGAGGTGGCGAGCGCGCTGACCTCGCATGAGGATCTGCTCGTCATCACCAACAACCTCAATGTCGCCATGCTGCTCTACCGCCATCCGCGCATCGAGGTGGTGGTCGCCGGCGGCACGGTGCGGCGCGCCGATGGCGCCGTGGTCGGCTCGACCGCGACGCAGCTGATCGGACAGTTCAAGGTCGACTATGCCATCATCGGCGCCTCGGCGATCGACGAGGAGGGCGCGCTGCTCGACTTCGACTACCGCGAGGTGCAGGTGGCGCAGGCCATCATCGCCAATGCCCGCAGCGTCATGCTGGTCGCCGATTCCACAAAACTTCGCCGCAGCGCGCCGGTGCGCATCGCCCACATCACCCAGATCCAGACCTTCGTCACCGACCAGGAGCTGCCCGAGCGCCTCGCCACCATCTGCCACAGCAAGGGCATCGAGGTGGTCGAGGCGATGCCGAAGGGCGCGGAGGTCGACGATGCGTCGGCCGAGGTGCAGGATGCCGCACCGGAAGCCGCACCAGTGGTGCGGCTGAGATAGAGGCTAAGCGTCGTCCCAGGGGTTGAGCAGCGGAACGCCGAAGGCCGCAAAATCCTTCACGTTGCGTGTGACGAGTGTGAGATCGTTGACCAGCGCAGTCGCCGCAAAGAAGCCGTCCATGACGGACAATGCGACGCCGCTCCTGCGGCTCTGCGCCATGAGGTCACCCCAACGCTCGGCCACTGTTTGGTCGATCGGCAGGACGCGCTCGGCAAACCGCGCAGGCAAATCGTGGGCAAGCCAGACGGCCAGCGCGGTGCGTCGGCGACCATCCTCAAGCAATGCGATGCCACGGCGAAGCTCGGCGATCGAGGCGACGCTGATGAACGCACGGTCCTCATCGATCCTATCCAGCCATGCCACAACTTTTGGCGAAGGCGCGGGCCGCTGAACTTCCGAAAGCACGTTGGTGTCCAGCAAAAGGTTCATGGCACTTCGTCGCGTGGCGCGTCGTGCAGCCGGTCGAGTTCAAGGTCAACGCCGCGTAATGGCGAGGCCAGCAGGAATTCGGCCAGGGTGCCCTTGCGCGCTGTCTTGCGCGCCCATTCCTCGACGGAAACGATGACGGCATTCGGCTTGCCGTGACGGGTGATGACCTGCGGGCCGGTCTGGGCGCGGTCGAGCACCTCGGACAGTCGCGCCTTGGCATTGGCCAACGTCCAGCTGTCATTCGTTGGAAGCGCGTCGGGTTCAACGTTACGATTGACCATAGGGATAAACCATTTTGACTAGTATGACTATAATCGCTCGACGCTGACCAATCAAGGTGCTGGTGCCTCCCAAATCGCCGTGGCGCTGCCCAACATGAACTCCTCTTGCTCACCAAGAAACTTCCGCTTTCGCTTCCTTTCGCCTCTCTTTCATCTTGCTTTCGTTTTTCGGTATGATCTAATCAAAAGCGAAAGTAGCCGCTCGATGGAACGGGCGGTCGCCGGGGGATGCGTCTGTTGGAGCGTATTTTCGATCTCGCCATCATCGGAGGCGGTGTTAACGGCTGCGGCATCGCGCGCGACGCGGTGGGCCGCGGCAATACCGTTTTCCTGTGCGAAATGAACGATCTGGCGAGCGGGACATCGTCGTGGTCGACCAAGCTCGTGCATGGCGGCCTGCGCTATCTCGAATATTACGAGTTTCGGCTGGTCCGCGAGGCGCTGATCGAGCGCGAGATCCTCTGGGGCATCGCGCCCCACATCATCCGGCCCCTGCGTTTCGTTCTGCCGCATCACGCCGGCCTGCGCCCGGCCTGGCTGCTGCGCCTCGGCCTCTTCCTCTATGATCACATCGGCGGCCGCCACCTGTTGCCGGCGACCCGCTCGGTCGATCTCAAGCGCGATGAGGTCGGCAAGCCGCTGATCCCGAACCGCTACAGCCGCGCCTTCGAATATTCGGACTGCTTCGTCGACGACGCCCGCCTCGTCGTGCTCAATGCGCGCGATGCCGCCGACAAGGGCGCCGAGATCCGCACCCGAACCCGCGCCACCGAGATTCGCCAGTCGGACGGCGTCTGGACCGTCAGCATGGTCGATACGCTGACCGGCGCGCGCTCGCAGATCCAGGCCAAGGCGCTGATCAATGCCGGCGGGCCCTGGGTCGAGGACGTGCTCGGCCGCGGCGCCGGCGTGAATGCGAAAGCCAAGGTGCGCCTGGTGCAGGGCTCGCACATCGTCGTGAAGAAGCTCTACGACCACGACCGCGCCTACATGTTCCAGAATGCCGATGGCCGCATCATATTCGTGATCCCGTACCAGGACGACTTCACGCTGATCGGCACCACCGACCGCGACTATGACGGCGATCCCGCCAAGGTGAAGGCGACGACTGAAGAGATCGAGTATCTCTGCAAGGCGGCCAGCGAATATCTGGCCAAGCCCGTCGCGCCCACCGACGTGGTCTGGACCTATTCCGGCGTGCGTCCGCTCTATGACGACGGCGCCAGCGAGGCCAAGGCCGCGACGCGCGACTACGTGTTCGAGCTCGACACGCCCGGCGGCGTGCCGCTGCTGTCGATCTATGGCGGCAAGATCACGACCTATCGCAGGCTCGCCGAAGAGGCCCTGGAGCGCCTTGCGCCTTACTTGCGCAGTGCGAAAGCGCGCGAGGGCTGGACCGGCAAATGGCCGCTGCCGGGCGGTGACATGAACGTATCCGACATCGACGGCCTGATCGCCGAGCTGCAGCGCGGCTATCCCTTCCTCAGCCATGAGCATGCGCGGCGCCTGGCGCGCGCCTATGGCACCCGTGCCATCAAGCTGCTCGGCGATGCAAAATCGGCTGCGGATCTCGGCCAGGCCTTCGGCGCCACGCTAACCGAGCGCGAGGTCCGCTATCTCATGGCCAACGAATGGGCCGTCACCGCCGACGACGTGGTCTGGCGCCGTTCCAAGCTCGGCCTGCGACTATCTGCCGACGAGATCGCGACCCTCGACGACTGGATCAGGAGCCATGCCGTGGCGCAAAGTCCCCTGCTGGAAACGGGAGGACGCTCATGACCGTGACACTCGATCACGTGACCCGGACCGTGGAAGGCGTGCCGCACATCCGTGACGTCTCGCTGACGCTCGAGAGCGGTACGCTCAACGTGCTGCTCGGGCCGACGCTGTCAGGCAAGACCTCGATCATGCGGTTGCTCGCCGGCCTCGACAAGCCGACCACGGGCAAGGTGTTCGTCAACGGCAAGGACGTCACCGGCGCCGACGTGCGCCAGCGCTCGGTCGCGATGGTGTACCAGCAGTTCATCAACTACCCCTCGCTCACGGTCTACGAGAACATCGCCTCGCCCCTGCGCGTGCAGGGCAAGCCGCGCGACGAGATCGAGGCGCGCGTCGCCGAGGCCGCAAAGCTGCTGCGGCTCGAGCCGTTCCTGAAGCGCACGCCGCTCCAGCTCTCCGGCGGCCAGCAGCAGCGCACCGCGATCGCACGCGCGCTGGTCAAGGGCGCCGACCTCGTGCTGCTCGACGAGCCGCTCGCCAATCTCGACTACAAGCTGCGCGAGGAGCTGCGGGCGGAGCTGCCGCGCATCTTCGAGGCCTCCGGCGCGATCTTCGTCTATGCCACAACCGAGCCGACCGAGGCGCTGCTGCTCGGCGGCAACACGGTGTGCATGTGGGAGGGCCAGGCGCTGCAGATGGGTGAGACCACCAATGTCTATCGCCGGCCGCAGACCTTGCGCGTTGCGCAGGTGTTTTCGGATCCGCCGCTGAATCTCGTGGGCCTCGAGAAGGGGAACGGCATGGTCCAATATGCGGGCGGGAGTGCAGCGCCCGCGTCCGGGCTTTATGCCGGTCTGCCCGACGGCTTCTATCGCGTCGGCTTTCGTGCCCATCAGCTCGGGCTTGCCAATGGCGAGGCCGACCGTCACGCCTTCCACGCCACTGTCACGGTGACCGAGATCACGGGTTCGGAGAGCTTCGTGCACCTGACCCGCGACGGATCGAATTGGGTGGCGGTGCTGCACGGCGTGCACGAGTTCGAGCCGGGCCAGATGCTCGATGCCGTGCTCGATCCCAATGATGTCTTCGTCTTCGATGCTGCCGACCGTCTGGTCGCGGCACCGGGCTCTTAGGAGGGAGATGCGCCATGGCCCGCATTGACCTCGTCGATCTCGCCCATTCCTACGGCGGCAACGATGCGCCGCAGGAGAGCTTTGCGCTCAAGCCTGTCACCATGACCTGGCGGCAGGGCGGCGCCTATGCGCTGCTCGGCCCCTCCGGCTGCGGCAAGACCACGCTGCTGAACGTCATCTCCGGCATCATCACGCCGTCGCGGGGGAAGATCCTGTTCGACGGCAAGGACATCACACCGCTGTCAACCCAGAAGCGCAACATCGCGCAGGTGTTCCAGTTTCCGGTGATCTACGACACCATGACGGTGGGGGAGAATCTGGCGTTTCCGCTGAAGAATCGCGGCGTGCCAAAGGCCGACGTTGACAGGCGCGTCGCCGAGATCGGTCGCCTGCTCGATCTCGAGCCCTATCTGAACCGCAAGGCCACGCGCCTGACCGCCGACGCCAAGCAGAAGATCTCGCTCGGCCGCGGTCTCGTGCGCAACGACGTTGCCGCCGTGCTGTTCGACGAGCCGCTGACGGTGATCGATCCCGAGCTGAAATGGCAGCTCCGCTCCAAGCTGAAGGCGCTGCATCGCGAGCTCGACCTCACGATGATCTATGTCACCCATGACCAGACCGAGGCGCTGACCTTCGCCGACACCGTCGTGGTCATGCATGACGGTCGCGTCGTGCAGAGCGGCACGCCGGCCGAGCTGTTCGACAAGCCGGCGCATACGTTCGTCGGCTATTTCATCGGTTCGCCCGGCATGAACATCCTGCCGGCCGAGGTGAGGGGGCGCGAGGCCAGGATCGACGGCCACGTCATCGCGCTGAACCGCAGCTACGACAACCTGCCTGCAGGGGCGAAGATCGAGATCGGCGTCCGTCCCGAATTCGTCGAGGTGGTCGCGCCCGCACCTGGCCTGCTCACCGCCAAGATCGAGCGCATCGACGATCTCGGCCGCATCCGCTTCGCGCGCGTGCGCGTCGTCGACGCCAAGCTCGCGGCGCGCGCTCCTGGCGGCTTCACCAGCGCGGACGGTACCGCCGGGCTGAAATTCGATCCGTCGCACGTCCACGTCTATGCCGACAGCCTTCTGGTGGAGGGAGCCGCCTGATGGACAAGACCGTCAACCAAAAAGCCTGGTTCCTGGTGCTGCCGGTGTTCCTGGTCGTCGCCTTCTCGGCGGTGCTGCCGCTGATGACGGTGGTGAACTATTCGATGCAGGACACCTTCGGCAACAACCAGTTCTTCTGGAACGGCGTGGGCTGGTTCAAGGAGCTGCTCGATCCCTCCACCGACCTCGGCGGCCGCTTCCTCGCTTCGCTCGGCCGCAACCTGTTCTTCTCGCTCGTTATCTTGGCCATCGAGGTGCCGCTCGGCATCGTCGTCGCGTTGTCGATGCCGCGCGAGGGCTGGACCGTCGCGGCCTGCCTCGTCATTCTCGCGCTGCCGCTGCTGATCCCCTGGAACGTGGTCGGCACCATCTGGCAGATCTTCGGGCGTCCCGACATCGGCCTGCTCGGCTACGTCCTCAATGCCATGGGCTTCGATTACAATTACGTCTCCAACGACATCGATGCCTGGTTCACGGTCATCGTGATGGACGTCTGGCACTGGACCAGCCTCGTCGCGCTGCTGTGCTATGCCGGCCTGAAGTCGATTCCCGAAGCCTATTACCAGGCCGCGCAGATCGACGGCGCCTCGCGCTGGGCCGTGTTCAAGGCGATCCAGCTGCCAAAGATGAACCGCGTGCTCTTGATCGCGGTGCTGCTGCGCTTCATGGACAGCTTCATGATCTACACCGAGCCGTTCGTCGTCACCGGTGGCGGGCCCGGCAATTCCACCACCTTCGTGTCGATCGAGCTGGTCAAGATTGCGCTCGGCCAGTTCGACCTCGGCAAGGCCGCGGCGCTGTCGCTGGTCTACAACCTCATCATCCTGATCGTCTGCTGGATCTTCTACACCGTCATGACCAATGCCGGTGTCGAACGCAAAGTCCAGGCTTCGAGCGAGCCGGCGGCGGAGCCCAAGCCCGCGGCCGCGCTCAAGCCCGTGCCCGCACTCGAGCCAAGGGAAGGAGTGGCCTGATGCATTCGATCCCCGGCCGTCGCCTCATCATGGGGCTGTTCCTGATCTTCCTGCTGCTGCCGATCTACTGGCTCGTCAACATGAGCTTCAAGACCAACAGCGAGATCGTCTCGACGATGACGCTGTGGCCGCACACTCCGACGCTGCAGCACTACAAGCGCATCTTCACCGACGAGAGCTGGTATTCGGGCTACATCAATTCGCTCGAATACGTCGTCCTCAACACCATCATCTCGATCGCCGTGGCGCTGCCGGCGGCTTACGCCTTCTCGCGCTACCGTTTCCTCGGTGACAAGCATTTATTCTTCTGGCTGTTGTCGAACCGCATGGCGCCGGCGGCGGTCTATGCGCTGCCGTTCTTCAATCTCTATTCGGCGATCGGCCTGTTCGACACCCCCTGGGCCGTCGCGCTCGCGCACTGCATCTTCAACGTGCCGCTCGCGGTGTGGATCCTCGAAGGCTTCGTCTCCGGCGTGCCGCGCGAGATCGACGAGACCGCGTTCCTCGACGGCTATTCCTTCCCGCGCTTCTTCATCAAGATCCTGGTGCCGCTGATCGCGAGCGGCATCGGCGTCGCCGCCTTCTTCTGCTTCATGTTCTCCTGGGTCGAGCTCTTGCTCGCGCGCACGCTGACGTCGGTGCATGCCAAGCCGATCGCAGCGATCATGACGCGTACGGTGTCGGCGGCCGGCATGGATTGGGGCCTGCTCGCCGCCGCCGGGGTGCTCACCATTATTCCGGGCGCGCTGGTGATCTGGTTCGTCCGCAACTACATCGCGCGCGGTTTCGCGCTCGGCCGCGTCTGAGGAGGCATCAATGGAATCCATCGCATGGATGGCCTGGACGCTGCCGACCGCGATCTTCTTCGCCGCGCTCGCCTGCACGCTTCTCGTGATGACCTGGCTCGCCGCGGTCTATCCCGAGGCCGAGCGTGTCGGCGTGCTGCGCATCCCGACCACGCGCGGCGATCGACTGTTCATCTCGCTGATCGCGGCCGCCGTCATCCACCTCGCATGGATCGGCCTCGTCGGCACCGATGCGGTCACTACGCTGCCTATCGGCGAGGAGGGGTTTGAAATCTCGAGCCTGTGGCTCGCATCAGGAATTTCGCTGGTCACGGCCGCGCTCATTTTCCGCACGGTCTGAAGCTTGCGAAGGGACGGCCAGATCCGGGACCAACCCGGGCCTGTATAAAAGTTTGTCGCTGCAACGGAGGAACAACATGCGACAGTTTAGGAGAAGGAAAGGTCCATTGACCAAGAATAGTTTTCTGACCATGTCCAGCGCCGCTGCGATCATCGCGGTGTCGTTCGCCGTCTCGGCGCCGGTTCGCGCCGCCGACGAGGCCGTGATCCAGAAGTGGATCGCGGAATTCACGCCTTCGACGCTGTCGAAGGAGGACCAGAAGAAGGAGCTGGAGTGGTTCGCCAAGGCCGCCGAGCCGTTCAAGGGCATGGAGATCAACGTCGTCTCCGAGACGATCACGACTCATGAATACGAGGCGCAGACGCTCGCCAAGGCATTCTCCGAGCTCACCGGCATCAAGCTCAAGCACGATCTCATCCAGGAAGGTGACGTCGTCGAGAAGTTGCAGACCCAGATGCAGTCGGGCAAGAACGTCTATGACGGCTGGATCAACGACTCCGACCTGATCGGCACGCATTTCCGCTACGGCCAGACCATTGCGCTGTCGGACTACATGACCGGTGAAGGCAAGGACGTCACCAACCCCATGCTCGACGTCAACGACTTCATCGGCAAGTCGTTCGGCACCGGGCCGGACGGCAAGCTCTACCAGCTGCCCGACCAGCAGTTCGCGAACCTCTACTGGTTCCGCTACGACTGGTTCACCAATGCCGACTACAAGGCCAAGTTCAAGGCCAAGTATGGCTACGAGCTCGGTGTGCCCGTGAACTGGTCCGCCTATGAGGACATCGCCGAGTTCTTCACCAATGACATCAAGGAGATCAACGGCGTCAAGGTCTACGGCCATATGGACTATGGCAAGAAGGACCCCTCGCTCGGATGGCGCTTCACCGACGCCTGGCTGTCGATGGCCGGCAATGGTGACAAGGGCATTCCGAACGGTCTGCCGGTCGACGAATGGGGCATCCGCATGGAGGGCTGCCGCCCGGTCGGCTCTTCGGTGGAGCGTGGCGGCGACACCAATGGTCCGGCCGCAGTCTACTCGATCACGAAGTATCTCGACTGGATGAAGAAGTATGCCCCGCCGCAGGCGCAGGGCATGACCTTCTCCGAGTCCGGCCCCGTGCCGTCGCAGGGTAACATCGCTCAGCAGATGTTCTGGTACACCGCCTTCACCGCCGACATGGTGAAGCCGGGTCTGCCGGTGGTGAATGCGGACGGTACGCCGAAGTGGCGTATGGCTCCGTCGCCGCACGGCTCCTATTGGAAGGAAGGCATGAAGCTCGGCTACCAGGACGCTGGCTCCGCCACGCTGCTGAAGTCGACTCCGCCGGATCGCCGCAAGGCAGCCTGGCTCTATCTCCAGTTCATCGTCTCCAAGTCGGTGAGCTTGAAGAAGAGCCATGTCGGTCTCACCTTCATCCGTGAATCCGACATCTGGGACAAGTCGTTCACCGAGCGTGCGCCGAAGCTCGGCGGCCTGATCGAGTTCTACCGCTCGCCAGCGCGCGTGCAGTGGACCCCGACCGGCAACAACGTGCCCGACTATCCGAAGCTCGCGCAGCTGTGGTGGCAGAACATCGGCGATGCGTCGTCCGGTGCGAAGACGCCGCAGCAGGCGATGGATGCTCTCGCGGCGGCCCAGGACTCCGTGCTGGAGCGTCTGGAGAAGTCCGGCGTGCAGGGCGCCTGCGGTCCGAAGCTGCACAAGAAGGAGTCGGCCGAGTACTGGTTCGCCAAGGCCCAGAAGGACGGCACCATCGCGCCGCAGCGCAAGCTCGCCAACGAGAAGCCGAAGGGCGAGACGGTGGACTACGACACCCTGATCAAGTCGTGGCCCGCCACTCCGCCCAAGCGCGCGGAAGTGAAGTAAGCGGCGCTTAGAGCGATATCAAACACGAAAGGCCGGGAGCGATCCCGGCCTTTTTGTTTTGTCGTTGTGGTGCGAGGGTTTTTCACACCCTCGATGTCATTGCCCGCCTAGTGCGCAATTGCGCACAGGGGCGGGCAATCCAGTATTCCAGAGACGGTCGTGGTTGAACCGAGAAGCCGCGGCGTACTGGATGCCCCGCCTTCGCGGGGCATGACAGCGTCATGCGTGGAGAAGAACCTACTCCGCCGGCTCGGCCGCGAGCGTCGGGTAATCCGTGTAGCCCTTCGCACCACCGCCGTAGAACGTGTTCTTGTCCCAATCGTTCAGCGCCGCTCCCTGCTTCAGCCGCTCGACCAGGTCGGGGTTGGAGATGAACGGCTTGCCGAAGGCGATGAGGTCGGCGGCGTTCGCCTCCAGCACTTTGCTGGCGAGGTCGAAATCGTAGCCATTGTTGGCGACGTAGGCGCCCGAGAAGCGCTTGCGCAATGACGCATAGTCGAACGGCGCGATGTCGCGCGGCCCGCCGGTGGCGCCTTCGACCACGTGAAGATAGACCAGCTTCAGCGCGCTGAGGCCGTCGACGATGTGATCGTACAGGGCCTGCGGATTGGAATCCGAGATGTCGTTGGCCGGCGTCACCGGCGAGATGCGGATGCCGGTGCGCTCGGCGCCGGCCTCGGCGACGACGGCCTTGGAGACCTCCAGCATCAGCTTCGCGCGGTTCTCGATCGAGCCGCCATAGGCATCAGTGCGCTTGTTGGCGCCGTCCTTGGCGAACTGCTCGAGCAGATAGCCGTTGGCGCCGTGGATCTCGACGCCGTCGAAGCCGGCTTCCAGCGCGTTCTTCGTGGCGCGCTTGAAGTCGTCGATGATCCCGGGAATCTCGGAGAGCTCGAGCGCGCGCGGCTCGGAGACGTCGGCGAAGCCGCCGTTGACGAAGGTCTTGCCCTTGGCTCGGATCGCGCTCGGTGCCACCGGGGCTGCGCCATTCGCCTGCAGATCGACATGCGAGATGCGGCCGACATGCCAGAGCTGGATGAAGATCTTGCCGCCGCGTTCATGCACCTTGTCGGTGACCTTGCGCCAGCCGGCGACCTGCTCCTTGCTATAGATGCCGGGCGTGTCCTGGTAGCCCTGACCTTGTTGCGAGACCTGGCTCGCCTCGGTGATCAGCAGGCCCGCGGATGCACGCTGGGCGTAATAATCGGCGGCGAGCGGACCGGGCACGAAGGTGCCGGGTACGGCACGGTTGCGCGTCAGCGGCGCCATGACCAGGCGGTTGGCCAGCGTGATCGGGCCGAGCTTGTAGGTCTCAAACAATTTGGTCGAACGGCTCATGGGAATGCTTCCGGGCGGTGAGAGGTCTCGAACAATTGTGCATCGCGACATCGGGCGCAAGGGATGAGCCATACGCAAAGTGCAGGCGAGCTACGCGGCAGGGCGCGCGTAGCATAGTTCATGTGCAATGTCGGCTGCGACAGCGAAATCCCACTGTCGCGGCCGTGCGATTTCACAAATCAGTTCGCGCCGAGGAAATCGCGCTTGCCGATCTCGACGCCGTTGTGACGCAAGATGCCGTGGGCGATCGCGGCGTGGAAATAGAGGTTCGGCAGCGAGAACGAGCTCAGGAATTGCTGTCCCGTCATGGTGATGGTCTTGCCGGGGCCGATCGGAAAGGTGACGTCCTTGGCGTCGGCGCCCTCAAACTGCTCGGGCTTGAAGGATTTGACATAGTCGATCGTTTTCGCCAGCCGCTGCTTCAACTCCGCAAAGCTGGTTTCGGTGTCGGGCGTCGAGGGGACCTCGCTATGCGTCAGCCGCGCACAGCCTCTGGTCGGATAGTCGCTGACCAGCTGGATCTGCCGCGACAGCGGCAGCATGTCCGGGAAGAGGCGCGAGCCGAGCAGGACGCTGGGATCGATCTTCCTGGCCGCGCAATGCGCCTCAGCTTTGGTGAGCAGCCCGGTCACGCTGTTCAGCATCTGCAAATAGGCGGGGACGACGGCGTCGTAGAAGGACATGTGATGCTCGCTTCAAATGGTGGGAAATCTCAGGAGAAAACCTGAGCCACTCACATGGGAGCCTCATGGAAAATTGCAATCGCGGAAAGAGACTTGTGCGATGCGAAAATTCTACCGCACCGTCGTCTGGGGCAGGACCTGCGCCGTGCCGCCGCGCATGCGCGCGAGCAGCTCGGCGGTCGGCCAGGAATCCGCCGGCAGGCCGTACTTGATCTGCGTCGCCTTCACCGCGGCGCGGCTCTGCTGCCCCAGCACACCGTCGACCTTGCCGACGTTGAAGCCGGCGCGCACCAAGAGCTGCTGCAATTCCTTGAGCTCGTTGAACGGCAATTGCGCGACCGGCGCCGCCGGCTTGCGCATCGGCGCGGCCCCGGCGATGCGCGAGGCGAGATAGCCCGCGGTGGTCGCGTAGATCAGCGAGTTGTTCCACTCGGTGTAGGCCGCGAAATTCGGATAGGCCATGAAGGCCGGCCCGAAGCGTCCCATCGGCAGCAGCACGGAGGCTGCGAGATTGTCGTTCGGCAAGGGCCGGCCGTCGGGATAGGTGACGCCCAGTTGCGCCCATGTCGAGCGCGGCTCGCGTACCGTGAGATCGGTCTTCTCCCACGGCAGGTTCGGCGGCACCTTGATCTCCTCGAGCCACGGCTCGCCGCGCCGCCACTTCAATCCGTTTGCGATGTAGTTCGCGGTCGAGCCGATCACGTCGGCCGGCGAGCGCAACAGGTCGCGCCGTCCGTCGCCGTCAAAGTCGACCGCGTAGTTGACGTAGTGCACGGGCAGGAATTGGGTCTGGCCGAGCTCGCCGGCCCAGGAGCCGATCATCTCGTCGGGATGCAGATCGCCGCGGTCGATGATCTTCAGCGCCGCGATGGTCTCGTTCACGAACATCTCCGAACGGCGGCAATCATAGGCGAGCGACACCAGCGATTTCAGCGTCGGCAAATTGCCCATGTTGGCACCGAAATCGCTCTCGAGGCCCCAGAACGCGGCGATCACCGCGGGCGGCACGCCGTATTCCTTTTCCGCGCGCGCAAACGCCGCGGCGTATTGCTTGATGTGCTGCTGCCCGTTCTGCATGCGATAGGCCGCGGCCATGCGGCCGGCGAATTCGGTGAAGAGCTGTCCGAACACGCGCTGGCCGCGGTCGCGGTTGACGATGCCCTGGTCGTAGACGAGATAGGGCGATGCCTCCGCGATCGTGCGCTGCGACACGCCGGCGGCCACCGCCTGTTGCTTCACCTCGGTCAGGAAGCGATCGAAGCTCGCGCCATTGTGGCACGAGGCGGCGCGCGGCGAGGGGGCCTTCGGCACTGCGGGCTTGGCAGGAGGCGGAAGCATTTGGGCGGATGCCGCGGCCGTGCATGCGATAAGCGCGAGGGCCGCGATCGGAAATCGGGTCTGGACCATGGGGTTCCGGCGGGGAAGGGCAGGCGTGGATTCGGCCGAAGTTTAGGGGAAGCGGCCGCCCCAGGCCATCCCCACCCTGCATCTGGAGGACGGGTGGTCGCCCCCTCTTGGTGCACAGGGGGGCATGTATTCAGGAATCAAGCGATTGGCTCGGTTGGATCAATCCCGCCGAATCGGGGTTGACCTGTCGAACCCGTTACGGAAAGGCTCGTTCTGTGGCCGAGTTGCCTCCGGCGTCGACGCAACGAACACCGGCCGTGCGAGCCGCAACCTCGCCCATGCTCACGGCCGGCGGCATCGTCCTAGCCATCGGAGCCCTCTATCTCGGCCGGGAAATCTTCGTTCCTTTTGCCCTTGCGATCCTGCTGAGCTTCGTTCTCACGCCCTTGGTCAATTGGCTGAGACGTTGGAAAGTGCCCCGCATTGCAGCGGTGCTAATTGCCGTTTCCATTGCCTTCATCGTCGTCGCAGGGGTCGCCTTGGTCGTTGGGCGCCAACTGGTCCAACTCGCCAGCAACCTTCCCAATTATCAGACCACCATCACCGAGAAGATCCGCTCGTTGCAAAGCTCCGCGCCGGGCGGTGGGGTCGTCGACGCCGTTACCACGACGATGCAGGATCTCGGCAGAGAGATCTCGGGAGATGAGAAAAAGTCGGCGGCTGCATCCTCCCGGCTTGGCACCGGCAGTGAGAGTCGGGAGCCTGTCACCGTGCGGGTGGAGCCGCCACAGCCGAGACCGCTGGAGCTCATTCGATCGGTCATAGGTCCATTGCTGGCGCCGCTTGCGACTTCCGGGCTGGTCGTCATTTTCGTGATCTTCGTGCTGCTCGAGCGCGAAGACCTGCGCGACCGATTCATCAAGTTAGCCGGAGCCGGTGACCTTCAGAAGAGTACTCAGGCCATCAACGATGCTGCCTCGCGGGTCAGCCGCTATCTGCTGATGCAGCTTGTTGTCAATCTGACTTACGGCGTGCCGATCGGTGTTGCACTCTACTTTGTTGGCGTGCCGAACGCGATTCTTTGGGGCTTGCTCGCAGCGGTACTTCGATTCATTCCCTACCTCGGTCCTTTCCTGGCTGCTATATTTCCCGTTGCCCTGGCCATCGCCGTCGATCCCGGCTGGACGATGCTGTTCTGGGTCGTCGGTTTGTTCGTTACGGCTGAACTCGTCAGCAACAATGTTGTCGAGCCTTGGCTTTACGGATCCAGCACCGGGCTGTCGTCCCTCGCAATTATCATCGCCGCGATCTTCTGGACGATGCTGTGGGGGCCCGTCGGGCTGTTTCTGGCGACACCTTTGACCGTCTGCCTCGTCGTCATGGGGCGCTACGTCCCGCAGTTGGAGTTCTTGGGCGTTCTGCTCGGCAGCGACCCTGTGCTCGCGCCGGAGGAGCAACTCTACCAGCGGTTATTGGCTGGCAACCTGGAGGAGGCGGTTGAGTTCGCCGAGAACTATGTCGACGAGTGTTCCTCACGCGAGCTGTACGACAACGTCGGAATTCCGGCGCTGCGCCTGGCGGAGAATGATCGTCAGCGCAGCGGCATCGACACCAA
The DNA here is from genome assembly GCF_020193585.1 of Bradyrhizobium sp. IC3195. Taxonomy (NCBI): domain Bacteria; kingdom Pseudomonadati; phylum Pseudomonadota; class Alphaproteobacteria; order Hyphomicrobiales; family Nitrobacteraceae; genus Bradyrhizobium; species Bradyrhizobium sp. IC3195. Next base: position 127,876 of record NZ_JADYVG010000018.1, on the reverse strand, counting down.
TTACCGGCGTCTTGTTGCGGATACGGCTATTTCGGTTGTCCGGGAGGTTGATGACCATATCCGCGAAAAAGCGAATGCAGTGGACGAGGGAAATCACACTGCGCAGCGACCATGCGTCCTCTGTCTCGCTGGACGCACGGAGCTCGATCATGCAGCGGCGGAGATGCTCGCGCAGGTGCTCGAGGAACGCACCATCGGCGCCAAGGTCTTGCCGCCGATCGCGGTCAGTCGGGGAGCATTGGAGCAACTCGATCTCCAGGGGGTCGACGTGGTGTGCCTGTCCTACTTTCACCCGCAGCCGCAGGTCTACGCCCGCTATGTCTTTCGTCGCCTGCGCCGTCGGGCTCCACAGGTGAAGCTTGCCGCCTGCTGCTGGAATTTGATCGCCGGAACGGAACAGACGGGAGAGCTCAAGACCCAGATGGCGGCCGACGCGGCATTCGCCTCTCTCCACGCATGCGTCGAGCAGGTTGAAGCATGGGTCGGTCGCGCGGCAGCTCTCGGCGATACGCCCCAGCTCACGGCCGACGCCGAACGTGCGCAGCTCGCCGCGCTGCGCGGACTTGGCTTGGACGCCTCGAAACGCCAGGACCTGGATGAGGCGTCCAGAAAGGTCGCGCAAGCGTTCAACGTTCCGATCGCGCTGGTGACATTGGTCGATCATATTCAGCTAACCGCCGCTGAAGCCCGCGCCCAAGAAGTCCAAGCAGGTCTGCCGAGCAATCACGAGGGCTCCCTCGACGCGCATGTGATCGCTGCAGGCGATATGCTGGTTTCGGAGGATGTGACCGAAGACCCGCGCTTCGCCGACGATCCGCATGTGCTGGAGCGAGGCATTCGCTTCTACGCGGGGGTCCCGCTCCGGACTTCATCCGGTCATGTTGTAGGCTGCCTTTGTGTGATTGATACTCAGCCGCGGGAGTTCACCGACCGGGATCGTGACCGCCTGCAGGAGATGGCGAAGCAATTGATGATCGATATCCAGAGCGCTCGAGTGGCCACAGGCGTCGAGTCGGATGGCTCGAGAGAGGTGCATCCCGCCCCCTAGCGGAGAGGAAGCCGACCTTGCCGCTAACAGTGCGTGGCGCTAGCCGAACAGCCGCATCAGCAGCGCCTTACCGACCGGGAGCGCCCTGACGCCCCGATAGGCCCGAACATATTCGCCGGCATAGAACGCCCTGATTGCATGCACGCGCGTGTCCATGCCTTCCGCGAACCGCACGGCAAATCCATCAATGGTCCGCCGCACCACGATGGCCGCGATCGAGCGGCCGTAGATCTGGCACTCGATCGTGCTCCCAGGCGCCGGCGGATCGGGATCGATTAGCCGCGCACCGGTGATGGAGATATCGGCGAGCCGCGCCAGATGCGACCTGCCGTCCTGGCGCAGCAGCACCGGCTCGTTGCGATTGAAGCGCTCCGCCTTGCGCTTGCGCGGCTGCTCGATGCAGACGAAGCAGACCACGGTGAGGATGAACGCGTTGTAGAAGCTCCAGGCCAGCGCCAGTCCGCCATAGGCGATGTTCTCGCCGCGCTGCTGCAGGATGAAGGCATAGGCGATGGATGCGAGCGTGATGAAAAGTGCGCAGCCGTAGATGCGCAGCAGCGGCCATTCGACGAAGCGTCGGTCGCGGTCGCCGCCTTTCGCGGTGACCTTGAACTTGTGTCCCTTCGGCTTCAACAGGCCGGTCGCCACCGCCTTGAGCACGGCAGGCGCGGCAATCAGTTGGGAGACATCCGTCATCATTGCGAGCGAGCGGCCGCGCGAAAGCCAGGCCATGCTGAGGCCGTTCCAGACATAGAAGGGCAGAAAGACCCGCAACAGCTCGCTCAGATCAGCCCGCACCGCCTGGATGCCGAACAGCAGGAACAGCCAGGGCACCACAAGGCCCGCCACTTTCGAGGTGTAGACCGCGGACCAGCTCATGAAGGCGTCGGCCAGCGAGAGGCGGTCGATGAAGGGCAGCTTCGAGTCCCGCGAGAGCGGTCCGCTGCGGCCGCGCACGATCTGCATCAAGCCGAGGCACCAGCGGGCGCGCTGGGTGATGTATTCCTTCAGCCCTTCCGGCGCGAGCCCGATCGTCAGGCGCTCGTTGAGATAGATCGTATTGAGTCCGCGTTCCTTGAGGCGCAGCGTGACGAGATAGTCCTCCGTCACCGAATCGGTCGGAAAGCCGCCGATCCGCATCAGTCCGGAATAGCGGATGAGGGAGGAGGTGCCGCAGCAGAACGCGACGCCCCAGGCGTCCTTGGCCGGCAGCAGGATGTCGAAGAAGAAGCGCTGCTCGTCGGGCCAGACGTCGGTCGCGGCGAGGTTGGTCTGGATCGGGTCGGGATTGATGAAGTGCTGCGGGGTCTGGACCACGCCGACCGACGCATCGTCCATGAGCGAGACGGTGCGCGCAAGGAAATCGGGCCGCGGCACGAAGTCCGCATCGAGAATGGCGACGAACTGCGGCCGCTCCGGCAGCGCCCCGACATGCCTCAGTGCGTGATTGATGTTGCCTGCTTTGGCGTGCTGGTTGTCGGGCCGCGTCAGATAGTGGCAGCCGAGCTCGCCGGACAGCCGCCGCAGCCAGGGCCGTCTTCCGTCGTCGAGCACCCAGACGCGGTAATTGCCGTAGTCCATGCCCGTCGCGCCGATGATCGTGCGCTCGAGGATCCCTCGTTCCTCGTTGTAGGTGCAGATGAAGAGGTCGATCAGCGGTGCGCCCGGATCGGTGGTGCGGCCGTCGACCTTCGCTGCGCCGGTGCGGTCGCGCGTCCGGCTCAGGAACAGCAGCGACAACGCGACCGCGACGAGCGAGGCCGCCTCCAGCAGCATGAAGGGGTAGCCGATCACGGCATCGACGGTCAGGCGCGGCGGCGGAAGCGTCGACATGATCCGCCAATAGAGATAGCGCAGCAGCAAGGTCACCGACACAATGGCCAGGAACGAGCGTGCCATCGTGCTGTCGCGCCTCAGCAGCGGTACGATCGCCATGAAGGCGCCGAGCGCGATCAGGCCGGGCGTCAGCGCCGCCGTCACGGTGCGGTCTCGTGTCGCGCAAATACCACGCGGCCGGTGCGGCCGACCGTGCAGGCGCGAGCTGCGGCATCGCGCGAGGCCACGGTCACACGATAGGGCTCCTTGCTCAGCGCATCCGGATTGATGGCGAGATTGGCCGGCGCGCCGGCAGCGCCGGTCAGGTTGACCACGGTGCCGGAGATCGGCTCGCCGCCGTCATTGGGCTCGAACGTCGCGTGGTCGCCGAGCTGCAGGCGGTTGTAGACGTTCTCGGTGACATTGGCGGTGATCACGGCGCCGCTGCAATCGAGCACTTTGAGCAACGGCTGGCCTGCCTGCACGTCCTCGCCCGGCGATGTCATCATTTCCCAGACGCGGCCTGCGACGGGTGTCGTAATGTTGGCTTCGGTGAGATCCGCGAACCGGACCTCCTCGACGATGATCTCGTTGGCGAGCCAGGCGATCTCCGTGTCGGTGCGCGCGAGATCGGCCTCGAGGTCGCCGGCACGCTGGCGCATCTCTTCCTCGCGCTGAACCGAGCTTGGCCGGTCGTTGTAGCTGTCGCCGAGGAAGGATCCGTTCCGTGCCGCGGCGAGCTCGACCTTGGCCGCGTCCAGCCGCTTGCGCGCACCGAGCTCGGTCTGTTGCGACACGGAGAGCTCGCGCGTCAGACGTGCCAGTTCGACGGTCGAGACATTGCCCGATTTTGCCAGCGAGGAGGCGCGCTCGACGGCGGCACTGGCCTCGTCCCGCCGCGCCGCCGCAGCCTCGATCGAGGTCTGGATCTCCGCGATGCGGGCCTCGAGCTGGAGCACGCGTCCGTCGCGAAATAGCGCGGCCTGCCGCGCCAGATCCTTTTGTGCCGCCTGCGCCGAAGCGAGCTTCGCCGCAAGGCTCGGCCGTTCATTCTCCAGGCGCGATTTCTGCCGCCGGAGATCGTCGAGCCGGGTGCGATCGCCGCGCGAGTTGAAGACGCGCAGGACGACGGTCCCGGCTTCGAGCTTGGCCTGGTCAGTGACGCGCTGGGCGGCTGCGACGCGGCCACCGATCGGAGTCCGCAAGGTGACGAGGCGGGAATTCAGCACGGCTTCGACGCTCGAATTTTCCCAGATCGCCCGCAGCGGCAGCCAGCCGAACACGGCGACGATGGCGAGCCCGATCGCGACCTTGGCGCCGCGCCGCAGATACGGCCAGCGGCGCCCCGATTCTTGCCCGCTCTGCGTCGTGGAAGCATGGTCGGACTCGTCATTGGTGAAGAGGTGCTCGTGCAGGGAGTCTTGCAAACCCTTCGCATCAGTTCTGGCGTCGTGAGGAGGGGGGGCGGATGAGGGGGCGACGGAGGCGGCGCTCGAGCGGTCTACCATGGCGGTCACCTTGCTGACGGGAGGCCAACGGGAACCCGGTCAATGCACAAGGCCAATGCCGCGTGCCCGGTTACCGCGAGTTATGCGGAAATTGCGCTTTCCAGGTTGCTAAGCCTCCGCGTGTGTTTTTGCGCAAATCCCGGTCAAGCTTTAGTGGCGGCGGAAAGGCTGGCTGGCGCCGCTGGCGTCTGCGGCTCCACGACGCACGAACCTTGCAGCCGGCGGCCGCATTCATACTTCGAAGGTGCCGGCCAGAGGTTCGCCCGCGGCCGCCCCAGGAGACGGCCATGAACTATTTTCGTACCGCAATGCTGCTCGCTGGCCTGACCGCCCTGTTCATGGGCGTCGGCTATCTGATCGGAGGCGCCTCGGGCGCCATGATCGCGCTCGTCATTGCCGCCGCAACCAACCTCTTCACCTACTGGAACTCCGACCGCATGGTGCTGTCGATGTACGGCGCCCATGAGGTCGATCGTTCGACCGCGCCGGAGCTGGTCGGCCTCGTCGCCGAGCTTGCGGGCCGTGCCGGCCTGCCGATGCCGCGCGTGTTCGTGATGGATGAGATCCAGCCCAACGCGTTCGCCACCGGCCGCAATCCGGAAAACGCCGCGGTCGCCGTCACCACCGGTCTGATGAACCAGCTCAGCCGCGAGGAGCTCGCCGGTGTGATTGCGCACGAGCTCGCGCACATCAAGCATCACGACACGCTGCTGATGACGATCACCGCGACCATCGCCGGTGCGATCTCGATGCTGGCGCAGTTCGGCATGTTCTTTGGCGGCAATCGCGACAACAACAGCGGTCCGGGCATCATCGGCTCGATCCTGTTGATGATCCTCGCTCCGCTCGGTGCCATGCTGGTGCAGATGGCGATCAGCCGGACCCGCGAATATGCCGCCGACAATCTCGGTGCGCGCATCGTGGGACAGCCGATGTGGCTGGCCTCTGCGCTGGTGAAGATCGAGGGCGCTGCGCACCAGGTCCCGAACTACGAGGCCGAGCGAAACCCTGCGACCGCGCACATGTTCATCATCAATCCGCTGTCGGGCCACGGGGTGGACAACCTGTTCGCCACCCACCCCTCGACGCAGAACCGCGTCGCCGCGCTCCAGCAACTGGCGGCCGAGCTCGGCGCGCGCGCGGCGCCGTCGGTCGGCGCCAACGAGAACTATCCACCGCGCGGGCCGTGGGGCCGCTCCTCCTCACGTCGTAGTCCCTGGGGCTGACGGAGCCGGCAAGGATTGCGTCTGGCTTTGTGATCTGGCGCACACAGGGGGGTCCCCAACCAGTGTTAACTCCTCGGCGTGACCATTCCTTCGAAAGGGGATGGGTGGCTGGCGCGCTGCCGGCCACCGTCGAAGATGACCAGAATTGCCGTACCATTGCTGATCGTCCTTTGCGTGCTCGTCGGCTTGTCCACGCACATGGTCGTCAATTGCGGCGACGAGGATGATCCCGACATCTGCTCGGCCGTGATCGGCTTCTCGCCGCTGCGCGGCTCGCTGATCGCCTTCGCCTATGCGGGACGTGGACGGATCGCGCTGCGTCACGGCGACTTCAAGCGGGCGATCGCCGATTTCGACGAGGCCATCCACCTCAATCCCAACCGCGCTTCGCTCTATCGCGACCGGGCGCTGGCGCGCCGGCAGAACGGCGACTTCGAGCTTGCCATTGCGGATTACGACGAGGCGATCGCGCACGATCCCAAGCGCGCGGCACCTTATCACCAGCGCGGTCTCGCGCTCGCCGCAATGGGCGATCTCGACCGCGCCATCCTGAGCTACAGCACGGCGGTCCGCCTCGACCCCACCGATGCGCAGGCCCGTCTCGACCGCGGCCTTGCGTTCCTCGCCCGCGGCCAGACGGACGACGCCCGCGCCGATTTCGAGGCCGCGCTGGCGCTGCCCGCCGGCAAGGACGGTCGCGCGCGAGAGGCCGCGCGCGCCAAGCTCGCGGAACTCGCCAGCGCCGAGCCGACACTGGTGGCCGCGCCGCGAAGATGAGGATCTGGCGCGGCATTTGCGGCGGCACCCTCTCACGTCTTTAGGACAGGTGGCTTGCCGCATAGCGGCGAGATCGGTGAGAGATGCGGAAAGCGAGACTGTCGCGGCTGTCTGCTGCGCGTATGAACCAATTCAACTAGTATTGAGTTGGATCAATACTGGCAGGGTCCAGAGTGCATCCATGTCGTGCGCCCCTGGAGGAGCTTCCAATGTGCAAATGGGCTTTGACGATTCTGACCCTGAGTATCGCTCTGACAGCGGGGCAGGCTCGAGCCCAAAAATATGACCCGGCTTATCCCGTTTGCTTGAACGTCATTTCTCGCGGAATGACGCCATACTACCGATGCAGCTTCACGACGATGGACCAATGCAGGGCGTCGGCAAACGGCCAGATGTGCGTCCTCAATCCCTACTACGCCGGTCCTCCGGCGAGAGGAAACGCTCGGCGGCATCATCGCCAGACCTACGCGCCACCGAGGCCGCCGGTCCAGTACCGGGCGGTACCCTATAATCACTTCAATGAACCCTATTATGGGGCATCCCAAGGTTACGCGCCTGGCGAGAAAGAGCGCTTTCTCCAAAGTGTGAGGCAATACATGTGAGGGATGTCGCTCGACTGTTCGACCAGCCCATGCCTGGGGCGGAGGAATCGTTGAGGTCGCGGCCGGCCCGATTGCGGCGGCCGCGAGGGAGCGCGTCGCAAACGCGCAACGCGGCGATCCGATCAAGCCGGAGATAATTGGGAGACAGGCCGGCGAGCCTCCAGATCGCCAATCCCGTAGCGGCGATCGGTTCAACGGCAGGGCTATCGCATTTGGGAGTTTTTCCTTGCGGCCATCCTTCGAGACGGCCGCTTTGGCGGGCTCCTCAGGATGAGGGCGGGATGCGCGGCAGCAGTTTCAACGAGCACCGATGCTGATTAGCCTCATCCTGAGGAGGCGCGTCAGCGCCGTCTCGAAGGACGAGGCGCGTGCGCAGGCCGCCGCCGCAAGTCATATGCGATAGCCCTGGGTGCAACGACTACGTCTTCTTTTTCGCTTTGGCTTTCTTTGCGGCCTTCTTCGCCGGCTTCTCGTCCTTTGCCTTCTTCTCCGCTTTCACCGTAACAGGTGTGCTGGCGGCGAGGCGCATCGACCGCGCGTAGCTGTCGGCGACGTTATCGGCGGACATCTGCAGGCGCTTGGCGGCCGCAGTCGCCTGCTCCATGGTGGCCTTGGCCATCATCTTGAAGCGCTCGCCGGTCTCCTTGCCCTTGGCCTTGGCCGCAAGGCTGTTGAAGCGATCCCGCCGCTCCTTGGCACGGGTCATCAGGCCCGTATGCAGCTGTCTGGCCAGTTGCCGGATCACGACATCCAGGTCGGCTTCCGCCATGGTCTCTCATCCCCTTCGAAAAACGGTATCGATGCGGGCGGGACTATGCAGATCGGACCCCGGCTTGGCAATTCCCGGCTGTGCGTCATCCGCAGCTTACCGAGCGTGCGAAACAAAAAAGCCGCGCTGTTCGCGCGGCTCTTTGGCTTGGCTTGGCGCCGTCCGCTCATTTCAGCGAGGCGACCGGGCCGTTCGAGGTCGCCGGCTCGGGGTCGAAGCCGAACACGCCGACGAGATATTTGTAATAGTCCGGCATCTTCTCCTTGAGCGCCTCGCGCGACTTCGGATCGTGGAATTCGCTCTTGCCGGCCAGGAAGATGCTGGCGGTCACCGCAAAGAATTCCATGGGATTCTTCATCGCATAGGATTCCTTGGGCAAGAGGTCCTTGGACTTGGCGAGGGCGTAGTAGGTGATCACGCCCTTGTTGGCGTAGCCGTCCGGCAGCAGCCGCGCGTGGAAGGCGTGCAGCATCTCGTGCAGCAGCACGGCCTCCTTCTCGTAGCGCATCATGTCCGGCCGCAGCATGATCACGCCGAGGCCCGAATCGACCGCGAGGTCGACGGCATTGGGATTGGTCCAGCGCTGCTTGGCGGGGTCCCAGACCGTCAGGGTCCGGGGCGCGGTGCGCTGCATGTCCGGCGTGACCCGGCCGTAGCAGGCGGTGGCGGCACCTTCGTCGAGGCAGGCGAGTTCGCTCGCGACGATCGGAACGGTGTGGAAGAAGCGCAGCACGCGCGGAGAGAGGCCGACGCCTTCGACGACGTCGATCTGGCTCTTCAGGTTCTCGGTGAGCTTGTCGACGTCCTTGCGGTCGCGGTTCTCGGAGATGTCGAACATGTAGCCGCGGTAGCTCTGGAAGCCCGGCGGCAGCGGCTGCGCCGCGCCGGCATCGAGCGAGCCGGCGATGGTTGGACTGGCGAATAGCGCGCCGACGATGGTCGCGGTCAGCAGCAACGCAATGCGCATGGTGAACCCCCTGATGTCACTTCGCCCGGCAGATTAAGCCGCCCTTGTTTGCGAAAAGTGAGTGCGGCGAGACTAAGGCACCGATGTTGAGGCGTGCTTAACCGTTGGTTGCAGATCGCGCGGGCGGATTAGGGTCGGGTTAACCAAGCGTGGATCGGCTGCGCGCTTCGGCGTAACATCCGCCCGGGCTCGAGGCCCTCACATCATAGCCGGAAGGGGAGGATGCCATGTATGCCGCCATCCGTCAGGCCAAGGCGAAAAGCGGGAGCGCGGAAGAGCTGACGCGCCGCATCAAGGACGGCGCCGTTCCCATCATCAGCGACGTCGACGGTTTCCGCGCCTATTACGTCGTCTATGGCGGCGACGACACGGTCACCGCGATCTCGATCTTCGACAAGTTCGAGCAGGCCGAGGAAGCGAACAAGCGCGCCATCGCCTGGATCGAGAAGGATCTCGGCCCGCTGCTCGCCGGCGACGCCCGCGCCGTGGCGGGACCGGTGATCGTGCATACGCTGGCGTGAGGGCGCACGCTATTGATGACCGGAGCGGCGACCACACACTTGGTCGTTATGCCCTGGCTTGACCCGGGCATCCCCTTCTTTCTGCATACGCGGAAGCGCGTGGATGGCCGGGTCAAGCCCGGCCATGACGGAAGAGAGAGTGTGTGCCTCACAACTCCCTTGCATTCGAGAACGCAAAGCTCGACACCCGCCGCGTCGTCTCGTCCAGGATCAACGTGCGCGTGATCGGCGGCTCGGCGCGCTGGGCGCAGTTCTCGCGCTCGCAGAGGCGACAGTTGACGCCGATCGGGGTGCCCTCGGCCTTCTCCAGGTCCATGCCGGTGGCGTAGGTCAGGCGGGCGGCGTGGCGGATCTCGCAGCCGAGGCCGATGGCAAAGCGCGGCTGCGGCAGCGGATGCGGCGCCACGGGGCGGCGCACCATCTGCGCGATCGAGAAATAGCGCGTGCCGTCGGGCAGCTCGATCACCTGCTTGAGCAGGCGATCCGGCGTGTCGAAGGTCGAATGCACATTCCAGAGCGGACACGTGCCGCCGAATTTCGAGAACGGGAAGGTGCCGGAGGAGAAACGCTTGGAGACGTTGCCGGCATTGTCGACGCGCAAGAGGAAGAACGGAATGCCGCGCGCATTCGGTCGCTGCAGCGTGGTGAGGCGGTGGCAGACCTGCTCGAAGCCGGAATTGAAGCGCTGTGCCAGCACGTGGATGTCGTAGTTCAGCGCTTCGGCGGCCGCGAGGAACGCCGGGTAGGGCATCATCACGGCGGCCGCGAAGTAATTGCCGAGCGTGATCCGGAACAGCCGCCGCGGCGCATCGTCCAGCGGGCCGGCCCGGCCGATGATGGTCTCCAGCGCCTGCGCGCATTCCGCCAGGCCCAGCTGGAAGGCGAGCTGGAATGCGCGGCCGGGCGGATCGACCAGCTCCGAGATCAGCAGCTGCCGGCGGTGGCGGTCGAATCGGCGGAGCGTCTCGCGCATCACGTCGACCGGCATGATGCGGGTCTGGATCGAGTGCTTCTCGCGCAAGCGCGTTATTAGCGCGGCATACAGCCCTTCGGCGGGCTCGTTCAACTCGTCGCGCAGATTTTCCGCCGCCTGCTCCAGCTCCGGAAAATAGTTGCGGTTGGCCTCGATCAGCTCGCGCACGCGCTCGACCGGATTGGCTTCAAAGCGCGTGCCGACGTCGCGGTCGGCCATCTGCGCCGCGGCCAGGGTCTCGCCCTGACGCGCCTCGGTATAGGCCGCGTAGAGCCGCTGCAGCGCATGGGTGACGCCGGGGCAGAGCTCGGCGAGGTCGCGCAGCTCCTGCTTGGGCACGTCGATCTGCCGGAACAGGGGATCGGAGAAGATCTCGTTCAGCTCGGCGAAGAAGCGGTCCTCGTCCGCGGTGGCGAGATCGCGCAGGTCAAGGTCATAGGTCTCGGCCAGCCGCAGCAGGATCTGCGCCGTGACCGGGCGCTGGTTGCGCTCGATCAGGTTGACATAGCTGGGCGAGATCCCGAGCCCCTCGGCGATCTGGGTCTGCGACAGCCCCAATTGCTGCCGGATTCGCCGGAAGCGCGGGCCGACGAAGAGTTTCTTGCCGGAATCGGCGGGCATGTCTCAGATCTCCAGACTCAATCAAGGTCAGAACAGTTGACCTATTATTTACAAATTTTACAAAGTGACATCTATTACACGTTCAGATGTTACATGACATCACCAATAAAAAACAAGCCATCTGTACGAACTTTTCCTTTTCGCGTTTAGCTTCTGACACGCATCTCGCAATGCATTGTCAAGAATGTCGATGGCTGCTTTCGCCATCGTCAGCGAAAGGATCAGGCACATGAACTACCAGCCCCGCGGTATCAGCACCCTCCAGGGTCCGTCCTCGTATCAGGACGAGGTCAAGGCGGCTCAGGCGCTCCTCGAGACCCAGCCGACCTGGAACGGCGTTTCGGCCGAGGCCGTCGCGCGCATGCGCCTGCAGAACCGTTTCAAGACCGGCCTCGACATCGCCCGCTACACCGCGGCCGTGATGCGCGCCGACATGGCCGCCTATGACAAGGATCCCACCAAGTACACCCAGTCGCTGGGCTGCTGGCACGGCTTCATCGCCCAGCAGAAGCTGATCTCGGTCAAGAAGCATTTCGGCGGCAAGACCGACCGCACCTACCTCTATCTCTCCGGCTGGATGATCGCGGCGCTGCGCTCCGAATTCGGTCCGCTGCCCGACCAGTCCATGCACGAGAAGACCGCGGTGCCGGCGCTGATCGAGGAGCTCTACACCTTCCTGCGTCAGGCCGATTCGCGCGAGCTCAACGACATCTTCCGTCTGCTCGACAAGGCGCGCAAGGAAGGCGACAAGACTCGCGAGAAGGAGCTGATCGAGAAGATCGACAACTTCCAGACCCATGTCGTCCCCGTCATCGCCGACATCGATGCCGGCTTCGGCAACGCGGAGGCGACCTATCTGCTCGCCAAGAAGATGATCGAGGCGGGCGCCTGCGCGCTGCAGATCGAGAATCAGGTCTCCGACGAGAAGCAGTGCGGCCACCAGGACGGCAAGGTCACGGTGCCGCATGACGTCTTCCTGGCGAAGATCCGCGCCTGCCGCCACGCCTTCCTCGAGCTCGGCGTCGAAGACGGCATCGTCGTGACCCGCACCGACTCGCTCGGCGCCGGCCTGACGCAGCAGATCGCCGTCAGCCACAAGCCCGGCGACATCGGCGACCAGTACAACAGCTTCCTCGATTGCGAGGAAATCACCGCGGAGAACGCCAAGAACGGCGACGTCATCATCAACCGCAACGGCAAGCTGATGCGTCCGAAGCGGCTGCCCTCCAACCTCTACCAGTTCCGCCCCGGCACCGGTGCAGACCGCTGCGTGCTCGATTGCATCACCTCGCTGCAGAACGGCGCCGACCTGCTCTGGATCGAGACCGAGAAGCCGCATATCGAGCAGATCGCCAGCATGGTCGACCGCATCCGCAAGGTGGTGCCGAACGCCAAGCTCGCCTACAACAACTCGCCGTCGTTCAACTGGACCCTCAACTTCCGTTGGCAGGTCTACGACGCGATGAAGGAAGCGGGCCAGGACGTCAGCAAGTACAACCGTGCCGAGCTGATGAAGGCGGAGTACGACGACACGCCGCTGGCGAAGGAAGCCGACGAGCGCATCCGTACCTTCCAGGCGGATTCGGCCAAGCGCGCCGGCATCTTCCACCACCTGATCACGCTGCCGACCTATCACACGGCCGCGCTCTCGACTGACAATCTCGCCCGCGAGTATTTCGGCGAGCAGGGCATGCTGGGCTACGTCAAGAACGTCCAGCGCGCCGAGATCCGTCAGGGCATCGCCTGCGTGAAGCACCAGAACATGGCCGGCTCCGACATCGGCGACGACCACAAGGAGTACTTCGCGGGCGAAGCTGCGCTGAAGGCGGGCGGCGTCCACAACACGATGAACCAGTTCGGCTAACGGCGGATCGGACCGGTCTGGAAGCCAGGTTGGAGTCCAGGCCGGTCACGCACCTCAACAGGAGACTGACAATGACCAAAGGCAGCAATTTCTGGGTGATCGGCGGCGAGTTCGGTTCGATGAACTTCCACAAGCTCGTGGAAGGCTCGGCCCAGGTCAAAGGTCCGTTCAAGACCCGCAAGGAAGCCGAAGAGTGCTGGAAGGAAGTCTCGGAAGAAAGCCGTCACAAGGCCGGCGTCCGCTTCTCGATCGTGGAAGAGCCCTCGCGGGTCTCGGCCTGATCGTCCCGACTTAAGAAGACGTCCAAGGACGGATGGTCCCATCCAGGCCCTGCCTGGGTGGGATCGTCTGTTTTTGGCACAGGTGAAACGGCTGTGGGCGCCGTAAGTCTCTGGAATTGTAGGCCTTTGCGGAGGGTTTGGTTGCTGATAGGTTAATGGGGATAAGTCGAGGACGAGGCCGACAATGTCAGAGCCCGAGACCAGCGGGACCGATCCCGGCCAGCCGCGCCCGGTGCGGCTGCGCGATGCGCTGCTGCGCGCGCGGATCGAGGCGGCCGACCGCACCGGCGTCGTGGTCGATTTGCGCGACGCCGAGGTGGCGCGGCTCGAGATCCTCAACGATGCGCTCGATCCCCTGTTCGCGCAGGTGCCTGATCAGATCGACCTGTTCGACCGCGGCATCAGCCAGGGCGATACGCCGCGGCTGTGGATCGACGTCGTCGCCCACATCGTGATGGGGCGCGACAAGCGGATGTACCGCTTCGTCCAGGACACCCGCTTCGGCCGCATCGTGCTCGCCGAATCGCACGACACCGCCGTGATCGTCGAGGCCGTCACCGACTATGTCGCGCGCCGCATGGTCGAGCGCGAGCGTGCGATGTTGGTCCAGCCCGAACCGCAAGCACCGACCGCCGCGCCGCCGCCGCGCCGTTCGCGCGTCTGGCCGTTCGTGTTCGGCTTCGTGCTGGGCGCGGCCGCGCTGTTCGGGCTTGCAGTGCTGGCAGTCTTGCGGAACTGGTGAGGCTCTCTCCGCCGTCATTGCGAGGAGCCCTTGCGACGAAGCAATCCAGACTGCCTCCGGGGAGATTCCTGGATTGCTTCGCTGCGCTCGCAATGACGACCGGGGACTAAATCAACCGCACATGCTTGATCTGCCCGACCTGAAACCCCACCCCGAGGCTTCGCACCGTCTGCTCGCAGCGCCAGCCGGCATTGTCCTTCTCGATGGTGAACAGATTGTACGCCGCCGCCGGATAACGTCCGTGCGCCAGCGCGGAGGCCGACGGCACGCCGAGCGCGGGAATGTTGCCGTTCGGACCCTCGAACCACATCGTCGAATGAATGTGGTCGTGCCCGTGCAGGACCAGCTCGACGCCGTGGCGCTTCAACAGTCCCAGCAATTCCGGCGCGTCCGTCATCCGCTTCGCCCGCGCGCTGGATTTCAGCGGATGATGCACCAGCAGCACGCGGAAGACGTCTTCCGCGGCGAGTCGCTCGAGCACCTCCGCGAGCGCGGCGAGCTGATCGCGCCCCAGCGTGCCGGTCGCCATCAGCGGGAGGGTCGGTACCGCCGTGGACAGGCTGATCAGGGCCAGCTGCCCGCGCCGGCGCACCGCGGGGAAGGCTGCGCCGCCGGGTGTGTCCGCGGCGATGTAGTGCAGGAACGTCTCGCCGAAGCGATGACGCGTCGCGCTGACATAGGCGTCGTGATTGCCGGGGATCGCGGTCACGCGGTCGGGCGGGCCGACGCTTTCGAGCCAGGCCAGCGCCGGTGCGAACTCCGCCTCCAGCGCCAAGTTGACGAGATCGCCTGTCACTGCGATGTGGTCGGGCGCCTGCGCCTTCATGTCGGCGACGAGCGCGTCGAGAACCTCGCGGCGCTGGTACTTGTGGCGGTTGCGCGTCCAGTTGACATAGCCGAACGCGCGCTTGCCCGCGAGCTCGATCAGCCGCGGCTTCGGCAAAGGCGCCAGATGCGGATCGGACAGGTGGGCGAGCGTGAAGGGAGCCAGCGTGGAGGGAGTCATGGCGCGCGAATGCCTCGCTATTGCTCCGCTGTAATGGCAAGGTCGCGCGCGCTGCGCAAGCAGGGCCTGAAACGGGGGGCGTCGAGGAGCCTGATGGGAGAACGTCTGAACCGAGCCCGACGGAAAGCCGAGCCGCTGCTGCGGCGGTTCTTCCACGTCTACTTCCTGCTCGTCCGCGGCATGACGCTCGGCGTCCGCGCCGTGGTGCTGGATGCCGACAATCGCGTCTTCCTGGTCAGGCATAGCTACGTCAGCGGCTGGTATTTGCCTGGCGGCGGCGTCGATTTCGGCGAGACCATGGAAGAGGCGTTGCGGCGCGAGCTCAAGGAGGAGGGCGACATCGATCTGACAGGCGAGGCGATCCTGCACGGCGTCTTCCTCAACAGCCACGTCTCCCGCCGCGACCACGTCGCGGTCTACGTGGTCAGGCAGTTCAGGCAGGACCGCGTCCCTGAGCCCAACCGCGAGATCGTCGAATGCGGATTCTTCGACAATGCCGCATTGCCCGAGGGCACCACGCCCGGCACGCGGCTGCGGATCGCCGAAGTGCTCGATGGCAGGCCCGTGATTGCGACGTGGCGCTGAGGGCAGCTTGTGCTAGTAACCCGCTCGACGCGCACGGCAGACCACGCCGCTCGGGCGCGAGCCGACAAGCCTCGGAGTGCTGCCCTGATGACCACAACGCAACTTCGTATCGCGGTGCTGGTGCCCTGCTACAACGAGGAGGCCGCGGTCGCGACCGTCGTTGCCGATTTCCGCAAGGCGCTGCCCGCGGCGGAGATCTACGTCTACGACAACAATTCGCGCGACCGGACCGCCGCGGTCGCGCGCGAAGCCGGTGCGATCGTGCGCAGCGAGCGCCGGCAGGGCAAGGGCCACGTCGTGCGCCGCATGTTCGCGGACGTCGAGGCCGACGTCTATGTGCTGGTCGATGGCGATGCCACCTACGATGCGCCGAGCGCACCCATCATGATCGACAAGCTGCTCGACGAGCATCTCGACATGGTGGTCGGGCTTCGCGTCGATCAGGTCCAGGCTGCCTACCGGCTCGGCCACCGCACCGGCAACCGCATGCTGACCGGCTTCCTGTCCGACACCTTCGGCCACGCTTTCAAGGACCTCCTGTCCGGCTACCGGGTGTTCTCGCGCCGCTTCGTCAAATCCTTTCCCGTCCTCTCCGACGGCTTCGAGATCGAGACCGAGCTTGCGGTCTATGCGCTGGAATTGTCGCTGCCGGTTGCCGAGGTCGAGACGCCCTATTATGCGCGCCCCGAAGGCTCGTTCTCCAAGCTCAACACCTGGCGCGACGGCTTTCGCATCCTCGGCACCATGCTGAAGCTCTATCGCAGCGAGCGGCCGTTGCGCTTCTTCACGGTGATCGGAATCCTGCTGGCGCTGGCGTCGATCATCTTCGCGATTCCGATCGTGATCACCTTCATCGAAACCGGCCTCGTGCCGCGCCTGCCCACTGCCGTGCTGTCGATGGGCCTGATGATCATGGCCTTGCTGTCGGTGTCGTCAGGGCTCGTGCTCGATACGGTGACGCGAGGGCGGCGGGAGATGAAGATGCTGGCCTATCTGTCCCAGCCGGCGTCGAAACGGAACGCAGGTTGAGCCAGGCTTGCACTTCGCCCGCCGGGAGGTAAACGGGGCACCGCCGCCGCCCATGGACCTTCGCAGGCGCAAGTGCTACTCCGCGAATTGACATGAACGATCTCTCACTGACCATTCTTCCCGAAGCCGCCGGCGACGCTCAGGCGATCGAGCGGCTGCACGAACGCACCTTCGGCCCCGGCCGCTTCGTGCTGAGCGCCTACCGGATCCGCGAGCACGTCGACCATCTGCTCGAACTGTCCTTCACGGCCCGTATCGGCACGCTCCTGGTCGGCTCCGTCAGGCAATTGCCGATTCTGATCGGCCAAACGCCGGCACTGCTGCTCGGGCCGCTCACCGTCGAGCCGCCGTTCCGCGATCGCGGCATCGGCCGTCAGTTGATGGAGCGCGCGCTGAAGGACGCCAGGGAAAAAGGCCACCGCCTCGTGCTGCTGGTCGGCGACGAGCCCTATTACGGCCGCGTCGGCTTCAAGCAGGTCGCCAAGGGCCGCGTCACCATGCCCGGCCCGGTCGATGCCGCGCGCATCCTGGTGTTCGAGCTCGTCGACGGCGCCTTCGAGGGCGTGTCGGGCGCGGTCGGCCCGGACTGGAGCAAAGCGCGGACATAGGAGCGGCGCGCGTCGTTGGAAACGCCGTAGCCCGGATGGAGCGCAGCGCAATCCGGGAAGGTCTTCCGCAACGAGAGAACCCCGGATTACGCTACGCTCCATCCGGGCTACGACACTGCTCGTATCTCATCCGGCTAAGAGACCGTCGAGAAGACGCGCGGCTGCGCGCGTCATACTCCGTCATTGCGAGCCACCGGGTCTGCGCGAAGCGCGGCCCGATGACAGGCTCAGCGAAGCAATCCTGAGTCTTTCCGCGGAGGCGGTCTGGATTGCTTCGTCGCAAGGGCTCCTCGCAATGACGGCGCGTGTCGTTACCTAGAACTTGAAGTTCGCGAACGCCCTGACGCCGATGCCGGGCAACAGCACCTGGTCCTTATTGAAGGAGACGGCATTGCGGATATTCTCGTTCAACAGGTTGTTGCCGACGAGCCCGACATGCATCTCGCGCGCGCCGAACCAACGTTGATCGAGCTGCGTTTTGTAGCTGACCTCGGCCCTTAGCAGGTTGTAGCCGGGCGTCGGCGTCTCCGCGATCGGTGCGATGTCGTTTTGCGCGAACGCGTGCAGCAGGTTGATCCGGGCAAACCATTCGGCGTCGCGATAGTACACACCACCGCCCAGCCGCTGGGGCGGAATGCGTGGCACGTTAGTGCCGTCGTCGAAGGTCGCGCGCACGATGTCGTATTGACCCTCGATGCCCCAGATCCCGTTCCAGACCGGCATCACGTCGTACTGGAACTGGAATTCGCCGCCCCGGAATGTCGCGTCGCGCTGCGAATAGACCGCCTGATTCAGTTCGAGGCCAGCGCCAAGCTGGCAAACGCCGTCCTCACACGTGTTGCCGGTCAGGCGCCGGTAGATGAAACCGTTGAACTTGGTGTAGTAGCCGGTGATTTCGAAGCGAAGCGGTCCTACCGCTCGTCGCAGTCCCGCCTCGACCGACTTGGCGGTCTCGATGCCGAGATTGGGATTGCCTATGTCGAAAGTGGTGGTGGCATCGTGGCCGCCGCGCGAAAACAATTCCGCCGGTTTCGGCGCGCGTTCGACATATTGGCCGGTGATGCTGGCGACCAGATCCCAAGGAAGGCTGTGGATCAGGCCGATGCTCCCGCTCACCGGCGTGAAGTTGCGGTTGACCGCCGTTGCGGGGCCGATCGCGGCCGGATCGACGGCGAGGTCGAACACATCGGGGACGAAGGCCGGCGCCGTGCCGCTCAACCTTGCGCTCTCGACGCGTCCGGCGATCTGAGCCTTGGTGGCTTCGCTGAACTTGAACTCGTTGAAGATGTACCCGGCGACCTTTGTGTTCTTGTTCGGATCGAACAGTCCGTTGACCGGGCTGCCTGGATCGTCCGGGCTCGGCGCGGTCAGCTTCTGGTGCGACGCCTGAACGCCCACAGCGGTGGTCAGCGCGGCGAAGCGGACGTCGAACGGCGCAAGCTGCACCTCGACGCGGCCTTCCTGTTCCTTGTTGGTGAAGGTTTGTCTCACGCCGAGGGAGCCGAGGTCGGCAGAGTCGGCGAGCCCGACCTCATCGTGCTTATAGTCGGTGGCGCTGGCCCAGAACCGGATCGCATCGATCGCCGCCGCATCCGGCCGATACTCGCCTTTTGTCGTGAACTTTGTTTGTCGTCCGTCGATCCGCGTCAGGAACTCGCTGCCCTCGATACCGGGAATGTGATAGAGCGCGTTGTGCTGCGTGATTGCCGCGCCCACGTAGCCGCCGTCGAAGATGTAGGAGCCGCCGACAGATCCGCCGTAGGCCTGCGATGCCGAATTCGGCTGGCGTCCGTTGAACGGCAGCGTCGGGTCCGTCAGGAACGGGTAGCTCGGGATGTTGTAGTCGCCGGCCTTGCGGCCAAAGGCATCGGCGTGGAAGGCAAAGTTGCCGCCGCCGGCATCGAGCAGCACGGCACCTTCGGTCCCGCGATCGACCGAAGTTACGGCCGTCCGCGTTTCCGCGGTGATGCAGCCCGGCGATCCCACGCTTGCCAGCGGCGCCTTGGTCGGGAGTCCGTAAGTCGGAAAGGGCGCCGTGCAGGACGGCAAGGCATCCGGAATTCGATTGTTGGTTGCGCTGACCACGCCACCGATCGCGGTGGAGCCGTAGCGCAGCGTCGCCGGTCCGCGGATGACCTCGACCTGGGTGGCTGCCAGCGGATCAATCGGCACGAAGTGATCCTCGCCGAGATCGGACGCGCCGTTGCTGCCTGTTCCGTTCTCGATAATGCCGACCCGGTTGGTGTCGAGCCCGCGAATGATCGGGCGGCTGGATGCGCCGGGTGCGTATTCAGAGCCGGTGATGCCGGGCTTGGAGAACAGGAGATCGCCGAGCGTGCCGCCGCCGTTGCGCCGAATCTCCTCGTTCGGCACCACGGTGACGGTCGCGAACTGATCGGTCACAACAGGCAGCACGCCTTGCTGAGGCGCGGCGGGCACGGGAGCTGCCGGTGCCGCTTCAGCTGCCTGCTCGCGGCTGCGCACCCGCGCGGTCCGCGTGCCTCGGCCTGCGTTGCGGGTCGGCACCACTGCTCTGCGTACGATCGGGCTCGGCGCCGTTACGGTGATGGCGGGGAGCTCGGTCGACGATTTGTCTTGTGCCGGTCGTTGTGCCGAGTCTTGGGCGAACGCGGATGTAGCGGCGGCGCCGAGCAGGAGCAGGCTTGCTCCGCCAAGGCGCTGCGCGCGTCGCAATTGAAATGACATGGTCCTGATTCCACTCAGGCGCCGTCCGGATGATGCTCTGCTGATCGGAGGCGGCCTGCCGTCGCGACGCGACGGAATTCGACTTCAACTTCTCCCAGGCACTTGCCGATGTGCGGCGAGGCTGGGTGTGATCAAGCGTTGGAGTCAGGACGCAGGAGGGGCGCGCGGCTGGAACGCCGTGCGGGCCGATGTCAGATGAGCGAACTCGGCGTCGAGGCTGCGCCGGAGCAGCTCGATCGCCTGCGGCAGCAACAGCACGGGCGGCGTCGCCGACACGATCGTGCCCGCCATCGCAATGATGGCGCAGATGGCGCAACTCTCGTCGCGCGAATGCTCGCGCTCGGGACTTGAGGGCGATTGCTTCTCGACGGCGGCGCCGTCGGTTGCTGCAACGTCCTTGGCGCCGCCTTCGATGTGCTGGACCGATGATTGAGCAAAAGGCGCGGCCTGCGCGAACCAATGGCTGTGGCCGAACGTCAGCGCGAGCTGCACCAGCATCGCGAACAACGCGAGCCGGGCGCCGTGCCTGCTATTCGACCGGAACCACTTCATCTGGAAAACGCCACCCCCACACCGAGGCGTCAATCCCAGGACGCCGCGATGTTATAGTATAACATCGCCCGACCGGTTCACCGATGTCAACGGCGGGGGGATCGGCGCATGCAAGCCGCCAAGCCGATGTGTCGTTCGGGCAACTACCGCCCCTCGCGCACCCAGGTCGCCGCAAATGCGCCGAGCAGCAGCAGCAGGCCGATCAGGCCGGAGAAGATCGGCAGCACGCCGACGCCCTTGACCACGCTGGCATCGCGCATCCGCACACCCATCCACCCGTCGCCGTGGAACATGCCGACCGAGCGCACCGGCAGGATGCGCGGCAGCTCGACGCTCGAGCTAGTAGCCACGCGCACGGCATCGCCGCCCGTCGCCTGTGTCAGCGGCTTCAACGTATCGACCGTGGAGGTGACTTCCGAAAATTCCTTCGGATTGGTCGGGCCGACATTGATCAGCGCTTTCAGCGTGCCGTCGGTCGCCTGCCACAGGCCGAGCTCGCTCGCCGGCAGGCTGGCGCGCCACTCGCCGGGATCGCCGGCGCTCAGCGTCAGATCCTGCGACACGCCCGACGGCGATGTCACGCTAACGGGCTGGACGCTGTCCGCCATGGTCTGACGCACCACGACGAGGTCCTTGCCCTGCACCTGGAGGCGCAACGCCTCCTCGTCGAGATCAGGCTGCTTCATCAGCCAGTGCGACATCCGCCGCAGCAGGTCGAGATGCGGACCGCCGCCCTCATAGCCGCGCGCCCACAGCCAGATGTGGTCGGACAGCAGGAGCGCGACGCGGCCCTCGCCGAAGCGCGACAGGAACAGCAGCGGCTTGCCGTCGACGCCGGTCATGACGGGCGGGTTGACCGCATTGCGGGTATCGACGGTGCGGAAGAACCGGCTCCAGCGCGGCGGCTCACTGGCGGAGCCTTCCAGCCCGCGCGTGACGGGATGGCGTTTGCCGAGGTCGGACAGATGCGCATAGAACGGCTTCTCGGTGACGCCGACCGGTTCGGCCGGCAGCACCGAATCGAGCGGCGTGCGCCAGATGCTGCTGTTCGAGGCATAGTCGGGGCCGGCCGAGACCAGCACGGCGCCGCCTGCACGCACGTAACGCGCCATGTTCTCGAAATAGGGGATCGGCAGCACGCCCTGGCGGGCATAGCGGTCGAAGATGATCAACTGGAATTCGTTGATCTTCTGCTGGAACAGCTCGCGGGTCGGAAACGCGATCAGCGACAATTCGTTGATCGGCGTGCCGTCCTGCTTCTCCGGCGGGCGCAGAATGGTGAAATGCACGAGGTCGACGCTGGCGTCGGACTTGAGCAGGTTGCGCCAGGTGCGCTCGCCCGAATGCGGCTCGCCCGAGACCAGCAGCACGCGCAGCTTGTCGCGCACGCCGTCGATGGCGACGACGGCGCGATTGTTCACCGGCGTCAATTCGCGCTCCAGCGGCGAGGCCTCGATCTCGACGATGTTCGGCCCGGCATGCTTGATGTCGACGTCGACGCTCGCGGCCTGGCCGCTGGAGAGCGTGCGCTCGTTGATGACCTCGCCGTCGCGGCGGACCGTGACCCTGGCGCGCTCGCCGGTGACACCCTGGTCGTCGAGGCGGTAGGAGATGGTCTGGCTCTGCCCGACGATACCGAAGCGCGGCGCGGCGGTGATCGCGATGCGGCGGTCGCGCTCGTCCTTCTGGCCCGTGACCAGCGCGTGCACCGGCGCCTGGAAGCCGAGCGCGGCGGCGTTCGCGGGAATGTCGTGGACGCGGCCGTCGGTGATCAGGAACGCGCCGGCGACGCGGTCGACCGGGACGTCCGCCAAGGCCGAGGCCAGCGCGCCGAACAGCTTGGTGCCGTCGGTCTCGCCGTCGGCCTGTCCGGCCTCGACGACGCGGACCTCGAGGCCCTTGATCTTCTTCAGGCTGTCGACCAGCGCCTCCTGCGCTTGCGCAGCTTCGCGATTGCGGTTGCCGAAGTTCTGGCTCGGGCTCTTGTCGACGACGACAGCGGCGACCGAGGTGAGGGGATCGCGGTCCTCGCGGGTGAAGGAGGGATTGGAAAGCGCCAGCAGGAACAGCGCCAGCGCGGCCACCCGCACCGCGGCGCCGCGCGCGCGCGCCAGCAGCAGCACGAGCGCGACAATGACGATCGCGGCGAGCGCGAGCCACAGCACGATGGTAGGAACAAGCGGTGTGAACGCGATGCCGTAGTTCATGTCGATCCTATTGCCCCAGCCGTTCGATCAGCGCCGGAGCGTGGACCTGGTCGGCCTTGTAGTTGCCGGTCAGCGTGTACATCACGATGTTGGCGCCGGCGCGGTAGGCGAATTCGCGCTGGCGGGGGTCGCCGCCGGTCACCGGCAGCATGGCCTGTCCGTCGGGCCGCACCGCCCAGGCGCCGGCCAGGTCGTTCGAGGTGATGATGATCGGCGAGACGCCGTCGCCGCCGCGCGCCGGCCGCTGCGCGCTCTCATCGTCGTCTTCGCGCGGCAAGGTCTCGACCCAGGTCTGGCCGGCGGTGAAGCGGCCGGGGAAGTCGCGCAGCAGATAAAAGGTCTTGGTCAGCACGTGCTCGCGCGGCACGGGCTCGAGCTCGGGCACGTCGAGCGAGGACAGGATCTCGCGCAGCGTCTGCATCGCCGGCGTCTGCGCCGCGCCGTTGGCGCCGGGCGGCGCCTCGATCGCGTCGCGGGTGTCGAACAGCACGGTGCCGCCCTGCTTCATGTAGACGTCGATCTTGTTGATGGCGTCCTGCGGCGGCTTCGGCGCGCCCGGCACGATCGGCCAGTAGATCAGCGGGAAGAACGCGAGCTCGTCGCGCGCGGGATCGACGCCGACGGGATCACCGGCCTCGAGCGCCGTGCGCTGGGCCAGGAACAGCGTCAGCCCGTTCATTCCCGCCTTGACGATGGAATCGACATCCGCATTGCCCGTGACGACATAGGCGAGGCGGGTCTGCGACACCGACTTCATCGCGAACTCGTCCGTGACGCCGTCGGCGCGCGACGGCGCCGGCGAGAGCGCCGCGAATCCCGCGAGCAGGGCGAGCACGATCATCGCGGGCGCGGCGCGGCGGCGCAGCAGCGCGGCAATGCCGCCGCCGAGCACCGCGATGATGATGGCGTCGATCAGGAACAGCGCGAGCGCCGTCGACAGCAGCCAGCCGCGCAAATCGCGCGGCTCGGCATTGGTGTAGGTGGCGTGCCGGGCGCGCAGGCTCGCGGTGTTCAGGGCGGCGATGCGGTCGGCGCTGGCAAGCGTGTTCACGGCGAGCGGTCCTTCTGCCGGGCCGTAGAAGCCGGGCGGATGATCTGATGTGGCGCGGTCGCGGTAATCCGCAGGAAGCGGCTTGGCCGTCGCGGGCGGCGGACCAAACGCGCCAAATCCGTCGAGGATGTGCAGCGGCGCCACGGTCTCAGTGGTTGCTTCGCCGGCAACGCCAGCGCCGGGCTTTGCGGTGTAGCCGGACATGTCGACCACCCGCCGCAACATTTCGACGAACGTGCCCGACATCGGTAAGTCAGACCAGCGCATGTCGGCGCTGACGTGGAACAGGCTGACGAGGCCCTTGCCGCGATGTTCGCCGGTGACGAGCGGGGTGCCGTCTTCCAGCGAGGCCCAGCTCTTGGTGGCGAGCACGGCGTCGGGCTCGGCCAGCACCTGCCGGCTCACGGTGACGTCCTTGGGCACCGCGACGCCGGCGAACGGGCCGTCGACGGCGAAGGAGGCGAGATGCTGCGGCTTCTCCCAGGTCAGGCTGCCGCCGAGCGTGCGGCCGCCCTTGCGCAGCTTGACCGGCACAAGGTCGTCCTCCGCCTGTGCCAGCCGGGGCCCAGCGAACCGCACCAGCACGCCGCCCTGGTCGACCCAGGCATTGAGGCGTTCGCGCAGCTCGGGGGCGATGGTGCCGACATCGGCGAGGATGATCATCGGCAGCTTCTGGTCGAGAAACTGCGTGATGCCCTGCTGCGGCGAGCCCTTGTCGGCGAGCCGGACGTCGGCGAACGGCGCCAGCGCGCGGGTGAGATAGAAGGTCGGCGCCAGCAGTGGCTGCGCGGTCTCGCTGGTCGCGCCCGAGATGATGCCGATGGCGCGGCGGCGCCAACGCTTGTCGAGCAGCTGCACCGCGCCGGCCGAGCGCTCGCCGGAGATTTCGAGCCGCGTGATGTCGTTGCGCAGCTCGACCGGCAGGTCGAACGCCGCCTCGGTTTCCTTGTCCTGCGGGCCGAACGAATAGCGCGCTTCGCCGATCGGCGACGCCTTCTGGTCCAGCGCGCGTACCGTGCCGACCGCAATCCCGCTGTCGGTGCGCAGCACCTTCACCGTCATCTTCGCTGCGGCGTTCTCGGCGGCGACCAGGGCCAGCGGCGAGGAGGTGCCGCCTGCGAACACGGTCAGGCTGCGGTCGCCGATGGTCTTGCCGAGGCCGGCCACGAAGTCCTCGCCGCGGCCGGTGTCGACGCCGTCCGAGAGCCAGGCGATCTCGCAGTCGCCGGTGACCTTGAGGAAACGGTCGACCGCGGCCAGCGTCTCGACGCGGTCGATCGAATAGGGCTTTGGCGCCAGCTGCCGCAGCGCGACGCGCGCCGCACCCGCCGGCATCAGCGTGATGTCGCGGTTCGGCTCGGACAGCGGCACCAGCGCGATGCCGCGGCCGTCATTGTCGGCATTGGCGATAAGCTCATCGGCGGTCCTGATCCTGACGTCCCAGTGCGATGCGGCGCTCCAGCCGTCGTCGAACATGATCATCAGCGGCGCCTTGCTCCCGGCGACGCCCGTTTGCGGATTCCAGATCGGGCCGGCGGCGGCGAAGATCACCAGCGCGGCGGCGAGCAGGCGAAGCGCGGTCAGCCACCACGGCGTCCGTGAGGGCGTCTCTTCGCGCGGCGTGATGTCGAACAACAGCCGCGTCGGCGGAAACTCGATGCGACGCGGCCGCGGCGGCATCACGCGCAGGAGCCACCACAGCACGGGCAGGCTGACGAGGCCGATCAGGAGCAGCGGTTGCGTGAAGGCGAGCGGCAATCCCATCATGCGGCCGGCCCCGCCTTGATCGTCGTGGTGCGTACGCCGGACTTGCTCACCTGCATGCCCGCATGCAGGAACAGCAAGAGCTCGGCGGCGGAGCGGTCGGTCGCGTGCGTCGTGAACAGCCAGTCAAGCTTGTTGGTCTCGGCACGGATCTGGTCGCGGTGCAGCGCGAGGCGCGCGGTGTAGTCCTGCGCCCAGCTCTCGGCGCGGCCGGCGGTGATCACGCCGAAGCCTTCGGGCTCGACGAACTCGACGCGGCCGGAATAGGGGAACGATTCCTCGGCAGGATCGACCACCTGCACCATCGTGCCATGCGCGCCGGAGCTGGACAGCCCGGCGAGCGTCGTCCTGATCTCGGCGATCGGCGACCAGAAATCCGACAGCACGATGATCTCGGCCAGCGCCGCCGGAACGAAGGATGGCGGCAGGCTCAGTCGGTCTGCATCGTCATGCAGCATCGCCTGCGCCATCCTGTCGATGACGCTGCGGCTTGCGGTCGGCGCCATCAGCCCGGGAATGCCGACGCGCTCGCCGCCGGCGACAAGCAGCTCGGCCAGTGCGAAGGCGACGATCAGTGTCCGCTCGAGCTTGGACACGCGCGCGGTCTTCGAGGCGAACGCCATCGAGGGCGAGCGGTCCGGCCAGATCCAGACCGTGTGCGAGGCTTCCCATTCCAGCTCGCGCACGTACAGATGGTCGTCGCGCGCCGAGCGGCGCCAGTCGACGTTCTGCGACGGTTCGCCCGAGACGAAGCGGCGGTACTGCCAGAAGTTTTCGCCCGAGCCGGCGCGGCGCCGTCCATGCAGGCCGTGGATGACGTTGGCGGCGATGCGGCGGGCCTCGAGCACCAAGCGCGGCAACGAAGCGGCGAGCGTGCGGCTTTCGCCATCTGCACGTCGGATCGCCAATATCTCCTTCGCTGCCCGCCCGTTCTCCGCTGCCATCAACCGATCCGTGTCTTCAATTGCCGGATCACGTCCGGAATCGTGCGGCCTTCGGCGCGCGCCTGGAACGTCAACGCCATGCGGTGCTTCAGCACGGGCTCGGCAAGGTCGAGCACGTCGTCGATCGAGGGTGCGAGGCGGCCGTCGATCAGCGCACGCGCGCGCACCGCCAGCATCAGGGATTGGCTGGCGCGCGGGCCGGGGCCCCAGGCAATGAACTTGCCGGCTTCGCCGGCGTCCGGACCCGGGCGGGCCGAGCGCACCAGCGAGAGAATTGCTTCCACCACGGAATCGCCGACCGGCAGGCGCCGGATCAGGCGCTGCGCGGTGATCAGCGCATCCGGCGTCATCGCGCCCTTGGCCAGCGTCTCCTCCGCGCCCGTGGTTTCAAACAGGATGCGGCGCTCGGCATCGCGGTCGGGGTAGTCGACGTCGATCTCCATCAGGAAGCGGTCGAGCTGGGCTTCGGGCAGCGGATAGGTGCCTTCCTGCTCCAGCGGGTTCTGCGTCGCGAGCACGTGGAAGGGTTTCGGCAGATCGTGACGCGCGCCGGCGACGGTGATGTGCTGCTCCTGCATCGCTTGCAACAACGCCGATTGCGTGCGCGGGCTGGCGCGGTTGATCTCGTCGGCCATCAGGAGCTGCGCGAACACGGGACCGGCAATGAAGCGGAAGGCGCGCCTTCCCGCGGTGCTCTCGTCCAGCACTTCGGCGCCGAGAATGTCGGAAGGCATCAAATCGGGCGTGAACTGGATGCGCTTGGCGTCGAGACCGAGCGTGACGCCGAGCGTCTCGACCAGCTTGGTCTTGGCAAGGCCCGGCACGCCGATCAGGAGCGCATGGCCGCCGGAGAGGATGGTGACCAGCGTGTTCTCGATCACGCGATCCTGGCCGAAGATGACCGAGGCGATCGCGTCCTTGGCCGCGCGAACCTGGCTCGACACCTGCTCGGCCGAACGGACGATCCCGTCCTCGAGTTTCTCGACACTCTCCGCCATTCGCTTGCTCCTTCAGCCTGTGCAACGCGGCTTGCTTGCATCGTCAGCCTGTCACGTCAGGTCATCACGCCAGATCATGGGCCCCATGCTAGACTTGCAGGAAAGCCATGTATTCGTTGAATTAACCTATCCCCACCTTATCGGCTTCGGGGTATGTACGGCATCACGAAGTGGCGACCTCCACACCGGGCTATTCCGGATGGAACCGCGCACCTAAGTACAACGTAGACCTGCACCAATCGTGCCAATCACAAAGTCAGGGCAAACCATGGCGAACCAAGGGCAGAGCGCCGATCGGGGTCTCGAGGGACTGACTGCCGCCGCCAAAAGCGCTGCCAATGCCGAAGGCGCCAAGAAGGGCCTGCCTCCGGTGCATCTGTGGAATCCGCCGTTTTGCGGCGATCTCGACATCCGAATCGCCTTCGATGGTACTTGGTTCTACATGGGGACGCCAATCGGGCGTCCCGCCCTGGTGCGGCTGTTTTCGACCATTCTCAAGCGCGAGGGCGACAAGCATTTCCTGGTCACGCCGGTGGAGAAGGTCGGTATCCGCGTCGACGATGCGCCGTTCATGGCGGTCGAGATGCAGAAGGACGGCGAGGGCAGCCATCGCGTGCTGCACTTCCGCACCAATGTCGACGACTGGGTCACCTGCGACGCGGCGCACCGGCTGCGCTTCGAGCAGGCGGAGGATGGCGGGCTGACGCCCTATCTGCACGTCCGCGCGGACCTCTGGGCCAAGGTGACGCGCGCGCTCTATTACGATCTGGTTGACATGGGCGAGGAGCGGATGGTCGATGGCCAGCCGATGTTCGGTGTCGAGTCGGCCGGCGAGTTCTTCGCCATGGCCGATGCGGAGCAGGTGAGGGCGGCGCTTTGAATTTGAACAACCCTATCCTGACGAACGAGCCGGTCGCGCTTGGCGCTGCGGATTTCTTCGCCCGCTCCAAGGCGAGGCTCGGCTTCGACGTGCCGCCCGGCCTCTATGATCCCAACATCATCCCCGCCTCGGGCGATCCCGGCACCGACAAGATGCTCGAGATCATCGCGCGCGAGCAGCCGGTGCGCCCGGCAGCGGTCCTGATCGCGGTGGTCGATCATCCCGAGCCCACCATCCTGCTGACGCAGCGCTCGGCGCACCTCAACGACCATGCCGGCCAGATCGCCTTTCCCGGCGGCAAGATCGACGCGATCGATGCCTCGCCGCTCGATGCGGCGCTGCGCGAGGCCGAGGAGGAGGTCGGGCTGGCACGCGACTTCGTCGAGCCGCTCGGCTATCTCGATCTCTACGGCACCGCCTTCGGCTTCCGCATCCTGCCGACGGTGGCGAAGGTCAGGCCCGGCTTTTCGCTCAGCATCAACCATTCCGAGGTTGATGATGCGTTCGAGGTGCCGCTATCCTTCCTGATGAATCCGGTGAACCACCAGGTGCACAGCAAGGAATTCCGCGGCACGCCGCGGTCCTACTACGCGATGCCGTTCGCGGAACGCTACATCTGGGGGGCGACGGCGGGCATGCTGCGTGTGCTGTATGAGCGGATCTATTCGTCATGATCCGGACGGTTCTGACCGAGATCGGAATCTTCCTCATCCCCTTTGCCGTCTATGCGCTGTTCCTGGCGGCGACGCGGTCCGGTGTGTTCGCACGCTCCTCATGGCCGGTCGCGATCGTCGCGCGTCTTGCGCTGGTGGCGATCGTGCTGGTCATCGCGGGCCTCATCGGCTTGGCGGAGTTCTCCGGCGCGCCGCCGGATTCGACCTACGTCCCCGCCCATATCGAGGACGGCAAGCTCGTGCCGGGCACGGAAAAGTAGGGGCGGGTCCATGAGCGCGGAGCCTTTACTCGCCGATGCGCCCTGGCTGACCGCAGGCGGCACCGCGCGCGTCCTGGCGCTGCTCGGCACCGATGGCGAGGAGGCGCGGGTGGTCGGCGGCGCCGTGCGCAACGCGCTGCTCGGCCTTGCGCCGGGTGACATCGACATCGCGACCACGGCGCTGCCCGACGAGGTGATTCGGCGGGCCAAGGCTGCCGGCATCAAGAGCGTGCCGACCGGCATCGACCACGGCACGGTCACGCTGGTGATCGATGCCCACCCCTATGAAGTCACGACGCTGCGCGAGGACACCGAGACCTTCGGCCGCAAGGCCAAGGTCGCGTTCGGCCGCGACTGGGTGAAGGATGCCGAGCGGCGCGACTTCACCATGAACGGCCTGTCGGTCGATGCACGCGGTGTGGTTTACGATTATGTCGGCGGCATCAACGACGCCAAAGCGCGGCGCGTGCGCTTCATCGGCGATCCCGACCAGCGCATCGCCGAGGATTACTTACGCATCCTGCGCTTCTTCCGCATCCATGCCGCCTTCGGCGCCGGCGATCCCGACCCGGACGGCTATCTCGCCTGCATCCGCCGACGCGCGGGCCTGGCCAGCCTGTCGGCGGAGCGGGTGCGCATGGAGATGCTCAAGCTGCTGGTCGCCGGTGGTGCGGCTGCGGCCGTGCGAGCCATGGCCGAGGGCGGATTGCTGCAGGCGTTGACTGGCGGCGTCGTCTATACGGGTCCCCTGGACACGATGATCGCGATCGAGCGCGAGCTCGGCCTCAGCCCCAGCAGCACGCGGCGCCTGGCCGCGCTCTCGGTCGCCGTCACCGAAGACGCCAAGCGCCTCGCCGTGCGCCTGCGGCTCTCCAATGCCGAGGCCAAGGCGCTGGATTCGATGGGGCACCGCTGGTGGCGCCTCGCCACCAAGGACGAAGCCAATGCACGGCGCTTGCTGTACCGGCTCGGGCCCGAGAGCTATCACGATCGCGTATTGCTTGGCTGGGCACGCAACGGCGGCGACGTCACCTCGATACGCTGGCGCGCGCTTGCCGAGCTGCCGCAGCGCTGGACCGCGCCGAAATTTCCGCTGAAGGCCGCCGACTTCATCGCCCGCGGTCTCGCCGAAGGACCTGCGCTCGGCCATGTGTTGGCGCTCGCTGAAGACGCTTGGCTCGCAGCGGATTTCCCGCTGGAAGAAGCCGCGCTCGCTACGCTCGCCGATCAAGCCGTGGCCCGCATCAGAGGCGACCAGAAAGATTGACCATCGTCTCGGGCTTCGCCGATATCTCGCTTCTGCAGCTTCTGCTTCGGTATGGCCGTGCCCGGCGTTCTTCGCCAAGGCCTTCGTCGATGCCGGTGCACATCCGCACCGCGATCCTCGATGCCGCCGTGATCACCGGCGGGCTGGTGATGATCTCGGCAGCGGCGAGGCAGCTCGTGGTCTAACGACGCCGGCTGAAATGGCGTTCTTGGCGTCTGAGGAGCATCTGATGTCGCGAAAATCTGGCGGCGTCGCGTCAGGCGAACTTCGCGCGCACAAACCGTGTTCCGCAGTTCCACGCTGTGTCGCCGACGCTACAGCAATATTGCGAGACCACCTCTATACCTTGGCTCAAGCGGTGCCGCCTTGTCACGCGCACAGCGTTCGAGGGAAGTCATGAAATCCATTGTCTCCAAATCCATCGTCTCTGCTGCCCTTCTGGCCTCGGCTGTGTGTCTCTCCCACGCCGCCTCCGCGGCCGATCTTGCCAGGGCCTACACCAAGGCGCCGCCCGCGCCGGTCGCATTCAGCTGGACCGGTTTTTACGCCGGCGTGCATGGCGGTTATGGCTGGAGCGATCCGACGGCGACCTTCGATCCCGGCGCGCTCGCAACCGGGACGGTGCCCGGCTATGTCGTCACGGGTGGCACTGGGCCGTTCACCCTGGATGTGAGCCCCAAGGGCGGATTCGGCGGCGGCCAAATCGGCTATAACTGGCAGTCCGGCACGTTCGTGTATGGTCTGGAAGCGGATGTCAGCGGCGCTGCCATCAGGGAAACGGCGAGCCGCCCCTTCAGCGTCACCGGAACGATCGGCGGCGACAATGGCGCCTTCACCGGCGTGTTCAATCTCAAGCAGGAAATCGATGTCTTCGGCACGATCCGCGGACGTCTCGGATACGCGGCGAACAATGTGCTGATCTACGGTACCGGTGGCTTCGCCTGGGGCCACGTCAAGAACAGCATCTTCACCTCCAATCTCGCCACGCCGAATATCGCCAATTTCAACGGCTTCTTCCCGGCCCTGACGCGAAGCGCGTCATCGTCCGACGTCCAGGTCGGCTTCTCCGCGGGTGGCGGCATTGAATGGGCTTTCGACCCGCGCTGGACGTTCAAGGCCGAGTACATCTACATCAATCTCGGAAAGTCGAACGGCAATGCTCTTGCATTCCCCGGAGCGTCCTTCACGGACACCGAGGTTCAGCTTCATACAGCCAAGGGCGGCATCAACTATCGGTTCTGATCCGATCGGCATCAGCTCGTAGCAAGGATGGGTTGAGCTCTTGCGAAGCCCATCGCCTCGATCCAGGTCGTCATTTGCGCATCGCCGGTGCGGCGAGCAGATCGACAGCCGATAATCCGGCCAGCCCGCGAGCGACAGCGACACCTCCTGATAGTGCAGCTCCCTGGGCCGGGCGATTGAACGCACGTTCGCCGCCAATCCTGCGCGCGGGTCGCGTAGAAGCACATTCCGCCACATCGCAGTCTCGTGTTCCCAAATTGGGTCGCGCTATCCCTTCCAGGAGGGTAGCCCGTCACCATATTCGGGCTGGATGTCTTCACCTGAGGAAACGCGATGAAAGCCCCCGCCAATCTCGCCGAGAAGCTCGCAACGTTTACCGATCGCTTCTCCCCGCGCACGGTGGCGACCTATAACGACAACGACATCATGGTGGCCAAGCTCGA
Source organism: Bradyrhizobium sp. IC3195 (assembly GCF_020193585.1). NCBI lineage: Bacteria > Pseudomonadati > Pseudomonadota > Alphaproteobacteria > Hyphomicrobiales > Nitrobacteraceae > Bradyrhizobium > Bradyrhizobium sp. IC3195. Next base: position 95,946 of record NZ_JADYVG010000018.1, on the reverse strand, counting down.
GGGGCCGTTTCATTGGCACAAGCACGAGGACACGGACGACTTTTTTCTCGTGCTCAGCGGGACGCTGGACATCGAGCTGCGGGACCGCACGGTCACCCTCAACCCCGGCGAGGTTTTTGTCGTGCCGAAGGGCGTTGAGCACCGGCCGGTGGCGCGTGGGGAAGTGCACATCCTCTTGATCGAACCGACGGGGACGCCGAATTCCGGAGACAAGGCCACGGCGGCGCCTCGTATCCTCGTCTGATCAACCCCGCGCCCGTCATCAAGGGAAGCGCTCGGCTCTCACGAGAATGTAGGCCGAGAAGTGCCTACTCCTCGTCATCATCTTCGTCTTCATCGTCCTCGTCGTCTTCTTCCACCTGCACGAGCACGGCGAGCGGCAGCGTCTCGCGGAACAGGTCGCCTTCCATGCCCATCCACAGGCACAGCGCCTCGTTCTCCTTCACCTCCGCGACGGTCAGCGGCTGACCGCCGGATTTCAGCATCACGACATCGCCGGCCTTCAGATCCATGGATTGTCCTTTCGGGTTGATCGACGCGGCCGACGCTAACAGGCCGTCATGACAGGCCGATCACGCCGGCTGCCGGCGCCGGAAGGTGTCTCCGCGCTACGACTCAGCTGCGCTCGCTCGTGACCGGCTGGTTCGGCAGGCACTGGTTGCTGAAATAGCCGATGGCATCGCGCGCGAGCGGAACATGGCAGAAGAAGCCGGTGGGGCGGTATCGCACCCTGATGCGATCCAGCTGCGCCATGGTCAGCGTCATGAACGCGTCCAGCCGGCGGGCCTGAAGCTGCAGCCTGTGCTCATTGCTGTCGCGTGGTTTGTCGAGCTTGCGATCGTTCGGCACGTCGTTGCCGGAGGCCGGAGCTTGCAACGCATTCGGTCCGCCGCGGAGCACCTCGAAGCAATGGTGCATCACCAGGACGTGGTGCTTGGCGCTCCACCAGTTGATGGTCACGACCTTCTGCAACGCATCGATCTCGCCGTCCGCCCGCCTGGCACAGAGGTTGACGTAGGATTTGAGCCCATTGGCCGTCGGGTCGTTGCACAGTTCGTCGCTGGGGCGTCCCGGATCGGCGCCATTGAAGATCGCACCCTTGAACTGCGGAAGGTTGGCGTCGGAATCGCAATCGAAATTGTACTTGGTGAGCAGCGTTGCCGTCAGGGGATCCTGGTCGAGCGTGTGCTCTGCGGCCGGGTCGCGCCCGAGGTCGCTGGGCCAGTCGATGTAGATCTCCGCCTTGCGCGCAAAGATGGCGCCGTTCCGCCGCAGCGACGTGCGCGCCTTCCAATAGTCCGAGAACGAGCCGAATGTCTTGGAGTCCACCGGAATGAAAGCGGGGCTTGCCTGCGCCTTCAGCGAGCCGAACTGCTCGCGCAGCATGGTCTCCTGCTGGATCTGCACGTCGGCGAAGGCGTCCGAGATCTCGAGGAAGGTGTCGGTCGCCTTCTGCATGTCCGCCTTGGCCTGCTCGCCGACCTTCTGTTCATAGGAATTCAGGTACTGGAAATATCCGCCCAGGAAGCCGGTCAGCAGGGTCACGGCCGTCAGTCCCTTGGTGACCGAGAGGCGGCTGTCCCAGGATTGAATTCTCTGCCAGATACCCGCCGCCTTCACCGGGGATCGCGTGCGCGCTGCCTGCTTCGGAAGGTCCTGCTCCATTGTCGCCTCCAACTCGCCACGCCCCATGGCACGAGGCTACCGCAATCCCGGATTGCGGCTTGTGAAGCATTTCACTTCAAGTAAGGCAGGCGGGCTGCCGGATGTCGGGCGGCGGTAGCTCCCCGATCGAACGGGGAGGGTGTCTGGACCACCTCCCGCGATGCGAACGTCGCCTTGAATTCGCGGTCGGCATCGCCTAGTTTTTCGGCGTGCCGCACGGTGTCCGCCACCATCTTCGTCAACTCGCCAGAACGGCCATGTTCGTGGCGATATCCGCGTTTGTGCTTCAGGCGGCCCTGATCTCGGTCTCGCAGGCGCAGGCGGCTGTTGGCGCCATTCCGATGCCGTCCGTCACGCTCAGCGGTTCCCTGCATTTCCACGATCAATTGGCCGGCCACGTGCATTCCCACGCCGGCGACGACGCGGAAGGCCACGTCCATGACGGGCCGGATCACGATGAGGACGGCACTCCCGGCGTGGCCTGGGACATGTTTGGCACCTCGATCGCTTCAGCGCAGGTCGTTCACCTGCTCAGCGTCTTCGACGTGCTCGGCGCCATGGACCTGCCGCTCGCGCGGGCCATTGTCGGGGTGCGCCCCGACGGACTCGTCCGGCCACCAAGTACCTTCAGCATCGCGTAGTCCCGGCGGCGCTTCGGTCGCCGCTTTTTCGCATGTCTGAAGGATCTTTCGATGTTGATGAATCAGCGCTGCCCGAAAGGGCGGCTCGCAGCTCTTGGGCTGGCTGGCGCTTTTTGGTTGGCGAGCCTGGTCTTTGGCTTGTCGGGCGCCTTTGGCCATGAGGGGCACGATCACGGCGACGCCGAAAAGACGGCGGTCGTGTCCTCAGCCCATCCGAGGATTGCCGCACGCTCCGAGCTCTACGAAGTCGTCGGCATCCTGAAGGACGGCAGGCTGTCCGTCTTCATCGATGATGCCGCGACGAACGAGCCGGTCTCGGACGCCGCCTTGCAGGTCACGATCGGCGATTCCGCCCCGATCGAGGCTTCGAGCCAGGAGGACGGCGTCTACACCGCCGCGATTCCGAACGGCACACCGTCCGGATCGGTCGAGGTGATCTTCTCGATCAACGCTAGCAGGGGAAATGATCTGCTGGTCGACTCGTTCATACCGCGTGCAGAGGCCCGGCCCGCAGAGCACAAGCACGAGCCCGGCTGGCTTCTCTCGACCCGAGCCGCCATCGCCGCGTCCGTGCTCGCCGCTTTGGGCTTCGGCGGTCTCTTCGCCTATTGGAAGCGGCGTGGCCGCTTCATGGCGGCCTCGATGTCCGCGATGTTGGCGGGGGCTTTCGTCATTCTCGCCTCCGTCATGTTCGGCGAGGGCCGGACCAATGCAACGCAACCAAATCCGCCTGATGTTCCCGCGCTGAGCGATGCCCCGCGCCGTCTGCAAGACGGCACCGTCTTCGCGGCCAAGCCGACGCAGCGTCTGCTCGAGGTACGCACCGCTGCAGCCGAGCCGCAGACGATTCATCCCGCCGTCACCCTGATCGGCCGTGTCATGGCCGACCCCAACCGCAGCAGCATCGTGCAGAGCATCTACGGCGGCCGCGTGGTTCCCGGCGATGACGGCATCCCCCGCATTGGGCAAACCGTCCGCAAGGGCGATCTGCTCATCCGGATCGAGCCGCATCTGCCAATCGCCGACCGCACGACGATCCTCGAGAAGGTCGGCGAGATCGAACAGCTGATGGCGATCACGGACAACAAGCTGCGGCGTCTCCGGCCGCTGGCCGAACGCGGCGCGGTGCCGCAAGGGCAGGTCAACGACCTCGAAAGCGAATTGGAGGGTCTGCGGGCGCGCCGCGAGACCGTTCGCAATTCTCGCACCGGCTTCGAGGAGCTGCGGGCATCGACCGATGGCATCATCACCGCAGCCAAGGTCGCGCCGGGCCAGGTCATACAGCCCCAAGACGTCCTGTTTCAGATCGCGGACCCAAGCAGTCTTTGGGTCGAGGCGCTCGCCTATGACGAAATCGGCTTGAAGCAGCCTGAAGCCGCAACGGCAATGGCTCCGAACGGGCAGCAGATTGCGCTGAGCTTCGTCGGGACGAGCCGGGCGCTGCGCCAGCATGCGTCCGTGGTTCAGTTCGCCATTCCGGAGCCACCAGCAGGTCTCAACATCGGTCAGCCGTTGAATGTGATGGTCCAGGCCGGAGCGCCCGTGTCTGGCCTGGTCGTGCCGCGCAATGCCGTCGTTCGAAGCGGCAACGGTGAGAATATCGTTTGGCTGCACACAGAGCCCGAGCGCTTCGAGCCGAGGCCGGTTCGCGTGGTGCCGGTGGACGCAGCCCGCGTGATTGTGGCCGCCGGTGTCAACGAAGGCGAACATGTCGTCGTGCGCGGCACCGACCTCATCAACCAGATCCGGTAGCCGACCATGTTCAAGCTCATCGTCCAGACAAGCTTGCGCAATCGCCTATTCGTGCTGGCGGTCGCCGCCGTCCTGGTCGGCTACGGCCTGTTCGTCCTGCCGAGCGTTTCGGTCGACGTCCTGCCTGACATCAACCGCCCGACCGTCAACATCCTGACCGAGGCAGAGGGGCTGGCGCCCCAGGAGGTCGAACAGCTGGTGACGTTCCCGATCGAGACGTCGATGAACGGCATGCCCGGCGTCATTCGCGTGCGCTCGGTCTCGGGCGTTGGTCTGTCGGTCGTCTATGTCGAGTTCGACTGGGGCGTCGAAATCTACCGCGCCCGGCAATTCGTCTCCGAGCGGCTGGCGCTGATCCGCGAGCAATTGCCGTCCGCGGTCAATCCCCAGATGGGCCCGGTGACCTCGATCATGGGCGAGATCATGCTGATCGCGCTGACGAGCGATGGCACGGCTTCACCCATGGACGTGCGCGAGATCGCCGACTTCGTCGTCCGACCGCAACTCCTCGCCATTCCCGGCGTCGCCCAGGTGATACCCATCGGCGGCGAGGTCCGCCAATATCGCGTGACGCCGAACGTCGCCACCATGCAGGCACTCGGCGTCACCCATGATCAGATCGAGCAGGCGGTCGCAAGGTTCGGCACCAACAGCGGCGGCGGCTTCGTCGACCAGCATGGCCGCGAATATCTGATCCGCAATGTCGGTCTCACCAGGCGTATCGAGGACCTCCGCAACACCGTCGTCGTCAACCGCGGAGAGCAGCCGATCCTGCTGAAGCAGATTGCCTCTGTGGATTTTGCCGCGCGGACCAAGCGCGGTGACGCAGGATATAACGGCAAGCCCGCTGTCATCGTCAGCGTCATGAAGCAACCGGCTGCGGATACTGTAGCACTGACGCGCAATGTCGAATCAACGCTGCGGGAGCTGCAACGCACCATGCGCGGGGGCATCAGCGTCACCAACGTGCAGTTCCGGCAGGCCACCTTCATCGAGACCTCGATCGGCAATGTCGAGCGCGTCCTGATCGAGGCCGCGATCGTCGTCGCAATAGTCCTGTTCGTCTTCCTGATGAACGGTCGCGCCGCGTTCGTGTCGCTGACGGCCATTCCAATATCGATCCTGGTGACGGTCCTGGTGTTTCGCGCCTTCGGCCTCACGATCAACACCATGACGCTGGGCGGCCTCGCCATCGCGATCGGCGAGCTGGTCGACGATGCCGTCGTGGACGTCGAAAACATCCTGCGGCGCCTGCGGGAGAACGGCGCGTCGAGCACGCCGCGCCCTGTTCTCGACGTGATCTCCGGCGCGAGCCAGGAGGTTCGTTCCAGCATCGTCTATGCAACGATGATCATCGTCCTCGTCTTTGTGCCGCTGTTCGCCCTTCCGGGAATCGAAGGGCGGCTGTTCACGCCGCTTGGCGTCGCCTATGTGGTCTCAATCCTGGCTTCGCTGCTGACCTCGATCACGGTGACGCCGGTGCTGTCCTATTATCTGCTTTCGGGACGAGCTCATTCAGGTGACCGCGAGAGCTTTGTCGTCACGAAGCTGAAGCAGGCCAATCGGCGGGTGCTCAGCTGGGCCTTCCAGCGGCAGGGTTTGGTGCTGGTCTTCGTCGCCGCTGCGGTCGCGGTGGCAGGCTATGCCGCGAGCCAGATGCCCCGCAGCTTTCTTCCTCCTTTCAACGAGGGGACGCTGGTCCTGTCGCTGCAGTACAATCCAGGCATTTCGCTCGCGGAATCCAACCGTCTTGGCCTATTGGCGGAGCAGTTGCTCGCAAAGGTGCCCGAGGTGAAATCGGTTGGACGCCGCACCGGCCGCGCCGAGCTGGATGAACACGCCGAAGGCGTGCACTACAGCGAGATCGATGTCGATCTTACACCGTCCAAGCGCCAGAAGGCGGACATCTATGCGAGCATCCGGGAAGCCCTGTCCGCGCTGCCGGCGTCGGTGGCCATCGGACAGCCGATCAGCCACCGCCTCGATCATCTCCAGTCCGGTATTCGTGCCCAGATCGTGCTCAAGATCTTCGGCCAGGACATCGAGATGTTGCGGCGGCTGTCCGAAACGGTGCGCCAGCGTCTATCGACGATCCCGGGTCTGGTCGATCTCCAGGTCGAGAAGCAAGTATTAATTCCGCAAGTGCGGGTTCAAATCGACCATGCCCGCGCCGCGCTTCACGGCCTGACGCCGGCTGCGGTCACCCAGGCACTCGACGCGCTGTCCAATGGCCGGAAGGTCTCCCAGATCGTCGACGGCAATCGCCGTTTCGACGTCGTGATGCGCCTGTCGGAGCAAGACCGTTCGACGACGGGACTGCACAATTTGCTCATCTCGACCGGCTCGGAGTTCGTCCCGCTGAGCGCTTTGGCCGACATCGTCGAGACAGACGGGCCGAACCAGATTCAGCGGGAGGGGACCCAGCGCAGGATCGTCGTGTACGGCAACGGGGACGGACGCCGCGACATCGCCGATATCGCGGCCGACATTCAGAGGTCAGTTCGCGAGCTCGATTTCCCGCAAGGCTACACGACCAGCCTCGAAGGCGCGTTCCAGGCCCAGCAGGAGGCGACCTGGCGCATCGGCATTCTGTCGTTGGCCTCGATGACGATGATCTTCGTCGTCCTCTACAGCCGCTACCGGTCGATCGCACTGGCGCTGATCATCATGGGAGGTATTCCGCTCGCCCTGATCGGCAGCGTCGCCGCGCTGAAGATCTCCGGGCAGCCCTTGTCGGTGGCATCGATGATCGGCTTCATCACGCTGGCCGGCATCTCGGCGCGCAACGGGATCTTGAAGATCTCGCACTACATCAATCTCGCCATCCACGAAGGCGAGCGTTTCGGGGCCGGGCTGGTCATTCGAGGCAGCATGGAGCGCCTCAGTCCGGTGCTGATGACGGCGCTTTGCGCAGGACTAGCGCTCACGCCGCTCTTGATCGGCGCGGACGAGCCGGGCCGGGAAATCCTGCACCCGGTGGCCGTGACGATCTTCGGCGGCCTGCTCAGCGCCACGGTCCTCGACACAATTGTGACCCCGATTCTGTTTCTGATGTTCGGCAAGCAGCCGCTGCAGCGGCTCGTGGCCGGACACGCCGCAACGTTCACCCCCGCGGAAGCCTATTGATGCGCGCGGACAACCACCGAGGAGCCTGCAATGAGAACTTATATCGGCCTCGCCATGACGGCTGTGATGATCGTGACGCTGGATGTTGCCGCGGCGCAGACGAAGGGCAGCAACGGCGGCCCCGTCGTCAAGTCGCAGGGGCATCCGATCGAATTCGTCAGCAAGGGGACGGACATCATCTTTTACGTTGGCGACGACGATGGATCGCCGCTGTCGACGAAGGAAATGCGGGGACGCGCAACGATTCAGGATGGCGGCAAGACGGTCACCGTTCCGCTTGCGCCGGCCAATCCCAACATGATGACGGGAAAGCTGCAGGCCGAGCTGTCGCCAAAGGCGATCGTGGTGTTCTCCGGTAGCTTGCACGGTCATTCGTTGACCGCGAGATACGCTGCGCAATGATTGGGGCGTGAAAGACCGCGTTTGCGCCCGCAACGCGGCGGAGCTCGCGACCTACATCGCCGAGAAAGGCAAGCCGCTGCTGACGCTCAAGGTGAAGCGTGGGAGTTGAGATAACGCGTAGGCAAAACTCGACAGCGCTTGGAAGAGCGAAGCGCCACCCCTGGGCAGGTTTGCACATCGGCGATTTCACCGCGACAAAGCGCCCGTGATAAATAGTGGATCAATCAATACAATCTGAGCATCAATCGGGATGGCATGAGCACGTAAAATAGGCCCTCAGAAAAATGTCGCAACGGAGGATCGACAATGGGCAATGCTACTTTTTTATCGAAGATTCGATTTGGTGCAGCTGGCATCCTGCTTCTTGCCGCGACCTCGATGGCATACGCGGCCTGGCCGGAAAGGAATATCACCTTTATCGTTCCATTCCCGGCGGGAGGCTCGTCCGACATGGTCGCGCGCGCAATCGGACAGAAGGTCTCCGATACGCTGCGGCAGCCGGTGGTCGTCGAAAACCGGTCCGGCGCAACGGGCGCTCTTGGAGCAACGGCGGTGGCCCGGGCGCCAGCGGACGGATACACCGTTCTCGTCGGCTCGATCGGTGTCTATGCGACGAATCCATTTCTTCAGCCCAATCTGAAGTATGATCCTCTGGAGGACTTCGACCTTTTGACGGTCGCCGTGCGCGCACCGAACGTCCTGGTCGCCACCTTGAACTTTCCGGCAAACACGGTCGCCGAATTGGTGGAGCAACTGAAGAAGGCCCCCGGCAAGATCACTTTTGCAAGCTCGGGTGCGGGTTCGTCCGATCATCTCACGGCGGCGCTGTTCTGGCAGCGCACTGGGACGACCGGTCTCCATGTGCCGTATCGCGGCGGGGCGCCCGCTGTGAGTGATCTCCTCGCGGGGCATGTCAACGTATCGTTTCAAAACATCAACGCCGTCATCGGGCAAATTCAATCCAAGCAGCTCAAGGTTCTCGCCATCACCGGCGATGCCAGATCCCGTCTTTTGCCCGAAGTGCCCACCTTGAAGGAACTTGGGATCGATGGTGTCGACGTCTTTTCGTGGCAGGCGGTGGCTGCTCCGAAGGGCCTTCCTGCCGATGTGAAAGCAAAATTGCATGGCGAGATCGTCGCGGCGCTGAAGGCACCGGACGTACGCAAACGAATGGAGGAGATCGGCCTCGAAATCGTGGCCAACACCCCGGAGCAATTCAAGGAGTTTCTGGTCTCTGAGTTGGCCCGCTGGAAGCGGGTCATCGAGGCCGGCAATATCACCGTGGAATAGGTTGCCTTGGGCGTGCTCGCGGGAGCGCGACTAGAGCATGATCCGGAAAAGTGCGTAGCGGTTTTCCGAAAAGATCATGCTCAAACATAAGCTAAAGCGCGATGACGATTCATCCTGATGCCATCGCGCTCCAGGCTCGATCGCAACCCTCGCGACGATGCCACAATACCCCTGTTTTGCCCGACGGGTCAGAAATTTTTCGTAAAATCCGTAAGTCCTTGATTTTACAGCAGCGCGCTACTGTGCATGGGGTTGTTTTCGAGGTTTTGTTTTGGGCCCTCGATCATGCCCGGTCGGGCAGCAGCTCGCCGAGCGAGCGGATGATGCGGTCGGGCCTGACCGTCGAGCCCTCGGGCAGGCCCTCGCCATGCACGTCCATCCAGATCGCATAGATGCCGAGGCGCTGCGGCGTCACCACTTCCCATTCCAGATTGTCGCCGATCATCCAGGTGTCCTCAGCGGTGACGCCGAGCGCCTGCATCGCGTGCAGATAGGCGCGCTCCTCGGGCTTGCCGAAGCCGTGCTCGCCTTCGATCTGGATGTGGTCGAAGCGATGCGCCAGCTCGAAGCGTTCGATCTTGGCGCGCTGCATGTTGGCGGCGCCGTTGGTGACCAGCGCGAGCTTGATGCCGAGCGCCTTGAACTGGTCGATCGCCTCGTGCGCGCCGGGAAAGACGAACATCTCCTCCTCGCGGTAGGCGGTGAAGCGGTCGGCGAGGCGAATGGCGAGGTCGTCGGGCAGGGCGCGGTGGCCTGCGGCCGCGAGCGCGGCGAAGCCGCCCTTCACCGTCAGGTGCCGCGCCTCGGCGAGCTTCATCCGCCACGCGGCTTCCGCACTGGCCCAGAAGTTTCGCGCGAAGGCCAGCACCGCGGTTGCGACCATCGGCGGCGGCAGCGGGGCGAGCTCCTCGGCGAATTCGGCCGTGATCGTGTTCCAGGCGATCTCGGGCCGGCCATAGGCCGACAGGATGGTGTCGTCCATGTCGATCAGCATGGCGCGGGGCAGCGGCGGCAGCACGGCGTTCATGGCCACTTCACCTCGGGCGGCAGCGACGACAGGATGGAGTCCACGTTGCCGCCGGTCTTCAGTCCGAAGATGGTGCCGCGGTCGTAGAGCAGGTTGAACTCGACATAGCGGCCGCGGCGGATCAGTTGCTCCTCGCGATCCGCAGGCGTCCAGGCGCTCGCGAAGTTGCGCCGTACGATCTCGGGATAGATCTTCAGGAAGGCGCGGCCGACGTCCTGGGTGAAGGCGAGGTCGGCGTCCCAGTCGCCGCTGTCGTGCCAGTCGTAGAAGATGCCGCCGATGCCGCGCGCCTCTTTCCGGTGCGGCAGGTAGAAATACTCGTCGCACCATTTCTTGTACTTGTCGTAGTCGGCAACACCGCTCGGCTGCACGCAGGCCTGTTTCATCGCGGCATGGAAGGCGATGCTGTCGGGATCGTCCTGCGTCCGCCGTCGCTCCAGCACCGGCGTCAGGTCGGCGCCGCCGCCGAACCAAGCCTTCGTGGTGACGACGAAGCGCGTGTTCATGTGCACGGCGGGGACGTTCGGATTGCGCATATGCGCGATCAGCGAGATGCCGGAGGCCCAGAATTTTGGATCCTCCGCCGCGCCGGGGATCTGGGCCCGGAATTCGGGTGCGAACTCGCCGTGCACCGTCGAGCAGTGCACGCCGACCTTCTCGAACAGCCGGCCATGCATCATCGACATCACGCCGCCGCCGCCGGCCGCGCCAGTGTGGTCGGTGCGCTGCCAAAGCGTGCGCTTGAAGCGGCCGGCCTCGCCCGGATAGAGGCCCTGCGGTGCGTCGTCCTCGAGCCGCTCGAAGCTCGCGCAGATGTCGTCGCGCAAGCGCTCGAACCAGGCGCGGGCGCGGGCCTTGCGGTCTTCGATCGTCGTGACGTCCATCTGCATTCGCGGGTCGCGTCCTATCTGATGCCGAGCGATTTGTGGGTCTGCACGCTGAGCCGCCATTGCGGATGGTGCAGGCAATAATCGATCGCGCGCGCGGTGTTCTCGATGACCTCAGGCCCGTCCATCGGCTGCAGCGAGAAGCGCTCGAAAGCGAGATCCTCAAATGCTTCGGGCATCGCCAAGGCCTGGGGATAGACCAGCTTCAGCTCGTGGCCCTGGCGCAGGACCAGGTCGCTGCCGCCCTTGGGGCTAACGCAGATCCAGTCGAGCCCATCAGGAGCTGCGATCGTGCCGTTGGTCTCGACGCCGATCTCGAAGCCTCTTTCGTGCAGCGCCTCGATCAGCGCGGCGTCGACCTGGAGCAGCGGCTCCCCGCCGGTCAGCACGACGTAGCGATTGGCGGCAGCCGCCGTCCATTGCGCGGCGATGGTATCGGCGAGTTCCGCAGCCGAGCCATAGCGCCCGCCGAGCGTGCCGTCGGTGCCGACGAAATCCGTGTCGCAGAACTTGCAGGTCGCATCCGCGCGGTCGGCCTCCCGCCCGCTCCAGAGGTTGCAGCCGGCAAAGCGGCAGAACACCGACGCGCGCCCGGCATGGGCGCCTTCGCCTTGCAGGGTCAGGAAGATCTCCTTGACCGCGTAACTCAAGCCTCTCTCCTCAATCTGTCAAACCTTGCGGGTTCCGGATCTGCCGCAGCGCCTCGCCGGCGGCCATGGCCACGCTCATGGCCACATTGAGCGACCGCAGCCCCGCCTTGATCGGGATCACCAGGCGCGCATCGGCCGCCTCGACCACCGCATCGGTGACGCCGGCGCTCTCGCGCCCGAATAGCAGGATGTCCGACCTCTGGTAATGAAAATCGCGGTAGTCGGTAGCGGCCTTGGTGGTGAACAGCAGCAGCCGGTGGCCCTGGCCTGCACGCCAGTCCTCGAATGTCGCCCAGGAGACGTGGCGGGTCAGCCTGACATGGTCGAGGTAGTCCATTCCCGCCCGGCGGAACAGGCGGTCCGAGATGGGGAAGCCCGCCGGTTCGATGATATGGGCATCGAGCCCCAGGCAGGCGCAGAGGCGAAGAATCGTGCCGGTGTTCTGGGGGATGTCGGGCTGGAAAAGTGCGATCTGCATGGGCGGCGGCGAGTTGGCTTGCGGGCGCAAAATGTCTCAATAAAACATCGCCCGCCCGGGAATTCGTGCATTGCACGCTCTCACGCCGTTAGCGGGCTTGCGCTCGCCCGGCAAGGGTGCCAATAGAACGATTCTGGACTGCTGTTTCACCCGTTTAGAGGTGAACAAGCCAAGTTCTGCCGCCGCGGGGGGCCGCGGGTGCCGGCAGCCTTTCCGGGGACCTCTTGGGCGCCCCTCGGAGCGGTTCCACCGGTAGCGCAAGAAGAAAGGGTTGGAATCGTGACGACAGCGTCTTCGGCGGACCATCCGACACGCCGTGATTTCTTATTCGTTGCAACAGGGGCATTTGCAGCAGTAGGGGGCGCGGCTGCGCTCTGGCCCTTCATCTCCCAAATGAATCCGGATGCCTCGACCATCGCCGCCGGTGCGCCGATCGAGGTCGATCTCAGCCCGATCGCGGAAGGCCAGGACATCAAGGTGTTCTGGCGCGGCAAGCCGATCTACATCAGTCACCGCACCAAGAAGCAGATCGACGAGGCGCGCGCCGTCAACGTGGCGAGCCTGCCGGATCCGCAGACCGACGAGGCCCGGGTCAAGTCGGGCCACGAGCAGTGGCTGGTCGTGATCGGCATCTGCACCCATCTCGGCTGTATCCCGATCGCTCATGAAGGCAGCTACGACGGGTTCTTCTGCCCCTGCCATGGTTCGGTCTACGATACGTCCGGCCGCATCCGCCAGGGCCCAGCGCCCACGAACCTGGCCGTGCCGCCGTACCAGTTCGTTTCCGACACCAAAATCCAGATCGGCTGAGCTTCGGACTCAAGTCCGAAGCTTCGCGCCGTCTCGTCGTACTATTTCCTCAGGATCGCATCATGAGCGGACCATCCGACTACCAGCCGAGCAATCCGGCCCTGCAATGGATCGAGCGGCGCCTGCCGATTTTTGGTCTCATCCATTCCTCCTTCGTCGCCTATCCCACCCCGCGCAACCTGAACTATTGGTGGACCTTCGGCGCCATTCTTTCCTTCATGCTCGGAATGCAGATCCTGACCGGCGTGATCCTGGCGATGCACTACACGCCGAACGCCGATCTCGCCTTCAAGTCGGTCGAGCTGATCGTCCGTGACGTGAACTACGGCTGGCTGCTGCGCAACATGCACGCGGTCGGCGCCTCGATGTTCTTCGTCGCCGTCTACGTCCACATGTTCCGGGGTCTGTACTACGGGTCGTACAAGGAGCCGCGTGAGGTGCTGTGGATCCTCGGCGTCATCATCTACCTCCTGATGATGGCGACCGGCTTCATGGGCTACGTGCTGCCCTGGGGCCAGATGAGCTTCTGGGGCGCCACCGTCATCACCAATTTGTTCTCGGCCGTTCCCTATGTCGGCGAGAGCATCGTGACGCTGCTCTGGGGCGGCTATGCAGTCGGCAACCCGACGCTGAACCGCTTCTTCTCGCTGCACTATCTTTTGCCGTTCGTGATCGCAGGCGTCGTCGTGCTCCACGTCTGGGCGCTGCACGTCGCTGGCCAGAACAACCCTGATGGCGTCGAGCCGAAGACGGAAAAGGACACGGTGCCGTTCACGCCGCATGCGACCATCAAGGACATGTTCGGCGTCGCCTGCTTCCTGCTGCTGTACGCTTGGTTCATCTTCTACATGCCGAACTATCTCGGCGACGCCGACAACTACATTCCCGCGAACCCGGGCGTGACGCCGCCGCACATCGTGCCGGAATGGTATTACCTGCCGTTCTACGCGATCCTGCGCTCGATTCCCGACAAGCTCGCGGGCGTCATCGCGATGTTCGGGGCGATCATCATCCTGTGCTTCCTGCCCTGGCTCGACACCGCCAAGACCAAGTCCTCGAAGTACCGTCCGCTCGCCAAGCAGTTCTTCTGGATCTTCGTCGCGGTCTGCATCCTGCTCGGCTATCTCGGCGCACAGCCGCCGGAAGGCATCTACGTCATCGCCGGCCGCATCCTGACGTTCTGCTACTTCGCCTACTTCCTGATCGTGCTGCCGCTGCTCGCGCGCATCGAGAAGCCGCGGCCGGTGCCGAACTCGATCTCGGATGCCGTGCTGGCCAAGACCGGCAGCCGGTCGACGCCGATGGTCTCGACCGCGATCGTGCTGGCGCTCGCCGGCTCGCTGTTCGCGGGCTCGATCGATAGCGCGAAAGCAGCCGAAGGCAGCGATAAGCCGCCAGGCAACACATGGTCGTTCTCGGGCCCTTTCGGTAAGTTCGATCGCGGCGCGCTGCAGCGCGGCCTCAAGGTCTACAAGGAGGTCTGCGCCAGTTGCCACGGCCTGTCCTTCGTCGCCTTCCGCAACCTCGCCGAGCCCGGCGGGCCTGGCTATTCGGTGGCGCAAGCCGCGGCGTTTGCATCCGAGTACAAGGTCAAGGACGGCCCGAACGATGCGGGGGACATGTTCGAGCGCCCGGGCCGGCCGGCGGACTATTTCCCCTCGCCGTTCGCGAACGAGCAGGCCGCGCGTGCCGCGAACGGCGGTGCGGCGCCGCCGGACCTGTCCCTGATCACCAAGGCGCGCTCCTACAAGCGCGGCTTCCCCTGGTTCATCTTCGACGTCTTCACCCAGTACCAGGAGCAGGGGCCTGACTATGTCACCGCGCTGCTCCAAGGCTATGAGGACAAGGTGCCGGAGGGCGTCACTCTCCCGGAGGGCTCGTACTACAACAAGTACTTCCCGGGCCACGCCATCAAGATGCCGAAGCCGATCAGCGACGGCCAGGTGACCTATGACGACGGCGCGCCGACCACCGTCGCGCAGTACGCCAAGGACGTCACCACCTTCCTGATGTGGACCGCCGAGCCGCACATGGAAGCGCGCAAGCGCCTCGGCTTCCAGGTCTTCGTCTTCCTGATCGTCTTCGCGGGCCTGATGTACTTCACCAAGAAGAAGGTCTGGGCCGCCTCGCACTGAGCGGCGAAAGACGAGAAATGAAAAAGCCCCCGCAAGGGGGCTTTTTGTTGGGCTGTCATTCCGGGGCGCGCGAAAGCGCGAGCCCGGAATCCATTGCGCGGCGGAGATGGTGATGAATGGATTCCGGGCTCGATGCTGAAGCATCGCCCCGGAATGACAAGAGTGTGGATTGCGCCGCGCGCTCCCACCCGCCAAAATACCGCCAACCGATCCCCCAGAAACTCACCGGAGGACACCATGGGAACCAGCATCACCTTCAAGCGCCCGGACGGTAAGGACGCCTCGGGCTATCTCGCCAATGCCGGGCGCGGCAATGCGCCGGGCGTCGTCGTGATCCAGGAATGGTGGGGCCTGTCCGATCAGATCAAGGGCCTGTGCGACCGCTTCGCGCTGGCCGGCTTCGACGCGCTGGCGCCCGATCTCTACAAGGGCAAGGTGGTGCCGTATCACGACACGGACAGCGCCAACAAGGAGATGAACTCGCTCGACTTCATGGACGCCACCACGCAGACCGTGCGCGGCGCCACGCAATATCTGTCGCGCAACGGTGCCAAGGTCGGGCTGACCGGCTTCTGCCTCGGCGGCGCCGTGACCATCATCGGCGCGACCAAAATCCCGGAGCTCGCGGCCGGCGTCGTGTTCTACGGCATCCCGCCCGAGCAGGCGGCCAAGCCCGCCGACGTCAAGATCCCGCTCCAGGCCCATTTCGCCAACAAGGACGATTGGTGCACGCCGGAGTTGGTCAACGGCTTCGAGAAGGCCATGAAGGCCGCCGGCAAGTCGCTGGAGCTGTTCCGCTATGACGCCGAGCACGCCTTCGTCAACGAGCAGCGCCAGGCCGTGCACGACCGCGAAGCCGCCGAGCTCGCCTGGGGCCGAGCGACGGAGTTTTTCCGGAAGCATCTGGGGTAGCACCAGCGGGTGCGGATCGATCTGCGCACGTGTTAAATCGCCATTGATAACAGCTCGCTGCAATTCTAGGCTGCAGCGGTGTAGCCCTTCGCTGCGCGGCTCTGGAGGGGTGATGATTGTGGATGGTCGGTTGACGACGGTTGTTTTGCCTCGCGAGCGGCTGGAGGCGGCCCAGGACCCTGAGAAGGCCGAATATCTAACCCACGCGGTAGTCGACTACGTCAACCAAATGCAACGCGTCGGCGTGTACTCCGGACGTGAACTGCCCGCTGTGGCCATGCAGGCCTATCACGCCGACTACTATCTGGCTCAGGTCAACAACGGCGGTCACAGCCAGTTCATCGGTAACACGGGCGTTTCGATGCTTCCCACGACGTCTGGCGATGCGCTCGCCGGACTCAAAGCGATGGGAGCGAGCGCGCAACATCGTATATTGCAGGAAATGATCGCTTGGGTAGGGGATAATCCTCAAGAGACCGTGCAGCAGAATGGCTTCGAGAACCGAGCCTCGGCGCTCGATGCGCTTGATCGTCGCTTCTATGAAGCAGAACGACAGCAACCAATGACACAACTTGCGGCCCGATGGATCGCAAGCTGGCCCGAATTGCATGCTGTCGCGCAGGAACAGTACGCCTCCGAAATCGAACGGCTTGCGCAACTTAATCCACATCTGTCGCAACGTCGGATCTGGCTGAGCGTTCGCCACATCAGCTACCAGATCACCGACTGCCTGCAGCTCACGATCGCCGCCGCGTGCGGGGCGGTGAGGCCTGACCCGGAGCTCAAGGTTCAGGTGTTCGCGGGAAGCAATATGGATGCTGAAGGGGCCCAGGGCATTGCCATTGGCGTCAAGACTGACAAGGGTTCGCGCCTGTGCGTCTACGAGGAGGCGGGTGGAGAATTTTACGAATTCGGCCCGGGCAGCCAGAGCCCGAAGCCGTCGGACATGCATGAAGTATTGAAGAGCTTTCCGCCTACACTGGTGGGCGCGCGGTTGTCGACTGTAGGCGCTGACACGATCCGGAATTTCTTGAGAATTGCCGAGCAAAATCTGGCGGCCGAAGCCATCGATCTGCTGTTGCGAAAGTTGGATCTGGATCCGGCCGCGATGATCACGGCGCTGCGCGTGAGCGACGATCGTGCCACATGGTGTGCGGTCACAGGAAAGACAGGTGTCATGGTTGAAACCTTGGCTGACCGTGGCAATGTCGTCGAACCCGACGGTGAACTTCTGCTCACGGTAACGCGAGCCGAGATCGAGCGTCATGCCGCGGACGCGGCCATAGGGCGCGACAGCCTGCAGATTCGGGCCTAAAGCGGCTGAGACCTGGCCGTCGCCATTTTGGCGATTGGAGCCGCCCAGCCACCCTTGACGCCGCCGCCGCGCCATGGTGAGTATCCCGTCCATGAGCACCGCCGTCCGCCCAGCCCGTCTTTGGTGGCGCACCTCCTGACGAGGTGGCCGGTGCGATTTCCTTTCCCAAAATCGTCGAAGGTCGCCACGCAGTGCGGCGGCCTGATCGTTTGTCCTGTGTGGCGTTCCCTCGGCAAGTTTCGTAAGAGGACGACATGAACAGGACAGTCTTTGCCCTCCCGGCTCGAAGCGACTACGCGACCCGCGCCGGTCTTGCGATCACGCGCGTGGCCGAGCAATTCACCGGCGGCGCCAACCGGCTGGACGATCTCGTCAGCCTGCTCGACCGCCGGCGCGGCGTGGTGCTGTCCTCGGGCACGACCGTGCCCGGCCGCTACGAGAGCTTCGACCTCGGCTTCTCCGATCCGCCGCTCAAGCTCGAGACAGTTGGCGTCAATTTCAAGCTGGAAGCGCTGAACGCGCGCGGAGAGGTGCTGATCGCCTTCCTCGGCGATGTCTTGCGCGAACCCTGTGTCGTCATCTCCGAGAGAACGGCGAGCCGCCTTGCCGGCCACATCATCCGCGGTGATGCGCCGGTCGAGGAGGACCAGCGCACGCGGCGTGCCAGCGTGATGTCGCTGGTGCGCGATCTCGTCGCCGCCTTCTCCGCCAGTGATGACGGCCTGCTCGGCCTGTTCGGCGCTTTCGCCTACGACCTCGTCTTCCAGATCGAGGACCTCGTGCAGAAGCGCCCGCGCGAGGCCGACCAGCGAGACATCGTGCTCTACGTGCCCGATCGTCTGCTTGCTTATGATCGTGCCACCGGCCGCGGCGTCGTGCTCTCTTACGATTTCGCCTGGAAGGGCAAGTCGACCGAAGGCCTGCCGTGCGAGACCGCCGACAGCCCCTATCTGAAGACGCCGCGTCAGGGCTTTGCCGATCACGCGCCGGGCGAATATCAGGCCACGGTCGAGACAGCGCGCGCCGCCTTTGCCCGCGGCGATCTGTTCGAGGCCGTGCCCGGCCAGCTGTTCGCCGAGCCCTGCGACCGCTCGCCGGCCGAAGTGTTCCAGCGCCTCTGCGTCATCAACCCGTCGCCCTATGGTGCGCTGATGAATCTCGGCGAGGGCGAGTTTCTCGTCTCGGCTTCGCCCGAAATGTTCGTGCGCTCGGACGGCCGCCGCGTCGAGACCTGCCCGATCTCGGGCACGATCGCGCGCGGCCTTGATGCGATCGGCGATGCCGAGCAGATCCGCCAGCTCCTGAACTCGGAGAAGGACGAGTTCGAGCTCAACATGTGCACCGACGTCGACCGCAACGACAAGGCGCGCGTCTGCGTGCCCGGCACCATCAAGGTCCTGGCGCGCCGCCAGATCGAGACTTACTCAAAGCTGTTCCACACCGTTGACCACGTCGAGGGCATGTTGCGCCCCGGCTTCGATGCGCTCGATGCCTTCCTCACCCACGCCTGGGCTGTCACCGTCACCGGTGCGCCGAAGCTCTGGGCCATGCAATTCGTCGAGGATCACGAGCGCTCGCCGCGGCGCTGGTATGCCGGCGCGATCGGCGCGGTGAATTTCGACGGCAGCATTAACACCGGCCTCACCATCCGCACCATCCGCATGAAGGATGGCCTCGCCGAAGTGCGCGTCGGCGCCACCTGCCTGTTCGATTCAGACCCCGCCGCAGAAGACCGCGAGTGCCAGGTCAAGGCGGCCGCGCTGTTCCAGGCGCTGCGCGGCGATCCGCCGAAGCCGCTCTCGACCTTTGCGCCTGATGCCACCGGCTCGGGCAAGCAGGTGCTGCTGATCGACCATGACGACAGCTTCGTGCACATGCTCGCCGATTATTTCCGCCAGGTCGGCGCCAGCGTGACCGTGGTCCGCTATGTGCATGCGCTCGACATGCTCAAGCAGAAGAGGTGGGACTTGCTGGTGCTGTCGCCCGGCCCCGGGCGCCCTGAGGATTTCGGGATCAAGACGACGATCGATGCGGCGCTGGAGAAGAAGCTGCCGGTGTTCGGCGTCTGCCTCGGCGTGCAGGCGATCGGCGAATATTTCGGCGGCGAGCTCGGCCAGCTGACCCATCCCGCCCACGGCCGGCCCTCGCGGGTGCAGGTGCGCGGCGGGCGGCTGATGCGCAATTTGCCGAACGAGATCGTCATCGGCCGCTATCACTCGCTCTATGTCGAGCGCGACAGCATGCCGGAGGTGCTCAGCGTCACCGCCAGCACCGAGGACGGCGTCGCCATGGCGCTGGAGCACAAGACCCTGCCGGTCGCCGGCGTGCAATTCCACCCGGAATCGCTGATGTCGCTCGGCGGCGAGGTGGGGCTACGTATTGTCGAAAACGCGTTCCGGCTGGATGCGCCGGTCAATTGAGAGGCACGAATGACTTTTGACCACGACATCAAGGCGAGCGTCCGCACCATCCCGGATTATCCCAAGCCCGGGATCATGTTCCGCGACATCACCACCTTGCTCGCGGATGCGCGCGCATTCCGCCGAGCCGTGGACGAGCTCGTCAATCCCTGGGCCGGCAACAAGATCGACAAGGTCGCCGGCATGGAGGCGCGCGGCTTCATCATCGGCGGCGCGGTGGCGCATCAGCTCTCGGCGGGCTTCGTGCCGATCCGCAAGAAGGGCAAGCTGCCGCACACCACGGTGCGCATCGCCTACTCCCTCGAATACGGCATCGACGAGATGGAGATGCATGTCGATGCAGTCGCGCCCGGCGAGCGGGTCATCCTGGTCGACGATCTTATCGCCACCGGCGGCACCGCGGAAGGCGCGGTCAAGCTGCTGCGCCAGATCGGCGCCAACGTGGTTGCCGCCTGCTTCATCGTCGACCTGCCCGAGCTCGGCGGCGCCGCCAAGCTGCGCGCCATGGACGTGCCCGTGCGCACGCTGATGTCGTTCGAGGGGCACTGAGCGTCAACGAGGCAGAACAAGCTTCGGGGGCGGTGTGTGGGCCAAGGACGCGGTTCACCTCTCCCCGCTGGGGAGAGGTGAACACCGAGCTTCCCGATCGAATGCTTCACGACCGCTGCAATATCAGGCTGAGCTCGAGCTCCCGGAAAGCGATGTAGTTCCGCCGCGTCCACTGGTGCAGTTCGGTGGAAGAGTCCTTCTCCTGGCGCAGATAGCCGGTGAAGGAGAAATTCAGCCGGTCGATATAGGTCTTGAGGAAACCGGGCAGCGCGGGAAGGCGGAACAGCCGGCCGCCTCCCATTGCCGGCGGCAGCTCGCCGCGGACGACATATTCGTTGTCCACCGTGACCAGGTTCATCCGCGGGATCTGCCCACGCAGCATCTCGTGGGCGCGGGCCGAGACGCGGTCGGTGTCGGCGACGAACAGGATCATCGGCGCAACGTGGCGCCGCGCCGCCTCCTTCAGCAAGCCGATCTCGTCGGTCATCTTGAAGAACTCGTCGAAGGCGTGGAAGCCGAGGTCGATCACCTTGGCAAGTCCGTCATCGACGATGACGCGGTCCATCAGCTGCATCTTGCCGAAGGTGTCGATCACGTCGGCGGTCTCGGTCACCTTCGGCAGGTAATCGAGCAGCGACGGCTCCTTCAGATTGACGTCGAAGGCCGCGACGTTGCCGTTCTTGAGCAGCAGGAATTCGCTCAAAAGCCGCGCCAGCAAGGTCTTGCCGACCTGCGGGCGGGGCGAGCAGATGATGTAGACGGGTGTCGCGGGCATCGCCAGCTATATCAGGCCAACTCACCGTCCAATCCAGCCGTATCAGCCCGGCTTGCGCAACTATTTTTCGCTGTTGCGGGTGGCGGATTTCGACCCGACGATGTCGGTCAGGCGGATGCGGTCGTATTCGCTCCAGACATTGGCCAACCAGTGCCGGACATAACCGCGCAGCACGAAGGAATAGTTCGCGGCCTCGTCGCTGATGCCCTTGTTGGCCACGAATTTCAGGAACGGGACGGAGGAGACCTCGACCTGCTCATAGGCCATTTCGTTGAGCTTGGGGATGGTCAGCTCGGTCGCGTCCTTGATGCGGTGGAAGTAGGAATTGTAGGTCGCCTGGTCCCACTGGAAGAACTGGGTGTCGTTGATGAAGTTCTTCACCAGGAAATATTTCGCGCCCCCCATGAAGCCTGCGGTCTCCGCGATCTCCTCCAGCGAGGCGATCGAGGGTCCGAGGATGTGGAACACGGCGAAGGTGATCTGGCCGGCCTTGGCGGCGTCGAGGAAGCCGATGTCGCGCAGCGAGGCCAGCGCCGGCGAAAGCAGGCCGGCGCGGACGTCGATCACGGTGACCGAAGGGCTGACAGCGTTGAGCGTGTCGAAGATCTTCATCTGATCGGCCGTCGTCGTCATGTCGACGATCTCGGTGATGTCGGGGTGGAAGCGTTTCAGGGTTCCGCGCGGCGACTCCGTATCGAACGCCCGCGTCGGCACGTTGTTGGCCGAGAAATAATCGAGCAGGGTGCGCGATACCGTGGTCTTGCCGACCCCGCCCTTGTCCGCGCCCACCACAACCACTGCCGGCTTTGCCATTGCTGTCCCCTAACGCGCGCCCCCGATCGCGAGGTCGCAATCGGCCGGGCCCCAAATCGATGTCCCGAGTCTGCTGTTGGGCGCGAACATGGCAGAAACAAGGGAGAATTCAATTCCTCGCGCTCCACTTACGGCAATTCCCGAGGATTTTCCCGATTGCCGGGAAACCCGGCGCATGAAGCGGCAAATCACGCCGTCAGTGACGGCTCCACGGTCCCATCGGATTGGCTGCCGGGGCTCCTGAGGGACTGGGCGCGGGAACGGGCGGCGGGTTGGCGGGACCGGCCGCATCGCTCCACGGCCCCTGCGAGAGCGGCGGCGGCCCGTCCTGCGCCTCGGCATGTTCGGTCTCGAGTTGTTCCGTCTCTTCGGCGGGGTCCGGCAGCGGTCCCGGATCGCGCCCGCCGGCGAACTTGACCAGCGCGTCGACCCGGGACTGCACGGAAGGGTGGGTCGCGAACAGGTCGGCAAAGCCCTCGCGCGGATTGTCGACGCAGAGCTCCATCACCGCCGAGGTGGCGCCCGGCAGCTCGCCGCGGCCCTCGATCTTGCGCAGCGCCGAGATCATCGCGTCGGGGTCTTTCGTCAGCTCGACCGAACCGGCGTCGGCGAGATATTCGCGCGACCGCGACAGTGCGAGCTTCACCACCTGCGACAGCAGCCAGGCCAGCACGATCAGCACGATGGCGATGATGATGACGATGATCGCGCCGCCGCCGGAGCTCTTGCTGTCGCTCGACGACGAGGACGACCGCGACGACGAGGACGAGCCCGAGGACGAGGAGCCGCCCGAGCTCCAGTTCAGATTCGTGAACAGGCGGAAGAACAATTCGCCGAAGAAGCCGACCACGCCGGCGATGATGACGGCGACCACCATGAGTTGCACATCGCCGTTCTTGATGTGGGTCAGCTCGTGGCCGAGCACCGCCTCGATCTCCTTGTCGTTGAGCGCATCGAGGAGACCCGTGGTGACCGTGATGGAATATTGCCGCGGATTGAGGCCGGTCGCGAACGCGTTCAGCGCCGGGCTCTCCATGATCTTCAGCTTCGGCATGGTGAGGCCGCGCGAGATGCAGAGGTTCTCGAGCAGATTGTAGAGCCGCGGCTGTTCCTGCCGGGTGACGCTGTGGCCGCCGGTCACGGCATCGATCATCGACTGGTGAAAGAAATAGGCGATCACGATCCAGACCGCCGCCACGACCGTTGCAATCGGCGCGGCCTTGAGCAGGTCCGAGAAGGCGTGTCTCAGATAGTACGCGGCGGTCTCACTGTCGTCGATGAACACCTCGGCCACCAGCGCGCCGGCATAGACCAGCACATAGACCAGCGCGAACAGGCCGGCGAGCAGCAGCATCGAACGAAGCTTGTTCGAGGCGATGTGCGTGTAGAGACCATACGCGGCCATGACGCGATGCCCTGCCGGCCTATCGGCTCAAATCAGAACTTCACCTGCGGCACGGTCTCGACGTCGGTGCGGCTGGCGCCGAGATCGAAGAAGTCCTTCTTGGTGAAGCCGAACATGCCGGCGAACAAGGCGGCGGGCAGCTGCTGGATGCCGGTATTGTATTCCTGCACCGCGTTGTTGAAGAAGCGACGACTCGCCGCGATCTTATTTTCGAGGTCGGAGAGCTCGGACGCGAGCTGCTGGAAATTGGCGTTGGCCTTGAGGTCGGGATAGGCCTCCGACAGCGCGATCAGCCGGCCGAGCGCGCCGGAGAGCTGGTTCTCGGCCGCGGACACCTGCGCCGGACCCTGTGCCGACATCGCCGAATTGCGCGCCTTGATGACGTCGTCGAGCGTGCCGCGCTCGTGCGAGGCGTAGCCCTTCACCGTCTCGACCAGGTTCGGGATCAGGTCGTGACGCTGCTTGAGCTGCACGTCGATGTCGGCAAAGGCCTGGCCGACACGCTGGCTCAGCGCCACCAGGCGGTTGTAGGCGCTGAAAGCGATCAGCGCGAGGACGACGATGACGCCGAGAACGATCCAGCCGGTCGACATGGAGAACTCCTGAAGAGGGAAGAAGGCGGGCGCTAGGGTAGACGAAATTAACGCAGGATGAGAGCCCGGCGCGGAGGGAAGGTAAGACTTGGTCGGATCAGGAACGGCCCGAGTTCAAGGCAGGCACGGCCAGCGAAATTAACTTTCGGACATGACGGCATCGCCCCAGCGCCAGCGCCGGGCCTCGGCATAGGCCGCCTTGTCCCGCCGCGGGACTTTTGCCGGCGCAACCCCAGCCTCCGTGCAAAG
This sequence comes from Bradyrhizobium sp. IC3195, assembly GCF_020193585.1. Taxonomy (NCBI): domain Bacteria; kingdom Pseudomonadati; phylum Pseudomonadota; class Alphaproteobacteria; order Hyphomicrobiales; family Nitrobacteraceae; genus Bradyrhizobium; species Bradyrhizobium sp. IC3195. The sequence continues at coordinate 72,052 of NZ_JADYVG010000018.1, read as the reverse complement.
CTTGGCCGCGATCTCGGCCTTGCCGATGTCCGGCGGTGCCAGCACGCGCGCGGCGCGGCTCGCGGGCGGGGTGCGGGTCAGGGCGACGTAGATGAAGCGCTCGTCCTCGAACGGCACCTCGGCGCCCTTGATCTGCCGGTGCGCCTGCGAGCGCGGCAGGCGCTGGCTGAAATGGCACCAGTCGGGCGCGATGAGCGGGCACGGCCTTTCGTGCGGGCAGGGCGCGGTGACGAAGGCGCCAGCTGCGATCAGCTGCTGGCGCAGGGCGAGGATGCGGGCATAGCCAGCGGGCGTGCCGGGCTCGATCACCACCAGCGCGTGGCGCGCCTTGGCCCACATCGCCTCGGTCAGCTTGCGCTGATCGGCCTCGCTGAGCTCGCCGATGATGTAGCTGGCGATGACGAAATCGGCCTGTGAGACCTCGGCGAGGTTGCCGCCGGCATCGCCGGGCAGATAACGGCACTCCGCCAATCGCGAGCTGCCGTGTGCCAGTTCGAGCGCGAGCCGGCTCAGCGTGACGTTGGCATCGAGCAGGGTAAAATCCTGTAGCGACGGAAAGGCTTCCGCGGCGGCCCAGCTGGCGGTGCCCGGACCGGCGCCGACGTCGAGCAATGTTTCGGGGGCGAGATCAGGCGCGATCTCGGTGAGCGCATTGAGGCTCGCCGCCACCGCCGCGTAGGTCGCGGGCATGCGCGCCAGCGCATACGCGAGCGCATCTGCGTCCGACTTGATCGTGCCGGAGGTGCCGCCGGCGCGATACGTAGTCGAGATCCTCTGCGAGCGCCGGGCCGCGTCGCTGCGAGACAAGCCCTGTAGCTTGCCGTCGAGGGCGGCTTTCAGTTCGGCGGGAAGGGTGGGGGAGATCATCATCCGCAGTCATGCCCCGCGAAGGCGGGGCATCCAGTACTCCGAGACAGTGCCGTTAACCGAGAAGCCGCGGCGTACTGGATCAGTCCGCACCAGTGCGCAATTTGCGCACAAGGCGGATGATGACGCAATGGGTGTGGCGCGATCGAGCTATCACGCCACGTTCTGGTCGAGAATGTCCACGGCCTCGGCGAGGCTCACCGACACCAGCTGCGACACGCCGCGCTCGGCCATGGTGACGCCGAACAGGCGGTTCATCCGCGCCATCGTGATCGGGTTGTGCGTGATGATGATAAAGCGCGTGTCGGTCGAGCCGGTCATCTCGTGCAGGAGGTTGCAGTACCGTTCGACGTTGTGGTCGTCGAGCGGCGCGTCGACTTCGTCCAGCACGCAGATCGGCGAGGGGTTGGTCAGGAACACCGCGAAGATCAGCGCCATCGCGGTCAGCGCCTGCTCGCCTCCCGAGAGCAGCGAGAGCGTCTGCGGCTTCTTGCCCGGCGGCTTGGCGATGATCTCGAGGCCGGCTTCCAGCGGATCGTCGCTCTCGATCAGGTGCAGCGCGGCTTCGCCGCCGCCGAACAGCTCGACGAACAGGCGCTTGAAGTGGTCGTTGACGACGTCGAACGAGGTCAGCAGCCGCTCGCGGGCTTCCTTGTTGAGGCTCTGGATGCCCTGGCGCAGCCGCTTGATGGCCTCGACCAGGTCGTCGCGCTCGGTGACAAGGCCGGTGTGCTGGGTCTCGACCTCGCGCAGCTCTTCCTCGGCGCGCAGATTGACGGCGCCGAGGCGCTCGCGGTCCCGGCGCATCTTCTCGAGGTCCTCCTCGATCTCGTGCAGCGGCGGCAGTTCGGCGCCGGGCTCGAGCTCGGCAAGGCCGGCGACGGCCTGCGGCTCGACCTCGAGCATGTCGCGGATCTCGCGCTCGATGTCCTCGAGCCGGCGGCGGGCGCCTTCCATGCGCTCCTCGGCGCGGGCGGTGGCCTCGCGGGCGCTGGAGAGCGCCTCGAGCGTCAGCTTGGCGACGCGGTCGGTCTCGGCCATTGCGGTTTCCGCGGTGGCAAGTGCGTCGGCGGCCATGCGGCGGTCGTTCTCGGCGTATTCGATCTCGGTGATCAGCGCGCTGCGCTTCTCGGCGAACACGGCCGGGGCGTTTTCGAGCTCGCTGCGCTCGATGGTGAGCTCGGCGATGCGGGCCTGGATGGTGTCGATGTGGGAGGCCGCGCTCTCCTTGCGGTTCTGCCACTCGGTGCGCTCGGCGAGGATCGCCTGCACGCGGCGATCGGCGAGCTCGGCTTCGCGTGCCAGCGCCTGCGCCTCGGCGCGGACCTGGGCGGCCATGCGGCGGCGGCCTTCGATGTCGCTGCGGACGGCGGCGAGCTGGGTTTCGGTGTCCTCGCTTGACGGCAGCTCGCCGATGCCGGCCTGGGCGTATTCGTAGGCGGCCTCGGCTTCGGCGCGATCGGCGGCGAGCCGGCTGTGCGCCTCCGACAGCGTCGCCTTGCGCGCGGCATGGCGGCTGATCTCGCGCTCGGCATTGGCGTGGCGCTCGCGCGCGACGTTGAGCTCGCGCTGCGCGGCGCGCCAGGCCTCGCGGCTAGCGCCCTCGGTGCTGGCCGCCATCTGCAGCTCGGACTCGGCGTTCTCCAGCGCCTGGCGCTTGATCTGCGCGTCGATGCGGGCCTGCTCCAGCTCGTTCTCGATGTCGACGAGGCGGGCACGCTCGGCCAGGCGCCGCGCGGCGCCGGTCGGGGCATGCGCCGCGGCAACAAAACCGTCCCAGCGCCAGACGTCGCCCTCAGGCGAGACTAGCCGCTGGCCGGTCTTGAGCTGCGACACCAGCTCGGCGCCGCGCTCGCGCGGGACGACACCGATCTGCGCGAGGCGACGCGCCAGCTCGGCCGGCGCCTGCACATGGTTGGAGAGCGGAACGGCGCCTTCGGGCAGCTCCGGATCGCCCTCGGTGTGTCCGACATTGGTCCAGCGCATCGGCGCCGACGGATCGATCGGCGCATCGAGATCGTCGCCGAGTGCCGCGCCGATCGCCTTTTCAAAGCCCTTGTCGACGGTGATGCCGTCGATGATCGGCGGCCACAAATTCTTGGTCTCGCCGTTGACGATCTTGGAGATCGTGCGCGCCTCGGTCTCGAGCCGCTGCACGCGCTTGTCGGCCTCGACCAGCGGCGAGCGTGAGGATTCCAGCGTCTGGCGTGCCGCGACATGCGCAGCTTCGCTGGCCTGCGCCGCAGCTTCGGAGGCCGCCAGCGTCTCTTCCGCCGTCTCGACCAGCGCGGTCAGCTCGTCGAGATCGCCGAAGCCGCCGGTTGCTTCGGTGAGCTTCTGCTCTTCCGCCGTGACGTTCGCGATCTCCTGATCGAGCCGGGCGAGCTTGTCGCGATGGGTGCGGACGTTGGCCTCGAGCTGGTTGCGCTTGGCGGTGAGGTCGGCGAGCGCGGTGGTGAGCTCGGCGAAGCGCTGCTCGGTTTCGGTCAGCACCGCCTCGGCCTCGGCAACGCGCTCGTCGACGCCGGAGCGCTTCTCGACGCGCGACTTGATCTCTTCCTTCAGCTCGGCATCTTCGGCGTCGAGCCGCTGCAGCGCGACGTCGGCATCCATGGTCTGCTGCTGAGCACGGGAAATGTCGCCCCCGAACTGGGCAAGGCGGCGCTCGAGCTCGGTGACGCGCTCCTTGGCGCGCTCTTCCTCACGGTCGAGCTGCTCGCGGGCATTGGTCAGGCGCTGCAGGCCGGCCGCGGCGCGCGCTTCGGCATCGCGCAGCGCCGGCATCTCGGCGGCGCGGATCGCCTGGATGCGGGCGGCTTCGGCCTGGTGCTGGGTGCGCTCGGCCATCTCGCGCACGGCGAGATCGTGGGTCTGGCCGGATTCGTTGACGTCGGCATGGGCACCGACCCAGCGCAGGTGGAACAGCGTGGCTTCGGCCTTGCGGACCTTGGCGGCGATCTCGCGATAGCGCACGGCCTGGCGAGCCTGCTTCTTCAGGCCTTCCATCTGGCCGGAGAGCTGGCCGATCACATCCTCGACGCGGGTGAGGTTGGTTTCGGCCGCCTTCAGCCGCAGCTCGGCCTCGTGACGGCGGGCGTGCAGGCCGGCGACGCCGGCGGCGTCTTCCAGCACGCGGCGGCGCTGCTCGGGCTTGGCCTGGATGATCTCGCCGATCTTGCCCTGGTGAACGAGGGCGGGCGAGCGTGCGCCGGTGGCGGCGTCGGCGAACAGGATCTGCACGTCGCGGGCGCGCACGTCGCGGCCGTTGATGCGGTAGACCGAGCCCGCCTCGCGCTCGATGCGGCGGGAGATTTCCAGGATCTGGCTGTCGTTCATCGCCGCCGGCGCGGTGCGATCGGCATTGTCGATCGTCATCGTCACTTCGGCATGGTTGCGCGCCGGACGGTTGCCGGAGCCGGCGAAGATCACCGCATCCATGTCGGCGGCGCGCAAGCTCTTGTAGGAGGTCTCGCCCATCGCCCAGCGCAGCGCCTCGACGAGATTCGACTTGCCGCAGCCGTTGGGGCCGACCACGCCGGTCAGGCCGGGCTCGATGACGAAGTCCGTGGGCTCAACGAAGGACTTGAAGCCGTGAAGGCGCAGGCGGGTGATTTTCATAAGCACGCATCTCTGTTGGCAGGCGCGAATCCCCCTGCCGGGACAATACCATGGAAGGCAATGTCGCTGTCTGGGTGAGTCGCGCGAGGCGCCTCATGCGGCTGGACAATGGCCGCGGTGCGCCGCGAGGGCAACCGGCGAAAGCCGCTTTTCCCAAGGGATTTATGCCGGGAAAGATACGGCTTTCGAGATGCGAATCAGGATCTTGACGAGCGAATCAGCTCTTCAGCAGCGGGTTGATCTTCTTGGCGAACTCCTCGAACGAGGTGTCGCCCTTGATCTTCTCGCCGTTGATGAAGAAGGTCGGCGTCGAATCCACCTTGAGCACGTCGCTGGCATATTTCTGGTCGGCGGCAATCTTGTCGAGCAGCGCCTGGTCCTTCAGGCAGGCCTCGACCTGCTGCTGGGTGAGGCCGGCCTGCTTGCCGATCCGCGTCAGGGTCTCGGTGGTGTTCTTCATCACCCAGTCATTCTGCTGGCGGAACAGCATGTCGGTGACCGCGAAGTATTTCGGCGCATCGTCCTTGGCGATGCAGCGCGACAGCATCGAGCCGGCGGCGGCTTTGATGTCGAGCGGGAACTCGCGGAAGATGTAACGCACCTTGCCGGTGTCGATGTATTCCGTCTTGATCTTCGGGAACACCTGCTCGTTGAAGGCGGCGCAGTGCGGACACGTCATCGAGGCGTATTCGGTGATGGTGACGGCGGCATCCTTCGGGCCGAGCGCCATGTCGGGCAGCGACACCGGCTTGGCGACATCGGCGGCCGACTGCGCCATTGCTTCAGGGATAATGGCGTCCGAGATGAACCGCAGCGGCGAGAGCCCGGCGAACGCGGCAAGCCCGGTCAGCGACAGCATCGTGGTGAAGGCGCGGCGGGTGATGATCAAGGTCGGCTCCCGGGATTGGCAAGGTTCGCCCAAAGGACGGGTCAAGGTTTCCTGCTCGGACGGCCTGTCGCTAGCTTGAAACGTCGTTTGAGGCAATGGCGGGCGCTGCGGACAGGTCCAGTTTGGCCGCGGAATGAGGCTCAATTTCGCTTGATGGCGGCCCCAAGGCGCGCCAGCGCCGTCTTCAGTTCTTCATCTTCGATGTCGGTCAGGTTCTCCGCCACCTTGGCGACGGCCTTGGGGTCCGGCGGGCCGGGCCGCTTCCGGGTCCGGGGCCGCGACAGCGGCGCCTGGCGGAAGGCGAGCTTGCCGACCGCGCTCCAGCCGAAGAAGCGGTTGACCCGCTCCAGGATCACGTCGGCCGAGTGCTGGATATCCAGCGCCATCGGCCCCTCGACCCGTAGCACCAGGGTTGCCGGCTCCTGCGGCTGACCCTCGACCGGCCGTGGCCATTGCATCTTGAGCGGCTCGGCATGGGCCGCGATCTCCGGCCCTGCGATCTGCGCCCACCGCGTCACCAGCTCGCGCGCCGCAAAGCCCTGCTTGGCATAGGCCTCGGCAAAGACGTCGTCGAGCAGGATCCCGAGCGGTTTGGCGCTGACCGGGCCGGGCTTGAAGATGGGGCCGAATTTGGACATGAGCCGTCCGTTATGCCGCGGCGCGAGGCCGGATGGCCTTGAGGTCGCGATCGATCTCGCGCCGTCGTTGCATCAGATCATAGTCCATCTGCAGACCCAGGAAAAAGCCCTCCGACAGACCAAAATAGCGGGCGAGCCGCAGGTCAGTGTCGGCGGTGATGTCGCGCTTGCCGAGGACGATCTCGTTGATCCGCCGCGGCGGGACGTGAACGGCCCGCGCCAGCGCGTTCTGGCTCAGCTCCATCGGCTTCAAAAACTCCTCCAGCAGGATCTCGCCGGGATGGGGATTGCGGAGGAACCCGTTCCTAGTGGTAGTCGACGATTTCGACATCTCTCGGTCCTCCTTCATCCCACACAAAACAGATGCGCCACTGATCGTTGATCCGGATCGAGTGCTGACCTTCGCGGTTGGCTTTCAGGGCTTCCAGCCGATTGCCCGGAGGAACCTTGAGATCCGCCAACACCCGCGCCTGGTTCAGCAAGCGCAGCTTTCGCAAAGCCACATTCTGAATGTCGGGCGGCAGTTTTCGACTTCGCCGACCGGACCAGATCAACTCTGTCTCGGAGTTGGCGAAGCTCTGGATCATGTCTGTGTATAACGCAAGGCGTTATAGCGCGCAACGGTCCGGTCGCGCTGGCCACAGGCGGAATCCTCCTCTAGTAAAGGTGCATGCTCTCCACGACTGCGCGCAAGAAGGAACAGAGTACGGCGTCGTCGGTTCGCCCGCTCGCGCTCCTGCAATGGTACGACCGCCACCGGCGCCGACTGCCCTGGCGCGCCGCGCCCGGCGAGGCGTCCGATCCCTACCGCGTCTGGCTCTCCGAGATCATGCTCCAGCAGACCACCGTGAAGGCGGTCGGCCCCTATTTCGAAAAATTCGTCGCGCGCTGGCCGGATGTCACGGCGCTGGGGCGAGCCTCGCAGGACGACGTGCTGCGGATGTGGGCCGGGCTCGGCTATTACTCGCGCGCACGCAACCTCCATGCCTGCGCGGTCGCCGTGACGCGCGAGCATGGCGGCGTGTTTCCGGATACCGAGGAGGGGCTGCGCGCGCTGCCGGGGATCGGGCCCTACACGGCGGCGGCGATTGCGGCGATCGCGTTCGACCGCCGCACCATGCCGGTCGACGGCAATATCGAGCGCGTGGTGTCGCGGCTGTTCGCGGTCGAGGAGGAGCTGCCGCAAGCCAAGCCGCTCATCCAGCAACTCGCCGCGACGCTGCTGGCGGAGTCTCGCGCCGGCGACAGCGCGCAGGCGCTGATGGATCTCGGCGCCTCGATCTGCACGCCGAAGAAGCCGGCCTGCTCGCTGTGTCCGTTCACAGAGGACTGCACGGCACGCGCGCAGGGCACCCAGGAGACGTTCCCGCGCAAGGCACCGAAGAAGAGCGGGATGCTCAGGCGCGGCGCCGCCTTCGTGGTCACGCGCGGTGCCGAATTGCTGGTTCGCTCGCGGCCCGAAAAGGGGCTGCTCGGCGGCATGACGGAGGTGCCGTGCTCGGACTGGATCGCCGGCCAGGACGATGCAACGGCGAAGCAGCAGGCGCCGCAGCTCAAGGGGCTGTCGCGCTGGCAGCGCAAGGTGGGCGTCGTCACCCACGTCTTCACGCATTTTCCGCTCGAGCTGGTGGTCTACACGGCCAAGGCCGAGGCCCGGGTCCGCGCGCCCGAGGGCATGCGTTGGGTGCCGATCGCGACTCTGGCAGATGAGGCGCTGCCCAACGTCATGCGCAAGGTCATCGCGCATGGATTGGATCTCTAGCATCCATCCTGCTGACAGCAGGCTGTCAGCAGTCTTGCGCTAACAGGGGGCAAAGGAGATCTCGCATGGTCAAGACCGCGCTCGATAACTTCCCAAGGCCCCCATGCGCCGAGCTGCTCGGCTGGCGCCTGCTCGATGCCCGTCCGGAGGAGGGCTGGATCAAGCTCGGCTTCGACGGCAAGCCGGAGTTCTGCAACCCCGCGGGCTTCATCCAGGGCGGCATGCTCTCGGCGATGCTCGACGACACCATGGGTCCGGCGGTGCTGGTGATGAGCGAGGGCCGGCTCTACACCACCACGATCAGCATGACCGTGAATTTTTTGGCACCCGCAAAGCCCGGTCCGATCACCGGCGAAGCCAAGGTCACGCAGCTCGGCAAGACCATCGCCTTCGTCGAAGCCAAGCTGATGGCAGAGGACGGCACGGTGCTGGCGACGGCAAGCGCCAGCGAGCGATTGTTGGAGGCGGCGAGGGTGGTGGGAAAATAGTTCGGCGGTGCGCACTGCTCTTCCTTCTCCCCTTGCGGGAGAAGGTGGCGCGAAGCGCCGGATGAGGGGTTGCCTCAGCGAATTCTACGGCAAAAGATTTACCTGCGGACAGAACCCCTCACCCAAGTGAGTCCGCTTCTACCTGCGTCGCTGCCCTCTCCCGCAAGGGGAGAGGGCGTATTCGCGCACATCTCGCCTTGAGCAAAGAACTCACCCCTTCGCCCGCGCGTCCTTGCTTACGATCGGCGGCTTCGCATTCAGCGCCTCGACCTGAAATCCCGCAACGCGCTTGTAGTTCGCGGCGATGTCCTCCAGCTCCTTTTGCGACAGCACGTCGGTGACGACCTTGTACCCGTCAGGCGCGCGCTCCTCGACCAGCTGCATCACCTGCTCGGGACCGTTCTTGCGGTTGAGCAGGACGAGGTCGGTGGTTGCGGGCCGCCGCTCGGCCTCATAGGCGAGCAGTGCCGCCTGCGTCGGACCGTGCGCCAGGATTTCGCGCGTGATGACGCGCGCGTCGAGGATCGCCTGCGAGGCGCCGTTCGAGCCGATCGGGTACATCGGATGCGCGGCATCGCCCATCAGCGTGACGCGGCCGAAGGTCCATTGCGACACCGGATCGCGGTCGACCAGCGGATATTCGTAAGCGTGCGGGCAGTTCCTGATCAGGGCGGGCACGTCGAGCCAGTCGAACTGCCAGCTTTCGAACCAGGGCAGGAACTCATCGAGCCGCGCCGTGCGGTTATAGTCCTCGCGACGCCACTGATAGGTCGGCGGCATGTGGCGCTCCGCGACCCAGTTGATGAGGTGGTTGCCGTCGGCGTCCGCTTCTTTCGAGATCGGATAGCAGACGAATTTCAGGATCTCGTGACCGGCCATGATCATGCTGCGGCCGGTGAGGAAGGCTTTGGCCGGCGTGACGCCGCGCCAGAGGATGCGGCCGTTCCAGATCGGCGGGCCTTCGTTCGGATAGAGCTTTTCTCGTGCGGCGGAATGGATGCCGTCGGCGGCGATCAGGATCGTGCCCTCGTAGGTGCCGGCGGCCTTGCCGGTCGCCCTGTCGACAAAGTCGGCGCGCACGCCGCCCGCCGTCTCGCTCCAGCCGGTCAGATGATGGCTGGTGAGGATGTTGTCGCGGCCGAGCCGCTCGAGCGCGGTGTCGAGCAGGATCTGCTGCAGCGTGCCGCGATGGATCGAGAATTGCGGCCATTTGTAGCCGGCCTCAAGGCCGCGCGGCTCGCTCCAGATCGGCTTGCCGTGCTTGGAGAAATATGCGAGCTCGCGCGTCCGCACACCGCTGGCGTCCAGCTTGTCCAGCAGGCCGAGCTCGATCAGCTCGCGCACCGCATGCGGCAGCACGTTGATGCCGACCCCGAGCGGCTTCAGTTCCGCGACACTCTCGAACACTTTCACGGGAACGCCGATTTGATGCAGGCTGAGCGCAAGCGTCAGCCCGCCGATGCCGCCACCGGCGATGAGTACCGTCATGAGAAAACCCCTCCGATGGAGGCGTCTTGGCACAGCCGGGCGGCCGTGGGCAACTGCGAACAGGCCGCCTATGGACGGCGCGGCGGAGGACCGTTAACCTCCGGTTTTCCCCATGAGGTCCGACATGCTCAAGCTCTACTACGCCACCGGCACCTGCGCGCTCGCCACCTACATCACCCTGGAAGAGGCCGGCGCCGACTACACCGCTGAGCGGCTGAGCTTCAAGGATAACCAGCAGAACAGCCCGGACTATCTCGCCATCAACCCGAAGGGCCGGGTGCCGGCGCTGGTCACCGACCGCGGCGTCCTGACCGAGACGCCGGCGATGCTGGCCTATCTCGCGCAGACCTTCCCCAAGGCGAAGCTCGCGCCGCTCGACGATCCCTTCGACTTCGCCCAGGTGCAGTCGTTCAACTCCTATCTCTGCTCGACCGTGCACATCAACCACGCCCACAAGATGCGCGGCGCGCGCTGGGCGACGGAGGAGAGCTCGTTCGCCGACATGAAGGCGATGGTGCCGAAGACCATGGGCGCTTGCTTCAAGCTGATCGAGCAGAAGATGTTTCGGGGACCCTGGGTGATGGGCGATCAGTACACGATCTGCGATCCCTATCTCTATACGCTCTCGACCTGGCTCGAAGGCGACAGCGTCGACATCAATGCGACGCCGAAGATCGCCGATCACTTCAAGCGCATGTCCGATCGCCCCGCGGTGAGCAAGGTGATGGCGGCGCAGAAGGCGTAGGAGCGCAGCTGTTGTGGGGTGGGTTAGCACAGCGTAACCCACCTCGTCTGTCGCTGCGGAAGCCAAAGTGGTGGGTTACGCCTTCGGCTAACCCACCCTACGAGAGTTGCTACGGGAGTTTCCGCCTGGCTTGCTCCAGCTGCCGCCCCGTCTCCAGCATCAGCCTTCTCAGCCAGATCGAACCGGGGTCCATCTGCGCGCGCGTCGGGTGGAACATGAACTGCTCGTCGATCCCTGGATCGAGCGGCGGCGTCACCGTGACGAGGCCGAGCTGCTGCGACAGCGCGGCGATCAGCCGGCGCGGCACGAAGGCGACGAGATCGGTGCGCGCGGCAACGTGCAAGGCTTCGAGATAGCCCGGCACGACAAGCGAGATATGTCGCTCGACGCCTTTGCTGTGCAGCCAGGTGTCGATGAGATCCTCGGCATTGCCGCGGATGATCACGCCGACATGGCGGGCGGCCAGGAACGCCTCGCGCCGCTTCAGCCTCGATCCGACGGGATGGCCGCGCCGCACCGCCAGCGCGTCGCTGTCGGTGTAGAGCAGCTGGCGATGAAACCCCTTGAAGGCGTTGCCGATCGAGATCACGAGGTCGATGGTGCGGGCGAACTCGGCGTGGAAGATCGCAGGTCCCCGCCACGGCACCACGTCGATGCGGACGTTGGGGGCAAGGCGCGTCACTTTCGCCATCAAGGGCGGCATCAACAGCTCGACTGCGAGATCCGGCATCATCAGGCGGAACTGCCGCTCGCTGCGCGCGGCATCGAAGTCATCGGGCACGAACAGCCCGCGGACCTGGTCGAGCGCCTGCGCCAGCGGCGCACGCAAGGCGAGCGCCCGCGGCGTCAGCTCCATTCGTACGCCCGTGCGCACCAGCAGCGGGTCACCGAAGATGTCGCGCAGGCGCTGCAATGCGTGGCTCGTCGCCGGCTGTGACAGGCCGATCCTCATCGCCGCGCGGCTGACATTGGCTTCGCGGAGCAATGCGTCGAGCGCGGTCAATAGGTTGAGGTCGAGCGTTTTCAAATTCATAAGGTGAATAGATATCATATTTCATATCGATTTGAAGAATGACGTTGGCCCGGCGATGATCTCGGCGTTGTCACCACGAGGAGATGCCGCCATGAACGCGAGCGCCAACAAGAAACTGCTGCAGGATATCTTTGCCGCGGCCGCCAATCCCGATCCCGCCGCGCGCGACCGCGCCCTGTTCAGCGCAAGTCTCGCCGACGACGCCAAATGGGTCGTCACCGGGCAATATTCCTGGTCGCGCACCTTTGCCGGCAAGGACGCGATCCTCAAAGATCTGCACGGCTATGTCCGCACGCGCCTGCGCGACCGCACGCGGACCGTCGCCCATCGCTTCATCGCCGATGGCGACATCGTGGTGGTCGAAGCCAAGGGAGATAACGTCACGCCCGAGGGCGTGCGTTACGACAACGATTATTGCCTCGTGTTTCGCCTGGAGGACGGCAAGATCAAGGAGATTCGCGAGTACTGCGACTCCATGCTGACCGAGAAGGCGCTCGGCCCGTTTCCGCAAGCTCCCGCGAGGGCAGCGAGCTGACCGGCTTGGACCAGCTCGCGTCCACCGGCCGCTCCTGTTCGTCACGGCCCGCGATGTTTGTGCGGGCCTGCCGGGCGCTGCTGGAACTCATGCAGGCCCGGCGCGAGCGGTCTCGGGTCCGCTGCCAGCTCGCGGCCATGACCGAACGCGAGCTTCAGGATTTCGGGATGTCCCGGAGCGAGATCGAGCACGAGCTCAGAAAGCCGGTTCGGCGGAAATGAACGGAGTGGACCCCCGATGTCTCGCCTCTCGCAGTGCCAAGGCCGGCGGAACTATTGCGTGCCGCCGGCGTTCCCTCGGTTGCCGGGCGCGTCGCGCCCGCGGCAACCTGCGTTCTCGGGAATTTCATGCTGGCTGGGGCTTCGGACGTTTCAACGCAGGGAGGCCGCAGCTTCTCCGGACTGCGCGAACGACTAAGAGACGCAACGTCGGCCGCGCACCGCGACCTCGACGCGCAGCTATCGGCGTTCGATCTGACCGAGCTCTCCGGCTATCGGCGCTTTCTGCAAGCCAGCGCCGGCGCCTTGCTGCCGCTCGAGACGGCACTCGTCGAGGCCGACGTCAGCAGGGCTTTCTCGGACTGGCCGGAGCGGTCGCGAAGCGTGGCAATCCTGGCTGATCTCGAGCGCCTCGGCAGCGCGGTGCCGAGGCTGGTGTCCGTACCCCCACTGACGCGCAGCGGCGTGCTGGGCACGATGTATGTGCTCGAAGGCTCCCGTCTCGGGGCAAAATTCCTGCTGAAGATGGTCGCGGATTCCGGCAATCCGCGCATCCGCGAAGCTGTCGCCTATCTCAGTCACGGCACCGGCAGGCGGCTCTGGCAGACTTTCCTGGCGAAGCTTGCAACCAACGAGTGCTGGGACGAAGACGAGGCAATCGAGGCGGCCCGCATCGCCTTCGCCGCATTCGAGCAGGCGGCGGACCGGGCATGAACCAGGCCGTCAATCTCACCAATTGCGACCGCGAGCCGATCCACATTCCCGGCAGTGTGCAGCCGTTTGGCTTCCTGCTGGCCGTGCTCTCGGATTTCACGATCTGCATGGCCTCGGATAACGTCGGGAGCTTTCTTGGAACGGATGTTGCCGACCTGCTGCAGCGGCCGCTGTCGGGCGTGATCTCCGAGGCGGCGGTCGAAACGATCCGCAGCCGGGTCGATCATCTCGGCGGTCCGGATGCGACCGAGCGCCTGTTCGGCGTCGAGCTGCAGCCCGGCAAGCCACCCTTTGATCTTTCGATCCATCTCTCCGGCGTCTATCTGATCGTCGAGGCGGAGCCGAGCGTCCACGAGCCCGGCGTCAATTCCGGCGAGCTCGTGCGCTTGATGCTCGAACGGATCCGCAAGACGCGCGGAATGGCCGATCTTGCGCGCGAGGCGGCGCGTCAGCTTAAGGTGCTGACCGGCTTCGACCGCGTCATGGTCTATCAGTTTCACCCGGACGGGTCTGGCGAGGTGATCGCCGAGACGGCGGAGTCCGGGCTCGAATCCTTTTTCGGTCTGCGTTACCCCGCCTCCGACATCCCAAGGCAGGCGCGCGCGCTCTATCAGCGCAACTGGCTGCGCATCATCGCCGACGTCGACGCGCGGCCTGCCGCGCTGATGTCCACGGCCACGCATAATGCGGGACTGCTCGACCTGTCGATGAGCGTGCTGCGCTCGGTGTCGCCGATCCACATCGAATATCTGCGCAACATGGGCGTTGCCGCCTCCATGTCGGTGTCGATCCTGCGCGACGGCAAGCTGTGGGGTCTGTTTGCCTGCCACCATTATTCGCCGCGTTACATTTCGTTCGACAAACGCACGGCCTCCGAGCTGTTCGGTCAGATGTTCTCGTGGATCGTGGAAGGCCGCGAGCGCGAGGGTGACGTCGCCTATGAGGCCCGCGCGCATCAGGTCCAGGAGCGATTGATCGAGATCGCGGCCTCGCACGACCACAGCCGGCGGGCGATCGTCGATTTCCTGGGCGACTACCGCAAGATGATCGAGTGCGACGGCGTCGCAGTCTGGTCCGATAATACCATCGCGCTCGAGGGCGAGACCCCGACCGAAGACGAGGTGAAGGATCTCGTCGCCTTCATCAACCGGACTTCGCCGGGCCGGATCTTCGCCAGCGCCGAGATCGCCCAGGTCTACGCCGCCGGCCAGGCCTTCCGTGACCGCGCGGCGGGCTTTCTCGCCATCCCGATCTCGCGGACCCCGCGCGATTGCCTGATCTTCTTCCGCCGCGAAGTCACGCGATCGGTGAAATGGGCTGCCGATCCCAACAAGGTCTACGACGAAGGGCCGCATGGGCCGCGTCTGACCCCGCGCAAGAGCTTCGAGCTATGGCAGGAAACGGTGGCGGGGCAGTCGAAGCCGTGGTCGGCGGCCGATATCCGCATCGCCGAGAGCCTGCGCGTCACGCTGCTGGAGGTGATCCTGCAACTGTCCGACCTCGCCGCGCGCGAGCGCCGCGGGGCACAGGAGCGGCAGGAACTGATGATCGCCGAGCTCAATCATCGCGTCCGCAACATCCTGAGCCTCGTGCGCGCCCTGGTGGCGCAGAGCAAGGAGACTGCGACCGGCATCGAGGAGTTCGCCAGCGTGCTCGGCGGCCGCATCCAGGCTCTCGCGCGCGCCCACGACCAGATCACGAACCTGAACTGGGCACCCGTCGCGCTCCGCACCCTGGTCGAGTCCGAGGCCGGCGCCTATCTCGGTGCGCGCGCAGACCGGGTGAAGATGGGCGGTCCGGACGTCGCGCTCGATCCAAAGGCGTTCGCGACGCTGGCGCTCGTCGTTCATGAGATGATGACCAATTCCGCCAAGTACGGCGCGCTTGCCGATTCCACCGGCAGTGTCGAGGTGGTCTGGCGCCTCGACCCGTCTTCCAGCCTCGTCATCGAGTGGAAGGAGAGCGGCGGTCCGCCCGTGCAGCCGCCGTCGCGGCGCGGCTTCGGCACCACCATCATCGAGCGATCGGTGCCGTTCGATCTCAAGGGCGATGCCGAGATCCGTTTCGACCTCCTGGGCGTCCAGGCGAAGTTCGTCATTCCGCCCAACTTCGTCCAGCTCGTCCCATCCATCGCGGGAGCCGCCATGCGTATCGAGGAGCAGCAATCTGCCCGTCCACGGATTTCCGACACGGCCCTGATCGTGGAGGACAACCTGATCATCGCGATGGCCGCGGAGGTCATCCTGCTCGACCTCGGCGCCCGCCACGTCGACACCGCCGCAACCGTCGACCAGGCACTGCGCTCGATCGAGCGTTCGCGGCCGAGCTTTGCCCTGCTCGATCTCAATCTCGGCAGCGAGAGCAGCATCAAGGTGGCGCAGAAGCTGAAGGAGATCGGGGTGCCCTTCATCTTCGCGACCGGCTATGGCGAGCGCGCGCCGATCCCCGAGCAGTTGGCCTCCGCGCCGGTGGTCCAGAAGCCCTACACGCTGGAAGTGGTCGAAAATGCACTCGGCAAATTGCAGCAGGCCGGCGCCCAATAGGCATCCCCTGACGAACAGCATGCATCGGCGTGCATGGCACAGCGGATTCGCATGCGGCTTTGCATAGCTGCTGCCAAAATCGGCAGATTTGGTGCGGGTCGAGATCGGGCGGGCGAGGAATTTGAAGGTTCAATTAAGAAGTGTCCCCCATTGTGTCGCGGTGCAGCGTAGGCCGCCAGGGCGCGGCGTGCGGCTGCCGGAGTGGCCGTGACGATCGCCGGAGTCGTTCGGCCCCTCGAATTCACATGCATCTGGGTGGACAGTGGGAATGCCGAAATTTCGTTTGCGGATCAGGGGACGCCTGTACGCAGGCTTCATGGCCCTGGTGGCGGTGGGTCTCGTGATGGCGGTGGTTGCCGTCTGGAATTTGCGGGACGTGCAGGATCAGGTCGCAAGACAATCTGCCCTCTCGGACAGCACGGCGCGGGTGCTGGAAATATCGGCCCATCTGCAGGCTATTCAGCGGGCCAATTTGCGCTACGTCTACGACGGCAACGAGTCCGCAATGAAGGAAGCGCAAGAGCGCGAGACCGCGGCGAGCGAGCTGCTCCGGGTCGGCGCTCAGGGGGCGCTCTCCGAGGAGCGGCGCGCGCTCTACAACGGCCTGATCGACGAGATCGCGAAAATGCGACGCCTGCGTGACAATCTCGGCGACGCCGTCAACGAGACGAGAACGGGCAAGGCGACGCTGCTGCCGAGTGGCGAGGACCTTGCCACCAAGACGAACAAGCTCGTCGACGTGGCGCGCGCCGCCGTCGATGAAGATACCGCTTCCCTCGTCGCCGATCTCGAATCCCGAATCCTGCTCGTGAGGATCGTAAATTGGCGTTTTCTGGCCCTTCGCGATGCGCAGGGCCCTGCGACCTTCAGGGCGAGCATCGACAGGGCATTACAACGGCTCGGGGCACTCGAAAAGAGCCCGCAGGCGGCGGCGTTGCGCGCCACGCTGGCGCCGGTGAAGACCTCGCTTGAAACCTACAAGACGGCGTTCGAGACGACCTCCGCAGCGATGCTTAAAGCGGACGAGATCTACCACAAGAGCCTCGCGCCCCTCATCGTCGACAGCATCGGCAAGCTCAAGGTGGCGGAAACGACGCTGAAGGAGGACTACCAGGTATCGCGCACCACCGCCGAGGCCGTGATCGCGGGAACGACGACCGTGCAGGAGATCGCCGGCGGCCTCGCCATCCTGTTCGGAGGCATCGTCGCCTTCCTCATCGCCCGCAGCATCGTCGGTCCGCTGACCTTGATGACGCAGGCGATGGGGCGGCTTGCCGGCGGCAATCTCGAGGTCGAGATTCCCGGCCGCGGCAGGGCCGACGAGATCGGCGACATGGCCAAGGCGATCCAGGTCTTTAAGGACAACATGATCGAGACCGAGAGCATGCGCGCCGAGCAGGCCGAACTCGAGGCGCGGCAGGCCGAGAACCGCAGGAAAGACATGGCCAGGCTCGCCGATCAGTTCGAGCAGGCCGTGGGCGAGATCGTCAACACGGTGTCGTCGGCATCGGGCGAGCTCGAAGCCTCCGCCGGCACGTTGACGACGACTGCCGCGCGCGCCCAGGACCTCTCGACGGAGGTCGCCAGCGCTTCGCAGGAGGCCTCGGCCAATGTGCAGGCGGTCGCCTCTGCGACCGAGGAGCTCTCCTCCTCGGTCTCCGAGATCGCCCGCCAGGTGCAGGAATCCGCCCGCATCGCCACCGAGGCTGTCGGTCAGGCGAGCCGGACCAACGAGCGCGTCGGCGCGCTCTCCAAGGCCGCCGCGCGGATCGGCGACGTGGTCGAGCTGATCAGCACCATTGCCGGCCAGACCAACCTCTTGGCGCTGAACGCCACGATCGAGGCGGCGCGCGCGGGCGAAGCCGGCCGCGGCTTTGCCGTGGTCGCTACTGAGGTCAAGGCGCTCGCCGAGCAGACGGCAAGGGCCACCGGCGAGATCGCCCAGCAGGTCTCCGGCATCCAGGCCGCGACCGAGGAGTCGGTCGGCTCGATCCGGGAGATCAGCGGCACCATCGAGCGGCTGTCGGAGATCGCCTCGACGGTCGCCGCGGCCGTGGAGCAGCAGGGCGCGGCGACGCAGGAGATCTCCCGCAACGTCCAGCAGGCGGCCCAGGGCACCCAGCTCGTCTCGTCCAACATCGGCGACGTGCAGCGCGGCGCCTCCGAGACCGGCTCGGCCTCCTCGCAGGTGTTGTCGGCGGCGCGCTCGCTGTCGGCCGACAGCAACCGGTTGAAACAGGAGGTCGCCAAGTTCCTGAGCTCGGTCCACGCTGCCTGACGTCTTGAAAGCAAGAGGCCACGCGCATGCGCGTGGCCTCGAACAGCGGCGCGATCAAGCCACCTTGGTCGTCATGTGCTTGAACATGTTGGCTCGCGCTTCGTCGTCCATCTCGGCCTTGAAGGTGAACTTGTCCTTCAGGGCGATGGCGCGCGCCGCCGCCGGGCGCGCCGAGATCTCGTCGACCAGCCGCTTCACATTCGGGTATCGCGCAAAGGCGTCGTCGCCGAGCTTGAACGGCACCATCCGCGCCCAGCCCCACAGCGCCATGTCGACGATCGAATAGCTGTCGCCGACCATGTAGCGGCGGTCCTTCAGGTGAGCGTCGAGGATCTTGTAGTGGCGGTCGGTCTCGTACTGATAGCGGTTATGGGCGTAGTCGTGGTTCTGGTCCTTCGGCGCAAAATGCTTGAAATGCACGGCCTGACCGGAAAAGGGCCCGACGCCGCTCGCGACGAACATCAGCCAGGACAAGAGCTCGGCGCGGTTGGTTGGGAGGAATTTGCCGGTCTTCTCGGCGAGATAGAGCAGGATGGCGTTCGAATCGAACACGATGGTGCCGCCATCGTCGATCGCCGGCACCTTGCCGTTCGGATTGATCTTGAGGAATTCCGGCGTGAACTGCTCGCCCTTGCGGGTGTCGATCTTCACCGGCTCGAACGGCAGGCCGGATTCTTCGAGATAGAGCGCGACCTTGGTCGGGTTCGGTGATCCATTGAAATAGAACTTGAGCATCAAGCATCTCCCCGGTGTCTATATTGCCGCGCGCGGCCGCGGCGTCGTTGGGCGAGCCTGTCTTGCCTGAACCTCGCCCGAGAGAGCAACCGGCGAGTTTGCCGGGCGGTGTCTGCGCGGTACGCAGATCAGGCGGCGTAACAGAGGCCGATTGCCGCCGCAACGACCATGGCCGCGCCCACGGCTTCCAGCCGCAGGCCGAGCCGCGCGGCGAGATGCATGTCCGAGGCCCGCGCCGCGCGCTCCGACCCGCGCGCATAGCCGTGAACGATGACGTCGTGGTTGAAAGTATCGTGCGCCTCGTTGCTGCTGGCGAGCCCGACGCAGATCACGAGCACGCCGAACAGCGCCAGGCCGAAGAATCCGAGCAGCGCGATCAGGAACATCGGAAACATGCCGATCAGGAAGATCGGCAGCAGCGGCACCAGCAGCAATGTCTCGGACTGTCGTCGCATGGGAGCAGGCCGGTCAGGACGGAGGCTGATGGGGGCGAGTCTAGTCCTGGTTGGCGCGGCTTTCAACTCACGCGGACGTCATTCCGGGCTCGCGCGCTTTGCGCGCGCCCCGGAATGACTTAGGAGAGGAAACTACTCCGCCGCCATTCCCGCGCGGATCTCGGCGCGCAGCTCGTCGATCAGCTTGAGGCCCTTCCTGGTCTCGACGTGCCAGAAGGTCCAGCCGTTGCAGGCCTGCGCGCCTTGCGCCACCGCGCCGATCCGGTGGATCGAGCCGACCTTGTCGCCAAGCATGATGGCGCCGTCGGCGCGCACCAGCGCCCCTAACTTCTTCTTGGCGTCGAACAGCTTGGTGCCGGGCATGATCATGCCGCGCTCGATCAGCTCGGAGAACGCAACGCGCGGCGCCTCGCGCGCGGTCATGAACGGGGCAAGGCTTTCTTCCGGCAACGGTTCGACCTTGGCGATGCGCGCCTCGGCCGCCTTGGCGTAGGTCTTGTCGCGCTCGAAGCCGACATAGGAGCGGCCGAGGCGCTTGGCGACCGCGCCGGTGGTGCCGGTGCCGTTGAACGGGTCGATGACGAGATCGCCGGGCTTGGACGAGGACAGCAGCACGCGCGCCAGCAGGCCTTCCGGCTTCTGTGTCGGATGCACTTTCTTGCCGTCGGCGCCCTTGAGGCGCTCCTCGCCGGTGCAGAGCGGGATCAGCCAGTCGGACCGCGCCTGCACGTCCTCGTTGGCCGCTTTCAGCGCCTCGTAGTTGAACGTGTAGCCCTTGGCTTTTTCGTCACGCGCGGCCCAGATCATGGTTTCGTGCGCGTTGGTGAAGCGGCGACCGCGGAAATTCGGCATCGGATTGGTCTTGCGCCAGACGATGTCGTTCAGCAGCCAGAAGCCGAGGTCCTGCATGATGGCGCCGACGCGGAAGATGTTGTGATAGGAGCCGATCACCCAGATCGTCGCCGACGGCTTCATGGCGCGGCGTGCGGCGAGCAGCCAGGCGCGGGTGAAGTCGTCGTAGGCGGCAAACGAATCGAACTTGTCCCAGTCGTCGTTGACGGCATCGACATGGGATTCGTCGGGACGCTTGAGGTCGCCCTTGAGCTGCAGATTGTAGGGCGGATCGGCGAACACCAGGTCGACGCTGCCTGCCTGCAGCTTCGACATCTCGGCGACGCAATCACCGACGATGATGCGATGCGAAGGGGACTCAAAATTTGTGCGGGGCGCCCTTGCAGACGCCCCGCGACGCGACTCTACCATGACTCAAGAACTCTGACTCAGGCGACGCTGTCGGCGACGCGGGACCAAACAACCGACTGGCCGTTACATTGAAGGGGCAAAGTAAAAATCGACTTAACCAGCCGCTTTCGTGAGCACTCCTCGCATCATCGTTCGCGCACACATTGCTGCGCGCATTCGCCTTGTTTTACAGTGCATTTCGTACTTGCGCGGTTCGCTGGAGCGATCGTGGCGGGAAAAAGGCTGTAAATTTCTCTCGGAAAAAACTGCTCGGCCCTCGGAAAAATTTGCTGGCATCGACAGGCTGTCGCACTAGGCAATTTTTGCCGGCCACGATATTGATAAAAGCAACGGAAATTTTACGTATGTGGCGCGTTGAGCTTTCGCGTTTCTGTGCGCCGTCGAAACTTGAATCAGGGACCCCAGAGGAAAGGCCGCCATGCGCTACGATGACTTCCGCCGCAGCGACGACATCGAGGATCGTCGCGACGAAGGTGGTGGCTTTGGCGGAGGCGGAGGCGGCGGGTTCGGCCTGCCGATGGGCGGTGGCGGGCTTGGCATCGGCACCATCATCATCCTCGGCCTGGTCGGCTACGCCTTCGGCATCGATCCCCGCATCCTGATCGGCGGCGCCGAGATCCTCTCCGGCGGCGGCCATGCGCCGACCTATCAGACCGATCGTCAGGCCTCCTCCGGCAAGCGCGGCGCGCCGACCGACGAGATGGGCAGCATGATCTCCGGCATCCTCGGCGAGCTCGACGATCGCTGGAGCGAGATCTTCCAGGCCAACGGCCAGTCGTACACCGGTCCGAAGATCGTGCTGTTCCGCAACGCCACCAATGGCGGTCGCTGCGGCATGGCGCAGTCGGCCATGGGGCCGTTCTATTGTCCGCCCGACCGGACCATCTTCCTGGACACCGCCTTCTTCCGCGAGGTCGAGACCCGCTTTCGCGGCTGTTCCGGCAAGTCGGCGTGCAATTTCACCACCGCCTACATCATCGCGCACGAGGTCGGCCATCACATCCAGAACCTGCTCGGCATCATTCCGCGCGTGACGCGGCTGCAGCAGCAGGTCGGCTCGAAGGCCGAGGCCAATGCGCTCCAGGTCAAGGTGGAGTTGCAGGCCGATTGTCTGTCCGGCGTCTGGGTCAACCGTGAGGCGAAGAAGCGTCCGAACTTCCTCGAGCCCGGCGACATCGAGGCGGCGCTGACCACGGCGAGCGCGATCGGCGACGACACGCTGCAACGCCAGGCCACCGGCCGCGTGGTACCCGACTCCTTCACCCACGGCTCGGCGGCGCAACGCAAGCAATGGTTCATGATCGGCTACCAGCAGGGCACGGTCCAAGCCTGCAACACGTTCGGTGCGGGGGCGTTGTAACGCGTCAGCCCCGGAACGACGAGCGAGGGTGAAGAATGGCCTCCATCGACGAATCCAAACAATTCATCCCGCTCAACATTGCGGTGCTCACGGTGTCCGACACGCGCGCGCTTGCGGACGACAAGTCCGGTCAGACCCTCGCCGATCGTCTCACCGCTGCGGGTCATCATCTCGCCGCGCGCGAGATCGTCACCGATGATGTCGAGGCGATCCGCGCCGTGATCCGCCGCTGGATCGCCGATAGCGGCATCGACGTCGTCATCACCACCGGCGGCACCGGCTTTACCGGGCGCGACGTCACGCCCGAGGCGATCGAGCCGCTGTTCGAGAAGCGCATGGACGGCTTCTCGATCGCCTTCCACATGCTGAGCCACGGCAAGATCGGGGCGTCGACGATCCAGAGTCGCGCCACCGCCGGCGTGGCGGGCGCGACCTACATCTTCTGCCTGCCGGGCTCGCCCGGCGCCTGCCGCGACGGCTGGGACGGCATCCTGGCGGCTCAGCTCGACTACCGCACGCGCCCCTGCAATTTCGTCGAGATCATGCCGCGGCTGGACGAGCATCTGCGCCGGCCGAAAGCGCAGGGCGCGACGGTGTGAGTTCTTGCTTTTCTTCCCTTCACCCCTTGTGGGAGAAGGTGGCGCGAAGCGCCGGATGAGGGGTTCTCTCCGCGCGCACCAATGCTTGTGGAGACATACCCCTCACCCAAGCGAGCTTGCATTTGCCAGTTGACATGCCCTCTCCCGCAAGGGGAGAGGGCGCAGCAACGCGCATCTCGCTCGCTGCGAGATCAGAGATCCAGCTCCCACGTCTCGCCGACCAGGTCGGCACCGAAGCTGTGATGCGGCTCCGTCGCGACCAGCTTGAATCCCGCGCTTTGATAAATCCCGCGCGCAGCCACCAAAATGCTCTGCGTCCACAGCGTCATCTTGCTGTAGCCGCGCTCGCGGGCGCCCTGGATGCATTGCTCGACGAGGGCGCGGCCGACGCCGAGGCCCCGTGCTTTCTTCTCAACCTGCAACAGGCGGAGTTTGGCGATCTCGTCCGTGGCCTTGACCAGGAACACCGAGCCGACCGGCTCGCCACCGACCTCCGCGATCCAGCAGTGCTCGCGCGCGGCGTCGTAATTCCTGATGAACTGTGCGCAGATCTCGGCGACCAGCGCCTCGTAACTGATGTCCCAATTGTAGTCCGCAGCATAGGCGGCGCCCTGGCGGGAGATCACCCAGCCCATGTCGCCGACGCGATGGCTGCGCAGCATGAAAGAAGCGGGCGGGCTTCGGCGTTGCTCCAGCACGGCCACGATCGTGGCCATCGCCTGCGTGAGCCGGGTCGCATCGCCAGGCGAAAGCTGAGCCAGCATCGCGGCGACCTCGTTTTGCGAGTTCAGGTTCAGCTTGGCGAAAGCCTGCCGGCCTTTGGCGGTCAGGCTGAGCTGGTACTGCCTGCGGTCCGCGGGCAGCGGCTTTCGCGTGATCAGCCCCTTCTCGTCGAAGCTCTGGACGATGCGGCTGAGATAGCCGGGATCGAGACCGAGCTCGTGTCCGATCTCTTTTGCGGCAAGGTCGTCGCGATGGGCGAGCTCGTAGAGCACCCGCGCCTCGCTGAGCGAGAACGGACTATTGCCGAGGTGCTGGTCGAGCACACCGAGCTTGCGGGTGTAAAAGCGGTTGAAGGCGCGAACCGCCGCGACGGGGTCGCCGGCAGCCTGTTCGGCGACGGCGCTTGACGGCAAAGCTTTCGATAGCATGGGATCACCTCGATATTTGCCATTGTCAATTAATTGATTGACGTTGGCAAGTATCTCGGCGCTTCAGCCGACCATGACAATCCGGCTGCGCAGCATGGTCCTGGACGACCGGCCGAGCCGCCGGAGCAGCCGCGCCTCGGAATGCCGGGCGTGGGGCGGGTATCCGCCGATCCGGTCGTAATGATCGCGCGCGATCAGCAGCCCTTGATCGCCGAGCGGACCGACGAGCCTGCGCGCCACCGCCCAGAGGACGTCGCGCACTGCGGTATTTGCGTAGGGCGAGCGGGCATAGCGGAACACCGCGGCACGATCCCGGCCGCTGGTGGCGACGGCCTGGATGAACTGGGTGGTTTCCTCGATCCAGCCGGTTTCCAGCACAGCGCCGGCAGGCAGGAACATCAGCCAGGGCGATCGGGCCTGGAGCGCGCCGGCGGCGAGCGCAGCGCCTTGCGAATGCCCTTCGAAGCCGATGAAACGGCAGCCCGCGACGTCGGCAACGCGCTCGATAACGCCGTTGCGCGTGCCGTCGACCAGAAGCACTTCCCGGATTACGCCGGCTGTGGCGCCGGGCACCAGCGCGGCCAGGGTTGCGACCGCCGTCTGCTCGACACCTTCGGTCGGAATGATGACGCTCAGCATGATTGAGGCTTCAGTTTCCGCACTTCGGGAGAAGCGTAGCGTTGCATGATGTTGTCATAAACCCGTCGCGCTGCCGAGTGCAACTTTCGGAAGGGGCTTCGGCGTGCGATGGTAAACTGCCGCGAGTTCATCGCGGCCAGATGTGCCAGGCGCGGCTGGTAATATTGCCGAATGTTTCGGCACAAGCCGATCCTGACGGTATTAACCCCGAATGCTTCGTGGCGACGTTTCGCTGCCCGGGAGAGACTTTGCATGAACGCCGATCACCTCGCCGTTGGCACCGCGCCAACATCGCCGAAGCAGGAGGCCGCGCCGACCTTGCGGATCCGGGCGCTGATGCTGGGCGACCGCATCAACGCGTCTGGCCTCGAGATCGGCACGCTGGTGTCCTCGACGCCGGCCGCCTTCCGCGTTCATGCCGGCCTTGCCGTGATCTTTCGCTACGGCGTCGTCGTGCTGATCGGGCTGTTGCCGTCGGAGGAGAAGGTCCTCGTCGACAACCTGAGATCGCGCGTTACCGGAGAGTTCAGCCCCTACGAGGAGGAGATCGCGCAGGCGCAGCTCTGCAACGAGGAAGCCGGCGAGACGATCCAGCCGGGCGGGCCGATCTGCCTCGCCAAGTTCTCCGACGACCGGCTGCTGCTGGTTGCGGACGCACTCGCCAAGAGCACGTCGCTGGCGCGCGACGAGCGGCGCGTCGCCGCGGTCTTCGACGTCATCGAGCCGTTTGCACGGGAGCTCGCCGAGCGCGGTCGCACGCCGCAACGGCGCAAGGGTATCCTGCAATTGATCGGCAACGCGCTGCTGGTGCAGCAGCGGGTCGCCGGCCGCGTCGCCGTCGCCGAGAAGCCCGACGTGCTCTGGGAGAAGCCCGAGCTCGACCGGCTCTATTCGCGCCTGGAGGACGAATACGAACTGAAGGAGCGCCTCGACACGCTCGAGCGCAAGCTCGCCGCGGTGTCGGAGACCGCCAACGCGCTGACCGATATCATCGACACCCAGCGCTCGCTCCGCCTGGAGATCGCCGTCGTGGTGCTGATCCTGATCGAGGTCGCGATGGGGACTTTTCAGCTCCTGACCGGCCGCGGTCACTAAGCATGATGAGATCAGGTTTGATTGCTATAACGTAAGTGCACTCCCTCTCCCGCTTGCGGAGAGGGTGTTTTCGCAACGGGATAACGCCCTAGATCAGAGCCGCGCAATGGCGCGCGATCATCATCTCTTCGTTGGTGGGAATGACGAAGACCTCGACCATGCTGCCGCTGCCGTTGATGCGCTCGCGCGCGGCATCGTTGCTTGCGGCGTCAATGCGCACGCTCATCCAGGCGAGACGCTCGCCGATCGCGCCGCGGATGTCCTTGGCATGTTCGCCGATGCCGCCGGTGAAGATCAGGCAGTCCAGGCCGCCGAGCGTGGCCGCCATCATCGCGACCTGCTGCGCCGCACGGAAGGTGAAGAGATCCACGGCTTCACGCGCCGCGGCCTCGCGGCTCGCCAGCAGCGTGCGCATGTCCGCAGACAAGCCGGAGACGCCGAAGAGGCCTGACTCGTGATAGAGCAGGTGCTGGACATCCTCGATCGACATGTTCTCGTGCTGTTGCAGATAGAGCAGCACGCCCGGATCGATCGCACCGCAACGCGTGCCCATCACGAGGCCGTCGAGCGGCGTCAGCCCCATCGTGGTGTCGATGCTGCGGCCATCGCGCAGGGCGCAGAGGCTGGCGCCATTGCCGAGATGCGCGATGACAGTGCGCTTGGCCACGAGCTCCGGCGCGATCTCGGCCAGGCGTCCCGCGACATATTCGAACGAGAGGCCGTGAAAGCCGTAGCGCCTGACGCCACGCGCCTCGAATCGCCGGGGAATGGCGAAGCGGCTCGCCGGCGGCGCGAGGCCGTGGTGGAAGGCGGTGTCGAAACACGCGATCTGCGTCAGCTCGGGCCGGATCGCCGCGAGCGTGCGCACCGGCGCGAGGCAGCGCGGCTGGTGCAGCGGCGCCAGCGGCGTCAAGGCCTCCAGTTTCGCAATGATGTCGTCTGTCAGGACCTCCGGGCCTGAATAATCCGGCCCGCCGTGGACGATGCGATGGCCGATGGCCCGCAGGCTGCGTCCACCGAACCGGTCCTCAATGAAGGTGAGCACGTCCGCGAACAGATGGCCGCGGGCTCCGTCAGGCGCCTGATTGCTTGTCTCGAACAGGTCTTCGCCCGTGGGGCCCTTCACCACCAGCCGGGGTTTGGCCTCGTGCTCGTCGAGCAGGCCCTTGCAGAGCAGGGCAGGCTCGGCCGCCGCGACATCGAACAGGCCGAACTTGATGCTCGACGATCCCGCGTTGAGGACGAGGACCGTGTCCGACATCGCTAATCGCCGGCCTCGGCCGGCGTGTTGCCGCCGGCGCTGTTTTGCCAGACCCAGTCACGAATCTCAGGCATGTCTTCACCGTGCTCGCGGACATAACGGGAGTGTTCGATCAGTCTGTCGCGGAATTGCTGCTTCACCTGAGCGGCCTTGGTCGCCAGTCCCGGCACCCGTTCGATCGCCTCGATCGCGAGGTGGTAGCGGTCGAGTTCGTTGAGCACGACCATGTCGAAGGGCGTCGTCGTGGTGCCCTCCTCGGCAAAGCCGCGTACATGCATGCCGGCATGGTTGGTGCGATTATAGGTCAGCCGGTGAATGAGATAGGGATAGCCGTGATAGGCAAAGATCACAGGCTTGTCGCGCGTGAACAGGCTGTCGAAGTCGCGGTCGGACAGGCCGTGCGGATGCTGCTCCCTCGGCTGCAGCGTCATGAGGTCGACGACGTTGACGACGCGGATCTTCAAGTCCGGCAGCGCCTTGCGTAGGAGGTCGACGGCAGCGAGCGTCTCCAGCGTCGGCACGTCGCCGGCGCAGGCCATGACGACGTCGGGCTCGCCCTTTCCGTCCTCCGTGCCCGCCCAGGTCCAGATGCCGATGCCGGCATCGCAATGCGTCGCCGCGTCCTGCATCGACAGCCATTGCGGCGCCGGCTGCTTGCCGGCGACGATTACGTTGATGCGGTTATAGGTGCGCAGGCAGTGGTCGGCGATCCAGAGCAGCGTGTTGGCATCCGGCGGGAAGTAGATGCGGACGATGTCGGCTTTCTTGTTGGCGACGAGATCGACGAAACCGGGGTCCTGATGGCTGAAGCCGTTATGGTCCTGGCGCCAGACATGCGAGGTCAGGAGATAATTGAGCGAGGCGATGGGACGCCGCCATGGCAGCTCCCGCGTCACCTTCAGCCATTTGGCATGCTGGTTGAACATGGAATCCACGATGTGGATGAAGGCCTCGTAGCAGGAAAAGAAGCCGTGCCGTCCGGTGAGCAGGTAGCCCTCCAGCCAGCCTTGGCAGAGATGCTCGCTCAGCACCTCCATGACGCGGCCGTCCTGGGCGAGATGCACGTCGTAAGGCTCGGTCGGCTCCATCCAGACGCGTTCGGTGGCTTCGAACACGGCGTCGAGCCGGTTCGATGCCGTCTCGTCCGGGCCCATGATGCGGAAGTTGCGCTCCTTCTCGTTGAGACGGATGACATCGCGCAGAAACTTGCCGAGCTCGCGCGTCGCTTCCGCAATGACCTCGCCGGGCTGCGGCCCCACGACCGCGAAGCCGCGAAAGTCCGGCAGCTTCAGCTCCTTCTTCAGCACGCCGCCATTGGCATGCGGATTGGCGCCCATGCGCTTGACGCCCTCGGGCGCGAGCGCCTGAAGCTCGGCCATGAGCGCGCCGTTGCCATCGAACAGCTTTTCCGGCTCGTAGCTGCGCATCCAGTCTTCGAGCACCTTGAGATGATCAGGGTTCTCGCGGCAAGCTGCGACCGGCACCTGATGCGCGCGCCAGAAGCCCTCGACCTTCTTGCCGTCGACCTCCTTCGGGCCGGTCCAGCCCTTCGGGCTGCGCAGCACGATCATCGGCCAGCGCGGCCGCTCGACGCTGGTGCGGCCATCGCGGGCATGCTGCTGGATCGAGCGGATGCTGGCGAATGCGACGTCCAGCGCATCGGCCATGGCTTGGTGCATCAATTTGGGATCATCGCCCGTGACGAACAGCGGCTCGTGGCCGAACCCGCGGAAGAGGTCGCGGATCTCCGCGTCCTGCATCCGTCCGAGCACGGTGGGATTGGCAATCTTGTAGCCGTTGAGATGCAGGATCGGCAGCACCGCGCCGTCATGGGCGGGGTTCAGGAACTTGTTGGAGTGCCAGGACGCCGCGAGCGGCCCGGTCTCGGCCTCGCCGTCGCCGACCACGCAGGCGACGATCAAATCAGGGTTGTCGAATGCGGCGCCATAGGCGTGCACCAGCGCGTAGCCGAGCTCGCCGCCTTCGTGGATCGAGCCCGGCGTTTCCGGTGCCGCATGGCTCGGAATGCCGCCGGGGAAGGAGAACTGCCGAAACAGCTTGCGCAATCCATCCGCATCGCGCGCGATCTCGGGATAGATCTCGCTGTAGCTGCCTTCGAGATAAGTGTTGGCGACCATGCCCGGACCGCCATGGCCGGGACCGCAGACATAGATCACGCTGACATCGAGCGCCCGGATGACGCGGTTGAGATGGGCGTAGATGAAGTTCAGGCCCGGCGTCGTGCCCCAATGACCCAGCAGACGCGGCTTGATGTGCTCGGGCCGCAGCGGCTCGCGCAGCAGCGGATTGTCGAGCAGGTAGATTTGCCCGACCGAGAGGTAGTTGGCGGCGCGCCAATAGCGATCGAGCAGATCGAGGTCGCTGCTCGCTTCGGCCGTTTCTTGTTGGATTGTCATGTTCCTGCCGACCTTCACTTCGCGATCGTCACCAACCCGGTTCCGGGGCGATCGATCCGTCGGGCATGAAACGGGATGGTCGTGACGGCCGTGTTGCGTGAGGTCAAAGGCGGGCGCGCGAAGTTTGGGCAGCTCTACTGTGCATGGGGTTGTTTTCACGTTTTTGGTTTGTGTTCTTGATTTGTTCCTATGTCGTGCTATCTTGGCTGCATGAGTCCAGCATCCTCTCATGCTCTCAAGCACCCGCCGGTCACGGCGCCCTCCGAGCCGGCGGGTGCGCCTTCAGATTTCCCCGAGCTTGGCGTCGCCATCGACCGCGCGCGACGGCGAGGGCGGGGCGCGCAGTCCAACGCCAGCGGCCGTTACGAGGCCGAGGCGCGCGTCGCTTTCGACGACGGCTGGCAGAGCCTCGACGAGCTGCCGCCGTTCAAGACGAGTGTCGCCATCGACACCTCACGCAAGGTGATCACCCGCAACGATTCCCCCGACATCGGTTTCGACCGCTCGATCAATCCCTATCGCGGCTGCGAGCACGGCTGCGTCTATTGCTTCGCGCGGCCGACCCACGCCTATCTCGGCCTGTCGCCGGGGCTCGACTTCGAGTCCAAACTGTTCGTGAAGCCCGAGGCGCCTTCGCTGCTCGAGAAGGAGCTTGCGGCTCCCGGCTACGAGCCGCGGATGATCGCGATCGGCACCAACACCGATCCCTACCAGCCGATCGAGCGCGAGCGCAAAATCATGCGCGGCATTCTGGAAGTGCTGGAGCGCGCAGGGCATCCCGTCGGCATCGTCACCAAGTCGGCGCTGGTGCTGCGCGACATCGACATTCTCCAGCGGATGGCCAAGCGCAAGCTCGCCAAGGTCGCGATCTCGGTCACCTCGCTCGATCCGAAGCTGGCGCGCACCATGGAGCCGCGGGCCTCGACGCCGCCGAAACGGCTGGAGGCGCTCAAGCAGCTCTCGGACGCCGGCATTCCCACCACGGTAATGGTCGCGCCCGTGATCCCCGCACTGAACGATTCCGAGATCGAGCGCATCCTCGATGCCGCCGCCCATGCCGGGGTCAAGGAAGCCGCCTATGTGCTGCTGCGGCTGCCGCTGGAGGTGCGCGATCTCTTCCGCGAATGGCTGATGGCGAACTATCCGGACCGCTATCGCCACGTCTTCACCCTGATCCGAGACATGCGCGGCGGGCGCGACTACGACGCCAAATGGGGCGAGCGGATGAAGGGCACCGGACCGATGGCCTGGACCATCGGCCGCCGCTTCGAGATCGCCTGCGAGCGACTCGGCCTCAACAAGCGGCGCTCCAAGCTGACCATTGATCACTTTGCGCGGCCGAAGCGGAACGGTGATCAGCTCAGCCTGTTTTGAGCGGACACGTGCAAGAGGTGTCGCATGCTCAAGGAACTCGCTGTGCCGATGCCGCGGCTGACCGTCATCACGCTCGGTGTGAACGACATCCGCGCCAGCATCGCCTTTTACGACGCGCTCGGTTTCTCGCGCCGGCTGAAGGAGACCGGCGAGGCGGTTGCGTTCTACGACACCGGCGGTCCGGTGCTCGCGCTTTATCACTGGGATCGGCTCGCCGCGGACGCGTCCTTGGAGGACCAGCCGAGGCCCACGACCTTTCGCGGCATGACGCTCGCCTGGAATTGCGTGACCCGCGAGGAGGTCGACGAGGTGCTGGCATTCGCCGTCGAGAAGGGGGCCACCTTGCTGAAGGCGGCGCACGCGACCGATTACGGCGGCTATTGCGGCTATTTTGCCGATCCCGATGCACATGTCTGGGAAGTCGTGGTCGCACCCGGCATCGAGGTGGGCGAGGACCGGCGGGTGCATCTGGCGGAGTAGGGCGGGCGGCCTGAATAACGGGAATATCGTGGGTTCCCGGTTGCGCTGGCGAAGCCCCCTGGCGCACGATCCCGGCCATGATTCGGGACCCCTCCGCCAAGACCCCAGCCAAAGCCGCGCCGAAGAAAAAGGCTGCGCCGAAGGCTGTGCCCGCCAAGGCGGCAAAGATATCTGCGGCCGATGCTGCGAAGGTTCCTGCCGGCAAGAAGGGCATCATCGCCGTTGCTCCCCCGAGCTTCCGCCGCGAGCGCGCGCTGATCAAGCGCGGCGTCTGGCCGGTCGCGGGCTGTGACGAGGCCGGCCGCGGCCCGCTCGCAGGTCCCGTGGTGGCCGCCGCTGTGATTCTCGATCCCGACCGCATTCCGCGCGGCATCGACGATTCCAAGCGCCTGACCGCCGAGGAGCGCGAAAAGCTGTTCGACAAGATCTGCGCCACCGCGCAGGTCTCGGTCGCCGTCGCCTCGCCGGCGCGAATCGACCGCGACAACATCCTGCGCGCCTCGCTGTGGGCGCTGAAGCGCGCCGTGGTGGCCCTGCCCGAGGCGCCCAGGCACGTCTTCGTCGACGGCCGCGACCGGCTCGACACCGCATGCGACTGCGAGGCCGTGATCGGCGGCGACGGTATCGTGCTTTCGATCGCCGCGGCCTCCATCGTCGCCAAGGTCACCCGGGATCGGTTGATGTGCGCACTGGCGCAGGACTGCCCGGGCTACGGCTTCGAGCAGCACAAGGGCTATGCCGTCCCCGAGCATCTCGACGCGCTTGATCGCCTCGGCCCCTCCATACACCACCGCAGCTTCTTCGCCCCCGTCGCCGCCGCCCGCGCCAAACACATGCCCTGGACCGTCGAGCCGGTGCAGGACCTGTTCTCGGTGACTGAGGTCGAGGTGCAGGTGGAGGCGAGCGTCGAGATCGACGCTTCCGTAAATCTCTAGCGATCCTCCTACAGCTTTCCCATCCGTCATGGCCGGGCTTGACCCGGCCACCCACGTCTTACCAGCGGCACGAAGAACGTGGATGCCCGGGACAAGCCCGGGCATGACGAACTGCGGCGGTTGCCACAACCCGTGGCGCCCTTTATCAAAACAGACGTGAGCGAATAGGGCCGGCTGGACGGGTTGGCTGCACCTTCGGACGTTGCATGCGGTTTACCTCCCTGGTCATCGAGCTCATTCGCGCCCGGCCGCGGCTGATCGTTTGGATTGCGGTGCTGCTGCAGGCTGCGATGTGGCTGTTCGTGGCGCTGGTGTTCTACCGCAGCCCGCCCGGCACTCTCGCGACCCTTCTGGCCTTCGGCAGGGAATACCAGGTCGGCACCGATCTCGGCCCGCCGCTTGCCATCTGGCTCGCCGACATCGCCTATCGCGCCGCCGGCGGCCACATGCTCGGCGTCTATGTGCTCGCCCAGCTCTGCGAGATCGCAACCTTCATCGCGCTCTATCATCTCTCCCGTGCCGTGGTCGGCTCGCAGCAGGCGGTGCTTGCCGTGCTCCTCACCATGACGGTGCTGGCCTTCTCCTCCTCGGCGCTGGACTTCGGCCCGCTGATCCTGGCGCGGCCGCTCTGGGCGCTCTTGCTGCTGCACTCCTGGCAGATCATCGGCCAGCGCCGCGGTAATGCCTGGTTCGCCTGGTCGATCGAAGCCGGCCTCCTGCTGCTGACGACGCCCGCCGCGGTCTTCCTGCTGCTGCTGATCGTCGTCTTCGCGGTTACGACCGCCGGCGGCCGCCGGACGCTGCGCGGGCTCGATCCGCTGTTCGCGCTAATCGTCGTCGCCGTGCTGGCGCTGCCCTATGCGGTCTTTCTGATGCGGGCCGAGACGCCGACGCTGCCGGCCTTGCCGCCAGTCGCCGAGCTCAACGACCGCGCGCTGCATGCGGTCTGGCTGCTCGGCGGCCTCGTGCTCGGGGCGGCGGCGATCCCGGCGCTGACCTTTCTCAACACCGGAATGTTCGCCGGCAAGGGCGAGGAGCCGCCGATCATCTACCGCCCGCCGGTCGAGCCGCTCGCGCGCAACTTCGTCTATTTCTTCGCGTTCGCTCTGCCGCTCGGCGCAGTGCTGATCTCCGGCCTGCTGGGGCTCGATTCCGTCGTCGGCGGCCCCGGCGTCGTGCTGATCATGACGGGGCTCGCCGTGGTCGTCGCGGCCGGCGATCTCATCGCGATGCGCCGCGCGCGCATGCTCCGCATGGTCTGGGCCGCCGCCGTTGCCGCGCCCGCCGCCGGCGTGGTGCTCGGCGTCTTGTTCCTGCCCTGGATGGGCACTAGCGAAATTGCGACCTCGATGCCGGCGCGCGCGATCTCGGACTTCTTCGACGAGAGCTTCGCCCGCCGCACCAACCATCGCCTGCGCGCCGTCGCCGGCGAGACCCAGCTCGCCAGCCTGATCGCCCTGCATTCCGGCCGGCCGCATTTGTTCATCGACGCCGCCCCCGCGCGGACGCCGTGGATGAGCCAGACCAAGTTCAGCGAGACCGGCGGCGTCGTGGTCTGGCGCGCCTCCGATACCGCGGGCACGCCGCCGCCGGAGATCCTCAAGCGCTTTCCCGGCATCGTGCCGGAAGTCCCGCGCGCCTTCGAATGGCTGGTGACCGGCCGCCAGCAGCTGTTGCGCATCGGCTGGGCCATCGTGCGGCCGAAGGGGACGTGAGCTGCGGGCGTGCTCTCCCCGGCGTCATTGCGAGGAGCCCTTGCGACGAAGCAATCCAGAGTCCCTCTCCGGAAAGATTCTGGATTGCTTCGCTGCGCTCGCAATGACGGGGAGGGGGCGGCCGCCCCTCACGCCCCCGTCAGCACCTTCGCGATCGCCCGCAGATCCTGCCAGGCCAGCCGCTTGTAGGCCGGCGAGCGCAAGAGATAGGCCGGGTGAAACGTCGGCAGCGCGCGGATCACGCGCTGGCCGGTGTCGTAGTCGAACCAGCGCCCGCGCGTGCGCATGATGCCTTCGCGCGTCGAGAGCAGCGTCTGTGTCGAGGGATTGCCGAGCGTCACCAGCACGTCCGGGTTCACCAGCTCGATCTGGCGCTGGATGAAGGGCAGACAGATTTGCGTCTCCTGCGGCGTCGGCGTGCGGTTGCCGGGCGGCCGCCAGGGAATGACGTTGGCGATGTAGGCGGTGGTGCGGTTGAGGCCGATGGCCCCTAACATCAGATCGAGCAGCTTGCCGCTGCGCCCGACGAAGGGCAGTCCCTCGATGTCCTCGTCGCGGCCCGGCGCCTCGCCGACGAACATGATGCGCGCCTGCGGGTTGCCGTCGGCGAACACGAGTCGCGTCGCGGTGTGCTTCAACGCGCAGCCCTCGAAATTTTGCATCAGCTCGCGCAGCGCCTCCAGGGTCGGCGCGGTGCGTGCGGCTTCGCGTGCCGAGGCGATGGCGACGTCCGGTGCAGGCGCGGCTTCGCCGCGCATGACCGCGGGCGCGGCGACCGGCCGCGGCGCTTCGGCTGGCGGGGCCGCGCGCGGGCTGGGTGGCGGCGCATCGATTTCCGCCAGGCGGTCTATCGGTTCCTCCGCGAGCGTGCAGTCGACACCGGCCTCCAGATAGAAGGCGAGCAGCTCTCGGACGGTGGGTGCGGGTTCGGGGATCATGGCAAAGTCTGACTTTTATATCACCTTGGGCGGCCTTGCATCCCGGCGGAACGCGATTCCGAGGTTGTCCTACCCGGAAAAATCGGAAACAAGAGGGCGCAAACGACCAAGGACCGTCTCAAGGGCTGAGATCAGATGAGCACCGAAGAACTTCCCCCGCGCGAATCCATGGAATTCGACGTCGTCATCGTCGGCGCCGGCCCGTCGGGTCTGTCGGCCGCGATCCGGCTCAAGCAGCTCAACGCCGAGCTCAACGTCGTCGTGGTGGAGAAGGGCTCCGAGGTTGGTGCGCACATCCTCTCGGGCGCCGTGATCGATCCCGCGGGCCTCGACAAGCTGATCCCGGACTGGCGCGAGGATGCCGACTGCCCGCTGAAGACGCAGGTCAAGGACGACCGCTTCTACTGGATGACCGGCGGCGGCGCGATCAAGCTGCCGAATTTCATGATGCCGCCGCTGATGAACAATCATCACTGCTACATCGGCTCGCTCGGCAATGTCTGCCGCTGGCTGGCGCGCAAGGCCGAGGCGCTTGGCGTCGAGATCTATCCGGGCTTTGCGGCGGCCGAGGTGCTCTATGACGAGGAGGGCAAGGTCAAGGGCATCGCCACCGGCGACATGGGCATCGGCCGCGACGGCAAGCCGAAGGATTCCTTCACCCGCGGCATGGAATTGCTCGGCAAGTACACGCTGTTCGCCGAAGGCGCCCGCGGCAGCCTGACCAAGCAGCTCATCAACAAGTTCGCGCTCGACGCCAAGAGCGAGCCGCCGAAGTTCGGCATCGGCCTCAAGGAGGTCTGGCAGATCGATCCCGCCAAGCACCAGAAGGGCTTGATCCAGCATTCATTCGGCTGGCCGCTTGACCTCAAGACCGGTGGCGGCTCGTTCCTTTATCACTACGACGACAATCTCGTCGCCGTCGGCTTCGTCGTGCATCTGAACTACGACGATCCCTATCTGTCCCCGTTCGACGAATTCCAGCGCTTCAAGACCCATCCCTCGATCCGCGGCACCTTCGAAGGCGCCAAGCGGCTCGCCTACGGCGCGCGCGCCATCACCGAGGGCGGCTATCAGTCGGTGCCGAAGCTGAGCTTCCCCGGCGGCGCGCTGATCGGCTGCGCGGCCGGCTTCGTCAACGTGCCGCGCATCAAGGGCGTGCACAATGCGATGGGCACCGGCATGCTGGCTGCCGAACATGTTGCGGCCGCGCTCGCCGCCGACCGCGCCAATGACGAGCTCGTCGAATACGAGAACGCCTGGCGTTCCTCATCGGTGGGCAAGGACCTGTTCCTGGTCCGCAACGTCAAGCCATTGTGGTCGAAGTTCGGCACCGTGCTCGGCGTCGCGCTAGGCGGCTTCGACATGTGGTGCAATACGCTATTCGGCGCCTCACTGTTTGGCACGCAGTCGCACGTCAAGCCTGACCGCGCCACGCTCGATTCGGCCAAGAGCCACGCGCCCAGGAACTACCCGAAGCCCGACGGCAAGATCACGTTCGACAAGCTGTCCTCGGTGTTTTTGTCCAACACCAATCACGAGGAGGACCAGCCGATCCATCTGAAGGTCACCGACATGAACCTCCAGAAGAGCTCCGAGCACGACGTCTATGCCGGCCCCTCGAACCGCTATTGCCCGGCTGGCGTCTATGAATGGATCGAGGAGGGCTCCGGCCCGCGCTTCCAGATCAACGCCCAGAACTGCGTTCACTGCAAGACCTGTGACGTGAAGGATCCCAACGGCAACATCACTTGGGTTCCCCCGGAGGGCGGCGGCGGCCCGAACTACGAGGCGATGTGAGGACATCGCAGGTGACCAGGCGCACGTTCCCGTGAGGACGGGGCTGCGGCGACCCGCCGCGGCCACGATAAGGCCATAGTGGCGGCGTCTTGGGGCGCTGGCGCGGTTTCAATGGGCCGGTTTGGGCGTGCGGAGGGGATCTTCCCGGGTCCGAATCCTTGCGGCGAAGCGCCAAAAGCGGCATTGTCGGCCTGACGGTTCCGGGCCCGGATGTCACCGGCCGCGTTCGCTTGCGATACGGTCTTCTGCTGCAAACCCAGGCACCACCCAACTCAAGGCGAGCCCCGATGTTTTCAAATCGTTTCAACCGCTGGACTGCTGCCGCCATCGCCCTCATGGGCACCGCGATCGCGACGGTCCCCGGCGCGGTCCTGGCGCAGACGCCGGATCATCCGGAAAACACGGCGGCGCAATTTCCGACGCGAAACGATCTGAAGTCGCTCACCGGCGCCGGCAGCTATCTCGCCGCCCGCCATGCTAGCGTTGAGCGCGACGCGACCTCGGCCGCCGCATTCTACCGTTCGGCGCTCCGCACCGATCCCAAGAACAACGAGCTGCTCGACCGTGCCTTCATCTCGTCGGTCGCCGACGGCGACATCGAGGAGGCGGTCAAGCTCGCCGAGCGCATCCTCACCATCGACAAGACCAACCGCGTCGCCCGTCTCGTCGTCGGCGTGCACGATCTCAAGCTGAAGAAGTACGTCGCGGCGCAGACCAACATCAACCAGTCGATCCGTGGTCCGATCACCGATCTCGTCGCCACGCTGCTGTCGGGCTGGGCCGCCTATGGTGCGGGCGATGCCAAGGGTGGTGTCGCCACCATCGACAAGCTGACAGGTCCGGAATGGTATCCGCTGTTCAAGGATCTCCACACCGGCATGATCCTGGAGCTCTCCGGCAAGGAGAAGGACGCCGGCACGCGCTTCGAGCGCGCCTACAAGCTCGACGATTCCATGCTGCGCGTGACCGAGGCCTATGCGCGCTGGCTGTCGCGCAACAAGGATTCCGCCGCGGCTACCAACATCTATCAGGCCTTCGACAAGAAGCTCGCGCGCCATCCGCTGATCCAGGAAGGCCTGCGCGAGACCAAGGCCGGCAAGAAGATGCCGCCGCTGGTCGATTCCGCGCAGGCCGGCGCCGCCGAAGCGCTCTACGGCATCGGCGCGACGCTGACCCGCCGCGGTGGCGAGGATCTGGCGCTGGTCTATCTCCAGCTCTCGCTCTACCTGCAGCCGACGCATCCGCTGGCACTGCTGTCGCTCGCCGATCTCTACGAATCAGTCAAGCGGCCGAAGATGGCGATCAAGGTCTACGAGCGCGTGCCCGCCAACTCGCCGCTCAAGCGTAACGCGCAAATTCAGCTCGCCATCGATCTCGATTCCGCCGACCGCACCGACGAGGCGATCAAGATCCTCAAGGGCGTCACCTCGGAGGATCCCAAGGACCTCGAAGCCATCATGGCGCTCGGCAACATCGAGCGCGGCCGCAAGCGGTTCGGCGATTGCGGCGCGACCTATTCACGAGGCATCGAGGTGCTGCCGCCCGGCAACGACAAGGCCAACAGCGTCTGGTACTATTATCGCGGCATCTGCCAGGAGCGCTCCAAGCAATGGGCCAAGGCCGAGGCCGACATGAAGAAGGCGCTGGAGCTGCAGCCCGATCAGCCGCACGTCCTCAACTATCTCGGCTATTCCTGGATCGACCAGGGCGTGAATCTCGACGAAGGCATGAAGATGATCAAGCGGGCCGTCGAGCAGCGTCCCGACGACGGCTACATCGTCGATTCCCTCGGCTGGGCCTATTACCGCATCGGCAATTTCGAGGAGGCAGTGAAGAACCTCGAGCGCGCGATCGATCTCAAGCCCGAGGATCCGACCATCAACGACCACCTCGGCGACGCCTATTGGCGCGTCGGCCGCACGCTGGAGGCAAAATTCCAGTGGTCGCATGCGCGCGATCTCAAGCCCGAGCCGGAAGAGCTGCCGAAGATCGAGGCCAAGATCGCCAACGGCCTTCCCGACGACAATTCGAACTCTTCTGCGGCGCAGGCCGAAAAGAAGAAGGACGACGGCAAGGGCGGCTAAGCTAGGCGCATGATCCGGAAAAGTGTGGAGCGGTTTTCCGATCAGATCATGCGCAAACAAGTGAGTCTTGGGGGCTGATCGCCAATGTCGGCGTTGATTGAAGAGGGACGGGCGAAGGTCAATTTGAGCCTTCGCGTCGTCGGCCGTCGTGCCGATGGTTATCATGATCTCGAAAGCGTGGTCGCGTTTGCCGACTGCGCCGACCGGCTCACCTTGGAGCCCGGCGGGGAGCTGAAGCTCACCACGACTGGGCCGCTGGCTGCCGCCTGCGGCGACACAGCCGACAATCTCGTGCTCAAGGCCGCCAAGCTCCTTGCCGAGGCGATCCCTGGCCTGCAGCTTGGCGCCTTCGCGCTCGACAAGGTGCTCCCCGTTGCAGCCGGGATCGGCGGCGGCTCGGCGGATGCCGCGGCCGCGCTGCGGCTCCTGGCGCGTCTCAACGATTTGTCGCTCGATGATCCCCGCATTCAGAAGGTCGCGCTCGCGACCGGCGCCGACGTGCCGGTGTGCCTCCTCTCGCGCGCCTGCGACATGACCGGCGTCGGCGAGCAGCTGCTGCCGCTCGCGCTGCCGAGCATGCCTTGCGTCATGGTCAATCCGCGCATGCCTGTTGCCACCAAGGACGTGTTCCAGGCGCTGGGCCTGCGCAACGGCGAGCTCCTGGTCGGCGTCACCGACGTCATCCGCGCACCGGCCTGGCCCGGCGAAGGCGCCTCGATTTCCGATTGGGTCGAGGTTCTCGAGACCGTCGCCAACGATCTCGAAGCGCCCGCGCTGCGGATCGAGCCTGTGATCGGCGAGGTGCTGGACGCCTTGCGCGATTCCGCCGGCGTCAAGCTCGCCCGCATGTCCGGCTCGGGCGCGACGTGCTTTGCGATCTACGGCGCATCTGAGGAGGCACATGCCGCGGCCGAAACGATCCGGCGCGATCACCCCGGCTGGTGGGTGCATGCGGGCACGTTGAGCTAGCCTTCGTCCTCGTTGAGCTCGAGAAACCGCCGGATCTCACCCAACACCTCCTGCGGCTTGTCGTGCTGCAGCCAGTGTCCCGCCCCGGCAATAGTCTTAACGCGCGCGTTCTGGAAGTATCGCTCCAGGCCGGCGGAGCGAGCGCCCGCTAGAAAGCTTTCGCCGGCATTGAGCAGCAGCGTCGGGCACGTGATCCGCGACCACAGCTCGATGTGATCGTCGGGCCAGAGCCGATGTGGCGCGGAGGCGCGCTGATAGGGATCGAATTTCCAGCTGTAGCTGCCGTCCTCGTTCTGCCGCGCGCCATGCCTGGCGAGATGCAGCGCGAGGTCCCGTGACAGGCGCTTGTTGTGAAGCACCATCTGCGCGGCCGCGTCCTCGAGGCTCGGATAGCGGCGCGGGGTGCGGTCTTGGAGCTTGTCGAGCTGGCCGACCCATCTGCCGATGCGCTCATGCGCCGGCGGCTTCGGTGTGTCCGGCAACATGGTCACGCCGTCGAGGACGACGAGCCTCGTGACCTGTTCGGGGAATGCGCCCGAAAAGATCAGGCTCACCATGCCCCCCATCGAATGGCCGATGAGAGTGACCTGAGGCGTGGCTAAGGTGCGAACCAGCTGCGCGACATCGTAGACATATTCGGTGAGTGCGTAGCTGCCGCCTTTCGTCCAGTCGGAATCGCCGTGACCACGGAGATCGGGCGCAACGACGCGAAAATGCGGTTGCAGCGAGCGCGCGATGTGATCCCAGCTGCGGCAATGATCGCGGCCGCCGTGCACCAGGATGGCGGTGGGTGCGCCCTCGTTGCCCCAGTCGGCGTAGTGCAGCCGCAGGCCGTGCGATTCATAGAAGCGGCTTTGCGGGGCGCT
This sequence comes from Bradyrhizobium sp. IC3195, assembly GCF_020193585.1. NCBI lineage: Bacteria > Pseudomonadati > Pseudomonadota > Alphaproteobacteria > Hyphomicrobiales > Nitrobacteraceae > Bradyrhizobium > Bradyrhizobium sp. IC3195. The sequence goes on along the minus strand of NZ_JADYVG010000018.1, from coordinate 32,103 downwards.
AGCCATTGGCCGGCCGCCGCGCCAGGGCGAGCGAGAGGCCGAGGCCCGCGATGAAGACGCCGGAGCCCTGCGTGAGGCGACGCATCAGAAGCGGCCGTCCGGTCAGCTGCGCGCGCGTCGCGGAGGCCATCAGCACCACCACGACATCGGCGAGCGTGTTCAGGGCCACGGAGATCGCACCGAGCAGGATGAATTGCAGCGTCGGGTTCGAGTCCGACGGATCGAGAAACTGTGGAATGAAGGCGAGGAAGAATGCCGCGGTCTTCGGATTGAGCGCTTCGACCAGCACGCCGTCGTGAAACGCGCGCTTGTCGCCGATCGGCTCGCTCCCGAGCGACAGGTTGTTGCCGGCGCTGCGAAACGTCTTGATGCCGAGCCAGACCAGATAGAGCGCGCCGACGAATTTCACGGCGGCAAACAACTCCGCGCTGGCCAGGATGATGGCGGAGATGCCGAGGCTGCCCGCGACCACATGAACCAGTCCGCCCAGCGCCGTGCCCGCGGTCGAGGCGAAGCCGCTGCCACGCCCCTCCGACAAGGTTCGCGCCGCGACGTAAAAAATGCCAGGGCCGGGAACGGCGGCAATGAGAAGAGCTGCGGCCAGGAACAGCCAGAAATTCGTTTCGATCATGCCGTTTTCGTAGCGAAGCCGGCGGCGATTGCAAGACCTCTTGCTTAGCCCAGCCGGCGCAAGATCACGCTGGCATTGACCCCGCCGAAGCCGAACCCGTTGGAGATGGCATGCTGCATCGGCATCGGCCGCGCGCTACCTGCGACAATATCGATGCCTTCAGCGCCCGCATCGGGGTTTTCGAGATTGAGCGTGGGCGGCGCGATCTGGTCGCGCAACGCGAGCACGGTGAAAACCGCTTCCAGCCCGCCGGCGGCGCCGAGCAGGTGACCCGTGGCCGATTTGGTCGCGCTCACGGCAATGCCGCAGTTGCGGCCGAACAGCGCGCCGATGGCGCCTAGCTCGCTTTCGTCGCCGGCCGGTGTCGAGGTCGCGTGCGCGTTCAGGTGCTGCACATCCGCGGGCGCAAGCTTGGCCTGCCGAAGCGCGATCTCCATGGCGCGGCGGGCACCATCGCCATCCGGCGGCCCCGAGGTCATGTGATAGGCGTCCGCGGTCGTGCCGTAGCCGACAATCTCGGCGATCGGCGTCGCGCCGCGCGCCTGCGCATGCTCCAGCGCCTCGATCACCAGGATGCCGGCGCCTTCGCCCATCACGAAACCGTCGCGGTTGCGATCGAACGGACGCGAGGCGCGCGCGGGCTCGTCGTTGAAGCCGCTCGACAGCGCGCGCGCGGCCGCAAAGCCGCCGAGGCTGACGATATCGATGCAGGCCTCCGCGCCGCCGCAGATCGCAACGTCAGCTTCGCCTGATCGGATCATGCGCGCGGCATCGCCGATCGCCTGCACGCCGGCGGCGCAGGCCGTGACCGGCGCGCCCAGCGCGCCCTTGTAGCCGTACTTGATCGAGACGTGGCCGGCGGCGAGATTGGCGAGGAACGAGGGGATCGTGAACGGCGACAGCCGGCGCGCGCCGCGTTGCGCGGTGATGCGCACCGCCTCCGCCATGGCGGGAAAGCCGCCGACGCCAGAGGCGATGATCGTCGCGGTGCGCTCGAGCGCGCCAGCATCCTGCGGTGTCCATTTGGCTTGCGCGACGGCTTCTGCCGTCGCGAGCAGCGCGAACAGGATGAAGCGGTCCATCTTGCGCTGATCCTTGGGCGCGGCAGCCTGCGCCGGATCAAAACCGCCTTCGGCATCATCGGCCTTGTCGGGCACGAGACCTGCGATGCGCGCCGGCAGCGCCTCTGCCCATTCCGGCAACGGGCGCAGCCCGCTTTGCCCGGCGAGCAGCCGCCGCCACGTCAATTCGACGCCGCAGCCAAGCGGCGACACCGCGCCCATTCCCGTCACGACGATACGACGCATGTCAGTCTCCAGCCGGCGCGACGGCCGGGTTCATGGCCTTGAGCGAAGCGAGCCGTGCGCGCATGCCGCGGCTGGCGCGGGGACCTGCGATGACGACCGCATTGGCCAGCGTGATCGGGCGTTTGTCGGCGGCATCGACCACAATCGGCTCGAGCGGGCGGACGTCGCTCCGGTTCGCCAGCAGGATGGATTCGCCTTTCGGCGCCAGATGCTTGTTGCCCCAGGCGAGCAGCGTAGCGATCACCGGGAAGAAATCCCGCGCCTTGTCCGTCAGCACATATTCGTAGCGCGGCGGGCGCTCCTGATAGCGGCGACGCACGAACATGCCGCTTTCGGTGAGATGCGAGAGCCGCCGCGACAGGATGTTCGGCGCAATGCCGAGGCTTTGCGAGAACTCGTCGAACCTCGTCGCACCCTGAAACGCATCGCGCAGAATTAGGATGCTCCACCATTCGCCGACCGTCTCCACCGCGCGGCCGACCGGGCATTCCAGGATGGAAGGGGATTTGGGCTGCATGGCGGGCAAGGTAGGTCAGTAACTTGCAAAATGCAAGTGACTGAGCGGGGAGGCATGTGGAGCGAGTGCGGCTGGGTTCTGCTGGTGAGATGAAGCGCGCTCTCGTGCCCCGGACGCAGCGCAGCGCCTCTTAGCGGTGCGCTGCAGAACCGGGGCCCATATTGATCATGATTGCGGATGTCGCATGGGTCCCGGCTCTGCGCAGCAGCGTTTCACGCTGCAGCGTGTCCGGGACACGAGAGCGAGCGGTGCCGTCGCGGCGTACTCCGTCATTGCGAGCGCAGCGAGGCAATCCAGACTGTTTCCGCGGCGGGATTCTGGATTGCTTCGCTACGCTCGCAATGACGGGTGCGGGGAGCGCGCAAAGCGTGAGCGTCAGTCGCCTAATGCGATCTTGCCAAGCAGAACGCCACGACCTGCTCCAGCGCGCTCTTCATCGGCGAGGGCGGGAACAGCGCCAGCGCATCCACGGCCATGGCGCCGTAGTGCTGGGCGCGGATCAGCGTGTCCTCGAGCGCGCGGTGCTTGTTCATCAGGCCGATGGCGTGATCGAGATCGGAATCGCCGATCTCGCCGCGCTCGAGCGCCCGGATCCAGAAGGCGCGCTCGGTGTCGTTGCCGCGGCGGAAGGCGAGCACGACGGGCAGCGTGATCTTGCCTTCGCGGAAATCGTCGCCGGTGTTCTTGCCGAGCTTGGCGCTCTTGCCGCCGTAGTCGAGCACGTCGTCGACGAGCTGGAAGGCGATGCCGAGATTCATGCCGACCGAGCGGCAGGCAGTCTGCTCCGCCTTCGGGCGGTTCGCGATCACGGGGCCGACCTCGCAGGCGGCGGCGAACAATTCGGCGGTCTTGCCGCGGATCACGGCGAGATATTCGTCCTCGGTGGTCGCGGTGTTCTTGGCGGCGGCGAGCTGCATCACCTCGCCCTCGGCGATGGTGGCGGCCGCCGCGGAGAGGATGTCGAGCGCGCGCAGCGAGCCGACCTCGACCATCATGCGGAAGGCCTGGCCGAGCAGGAAGTCGCCGACCAGCACGCTTGCCTCGTTGCCCCAGAGCATGCGCGCCGACAGCTTGCCGCGGCGCATCTCGCTCTCGTCGACCACGTCGTCGTGGAGCAGGGTGGCGGTGTGCATGAACTCGACGCTGGCAGCTAACTTGATGTGGCCGTCACCGGTGTAGCCGGCGAGGTTGGCCATGGCGAGCGTCAGCATCGGGCGCAGGCGCTTGCCGCCCGAGGAGATCAAGTGGTTGGCCACTTCAGGGATCATGGTCACGTCGGAGCCCGTCCGCGACAGGATCGTGGCATTGACGCGCTCCATATCGGGAGCGACAAGGGCAACCAGCTCTTCGATCGACGCGCCGGGGGTTTCGAAAGGTACGATGACGGCCACGCCGGTCTCCAATATTTGCCCCGGAAGGGCTATTCTGATGGAAATACAATAGAAACTGGCGGCGGATGCGGCAAGGGCCGCGGAACCATTGACATTTGCCGCGTTAGCCACTTTCAGGCAGGAGACCTCCGTTTTGCGTGAACTGGTTCGGACCAACGATATGGTGCTGGTGTCGGCGATTGGCGCGCTGCTCGACGGCGCCAACATCCATCATCTGGTGCTGGACCAGAACATGAGCATCATCGAGGGGTCTCTCGGCATTCTGCCGCGGCGGATCCTGGTTCATGAGGACGACGCCGAGGAAGCCAGGGCGCTCCTCACCGAGGCAGGCCTCAGCCACGAACTGCGCGGCGATGATTGAGGCCGCTGATATTACCGAGGACGCGTTTCTCGGCGGGCAGTTGCGCTTGATGCAGAAGCGGTCAGGCCACCGCGCCGGGCACGACGCCATCCTGCTGGCAGCAGCGACCGACGCTAAGGCGGGTGACCGCGTGGTCGAGCTTGGCGCCGGCGTCGGCACGGCGGGCCTTGCGCTGGCGCGGCGCGTCGCGGGGATCAGGCTCAGCCTGGTCGAGATCGATCCGGAACTGGCGCAGCTCGCGCGGGCCAACGCCGCCGCGAACGCGATTCCTGCCGAGGTCATCGTGCTCGACGTCACCGCCGACGCGCAGGCGTTTGCAGCGAACGGACTTCTGCCCGACGGTTCCGACGCCGTATTGATGAACCCGCCCTTCAACGACCCCGCACGCCATCGCGGCTCGCCGGATCAGGCGCGCCACACCGCGCATGTGGCGAGGGAGGAGACACTGCATGCGTGGGTGCATGCAGCCCGGCGCATTCTCCGATCGAGCGGCGTGCTGACCCTGATCTGGCGCGCGGACGGAATTGGCGACGTCGTGGCAGCGCTGTCACGCGGCTTCGGCAGCCTCGCGATCCTGCCGGTTCATGGCGAAGCGGGAAAGCCTGCCATCCGGGTGCTGGTGCGCGCAGTCAAAGGCGGCCGGGCACCGACGCAATTGCTGCCGGGCCTCATGCTCAACGAGGAGTCAAACGTGCCGAAGAAAGAGGTGAAGGATATTCTGGAGGGGAGGGCGGCGTTGCCGCTGGCGAGGCCGTGACCGCTTATTGCGGAAGCGATTCCGTCTGCTGCTCTTGCGGCGACGTAAAGTGAAGCGCCGTAAAAAGCGCACCGATCAGCAGCAACAGCAGATAGATCTTCATGGCGTTTCCTTCCGCTGCTTATTGCAGCTTCCCAACGCGGATTCTGCAAAACACGTTCCTGGCACTTTCAATGACACTCGCGTGATAAGAAATGGTTAATCAGAGGTAAGGCCATGGCCGAACAATTGAACGATCGTGAGAGTTCCGGCCTGGCCGACAAGCTCATGCAATATCTGCCGGCGCGCTTTCGTCCCGGCACGGCGGTCGTGCCGGTGGTGCGGCTGTCCGGTGTGATCGGTGCGGTGACGCCGCTGCGTCCGGGCCTGACGCTTGCCGGCGTCGCGCGGGTGCTCGAGCGCGCGTTTTCCTATCGGCACGCCAAGGCCGTGGCGCTGGTGATCAACTCGCCAGGCGGTTCGCCGGTGCAGTCGCGCCAGATCTACTTGCGCATCAAGCAGCTCGCCGCGGAAAAGAAGCTGCCGGTGCTCGTGTTCGTCGAGGACGTTGCGGCCTCCGGTGGTTACATGATCGCCTGCGCGGGTGACGAGATCATCTGCGATCCCTCCTCGATCCTCGGCTCGATCGGCGTGGTCGGCGGCAGTTTCGGCTTTCAGGAGGCGATCAGGCGGCTCGGCATCGAGCGGCGCCTCTACACCTCGGGCGAGCACAAGGCGATGCTCGACCCGTTTCTTCCGGAAAACCCTGACGACGTCATGAGGCTGAAGGCGATCCAGCGCGAGATCCACCAGATCTTCATCGCGCTGGTCAAGGAAAGCCGCGGCGCCCGGCTGAAGGGAGCGGACGACACGCTGTTCACGGGCGAATACTGGGCAGGGGACAGCGCGATCGCGCTGGGGCTCGCCGACAGCATCGGCGATCTCCGCTCAACTCTTCGTGCCCGTTATGGTGAGAAGGTTCTCACCCCCGTGATTGCGCAGCCGACCGGGCTGCTCTCCGGCCTTTTGGGCCGGAAATCGCCCGGCGCGGGGCAGCTTTCGGCCCTGGAATCAATGGCCGGGCTGCCGGACGAGCTGATCTCGGCGGTCGAGACGCGGGCGATTTGGGCGAAATTCGGGTTCTAGGTCTCGCGCTCCCGCGCCATTTCGCCCGGGCGGCGCCGATTGCGGCGCAGGTCCATCTGCGCAACAATGCGTGTGGGGGCTGAGCATAGACGAGGATCGACCGATGCCGCCGTTCGTCGCTTTCGCGGGCGTCCTGGGCGGGCTTGCCGTGGTCCGCTGGGCCTACAAGACCGCCATCCGGATCAACCAGGAGCTGGAGGAGATGCGCCTGTCGCGCGTCACCGAGGCCGCCCGCATGGGGGATATCCAGACGCTGAAGCGTGACCCCGTGACCGGAGCTTACCGGCCGGGTTAGGGCACACCTCCACGCGTTCGTCATTCCGGGGCTCGCGAAGCGAGAACCCGGAATCCATCCGAACCACGGAGTGAGCGGCGCAATGGATTCCGGGCTCGCCCTGCGGGCGCCCCGGAATGACGCCCGAATCCGGCCCCTTCGCCTTGATTCCCATCCCCGCCGTCGATACGGTCCCGCGCTATTCAAAACCCCCCGCGAGAGCCCGATCTGACGATGGACGCCTCATTGCCCGCCCATATGCGCCCGGAACGCTCGTTCCAGGGCTTCATCCTCGCGCTCCAGCGGTTCTGGGCCGAGCAGGGCTGCGTGATCCTGCAGCCCTACGACATGGAAATGGGCGCGGGCACCTTCCATCCGGCGACCACGCTCCGCGCGCTTGGGCCAAAGCCGTGGAACGCGGCCTATGTGCAGCCCTCGCGCCGGCCCAAGGACGGCCGTTACGGCGAGAACCCGAACCGGATGCAGCACTATTACCAGTTCCAGGTGATCATGAAGCCGTCGCCGCCGAACCTTCAGGAGCTGTACCTGAAGTCGCTCGCCGCGATCGGCATCGATTCCGCCGTGCACGACATCCGCTTCGTCGAGGACGATTGGGAGAGTCCGACGCTGGGCGCCTGGGGCCTCGGTTGGGAGTGCTGGTGCGACGGCATGGAGGTCAGCCAGTTCACTTACTTTCAGCAGGTCGCCGGCTTCGAATGCGCCCCGGTCGCGGGCGAGCTCACCTACGGGCTCGAGCGCCTCGCGATGTATGTGCAGGGCGTCGACCGCGTCTACGACCTCAATTTCAATGGACGCGACGGTGACCAGAAGGTCACCTATGGCGACGTGTTCCTGCAGGCCGAGCAGGAATATTCGCGGCACAATTTCGAATATGCCGACACCGCGATGCTGTTCGAGCAGTTCAAGATGGCGGAAGCTGCCTGCAAAAAATATCTCGACGCCGGCTGGCGCGACGGCGGCAACCGGAAACAGCATCTGATGGCGCTGCCTGCCTACGACCAGTGCATCAAGGCGAGCCACGTCTTCAACCTGCTCGATGCCCGCGGCGTGATCTCCGTGACCGAACGGCAGAGCTACATTCTGCGCGTGCGCGAGCTCGCAAAAGCTTGTGGCGAGGCCTGGATCCACACTGAAGCGGGCGGAGCGGCCTGATGCCCGATCTTTTGCTTGAACTGTTTTCCGAAGAAATTCCCGCGCGCATGCAGGCGAAGGCGGCGGACGATCTGCGCCGCATGGTCACCGACAAGCTGGTTGCCGAAGGCCTGGTCTATGAGGGCGCAAAGGCCTTCGCGACGCCGCGCCGCCTTGCGCTCACCGTGCACGGCATCCCTGCGCGCCAGCCTGATCTGAAGACCGAGCGCCGCGGACCCAAGGTCGGCGCGCCCGATGCGGCCGTGCAGGGCTTCCTCAAGGCAACCGGTTTGAAGTCGTTGGACGAAGCCAAAATCCAGCGCGACCCCAAGGGTGATTTCTACATCGGCTTGATCGAGAAGCCCGGCCGCGACGCGATCGACGTGCTCGCCGAGATCCTGCCTGTCATCATCCGCACCTTCCCCTGGCCGAAATCGATGCGCTGGGGCGCGCGTTCCGGCAAGCCGGGGTCGCTGAACTGGGTGCGTCCGCTGCACGCGATCACCGCGACCTTCGGACCCGAGACCGAAGAGCCCGATGTCGTGAAGTTCGAGGTCGACGGCATCGAGAGCGGCCAGACCACTTACGGTCATCGCTTCCTTGCGCCGGCGCCGATCTCCGTGCGCCGCTTCGAGGACTACGAGGCTAAGCTTCTTGCAGCAAAAGTCGTGCTCGACCCCGAGCGCCGCAAGGACGCCATCCTCACCGACGCCAAGCAGCTGGCCTTCGCGCAAGGTTTTGAGCTGGTCGAGGACCAGAACCTGCTCGACGAGGTCGCCGGCCTCGTCGAATGGCCGGTCGTGCTGATGGGCTCGTTCGAGCCGGAATTCTTGAAGACTCCCGACGAAGTCATCCGCGCCACCATCCGCAACAACCAGAAGTGTTTCGTGGTGCGCGACCCCAAGACGGGCAAGCTCGCGAGCAAGTTCATCCTGGTCGCCAATATCGAGGCGACCGATGGTGGTGCGACCATCATCGCCGGCAACGAGCGCGTCATTCGCGCCCGGCTGTCGGATGCGAAGTTCTTCTACGAGACGGACCTGAAGATGAAGCTCGAGGGCCGGCTGCCGAAGTTCGATCAGATCGTGTTTCACGAGAAGCTCGGGACGCAGGCGGAACGCATCATGCGCATCGAGCGCCTGGCCGCCGAGATCGCGCCGCTGGTCGGCGCCGATGTCGCCAAGGCGACGCGCGCGGCGCATCTGGCAAAGGCAGATCTGCTGACGGAAGTCGTCGGCGAATTCCCGGAAGTGCAGGGCCTGATGGGCAAATACTATGCGCTGGCTCAGGGCGAAGACGCCTCCGTCGCCGCGGCCTGCGAGGAGCACTACAAGCCGCAAGGGCCTGCTGATCGCGTTCCGACCGATCCGGTCAGCGTCGTGGTGGCGCTCGCGGACAAGATCGATACCCTGGTTGGGTTCTGGGCGATCGACGAGAAGCCGACGGGCAGCAAGGACCCCTATGCGCTGCGTCGTGCGGCGCTGGGCGTGATCAGGCTGATCGCCGAGAACGCGCTGCGTCTGTCGCTCATAAAGGTGGCGGGATCAGCGCTCGCCGGCTTGTCGGTGAAGCCGGCCGATGCCTCGAAGCTTCCGAGCGATCTGCTCGCCTTCTTCGCCGATCGCCTCAAGGTCCAACTCCGCGAGCAGGGCGCGCGCCACGATCTCGTCGATGCCGTGTTCGCGCTCGGCGGCCAGGACGATCTCCTGATGATCGTCCGCCGCGTCGAGGCGCTCGGAAAATTCCTCGACTCTGACGACGGCAAGAACCTGCTCGCCGGCACCAAGCGCGCCAGCAACATCCTCAGCATCGAGGAGAAGAAGGACAAGCGCAGCTTCGACGGCGCGCCGGATGCTGCGCTCTACAGCCTCGCTGAGGAGAAGGCGCTGGCCAAGGCGATCGGTGAGGTCAAGGCGGAAGCCAGCGCTGCGGTGGCCAAGGAAGACTTCGCCGCCGCGATGAGTGCGATGGCAAAGCTGCGTCCGCCGGTCGATGCCTTCTTCGACAAGGTGCGCGTCAATGACGACGATCCCAAGGTACGCGAGAACCGCCTGAAGCTCCTCAACGAGATCCGCAGCGCCACGCGCGCGGTAGCGGACTTCTCGAAGATCCAGGATTGAGGCGCGGTTTGCGGCAAACACCGCTGTCATTCCGGGGCGCGCGTAGCGCGAGCCCGGAATCCATAACCACGATCGTGAGTATGGATTCTCAGGTGCGCAATTGCGCACCATAGCCCACGCCTCCGGCGTGTCCCGGAATGACGGCTGCTGATGTGGCTTGCCCAAAGAAGCCCCGCCCGGCGGGGGGAGGACCGGGCGGGGCCTGATGTCCGATTTAACACTGCTCGCGCCAGCCTGATGTGACGCGCCGGACATCGAATGGAGCGGCTGCGTCTTTAGTCCAGCACCTCGACGATGCGGCGCGAGCGCGGCTCGACCAGCACGGTTTCGCCGTTCACGACGGTGTAGCGATAGGTCGTGGCGCCGAAACGTTGCGGCACGTCATAATAGGTGACGCCTGCCTCGGGTAAGGTGGTGCCGACCACCACGCGATCCGGAATGCGGAAGGGCGGCACACGTTGTTCAACGACATATTCGCGGAAGGCGGGCCGTTGTTCGACGGCAATCGTCGGCGCGCCGTCGACCATGGCGGGCGCGCGTCCAATCGTGACATCGCTTTGCGCCTGCGCCGCAAGGGGCGCGCCGGTTGCGGCCGCTAGCGCTGCGAGAGCAAAAATCCTGTTCCGCATGGACAACTCCTTCGACGTGATTCTGCGGGCGCGCGAGCGGCGCGACCGGTTGCCAATGCGTGCCTCAAGCCAATGTTCCGGCAAAAGGCATGCCGCATTCGCGGCAATTTCGGGCAGTTTTCGTGAGGCCGGAACTCGCAGCAGCCCTTGCGCATCTCTACTCCCGGAACCCATCCGGTTATGATCCGCGCGCGATTCGCCTCACCTCACAGAAAGATAGTTCATGCACATCACCGTCGCCCACATTTCGCCGATCCTGTCGTTGATTGCGGGCGTGCTCATCCTGATCATGCCGCGGCTTCTCAACCTCATCGTCGCGATCTTCCTCATCGTCAACGGCGCGATCGGGCTCGGGCTCCTGAAGTGGCTCCGCTTCTAGGCGTTCACTTTTCGGAACTGTCCGTCTTGCGCGGGCCCGCCCAAAGTGGTGTAAGGCCCGCGATTTCCCATTCCTCTCGCAGGTTGTGTGCAAGCTATGGCCAAAGCCGCCTCGAAGCCTTCTAAAACTGCAGCGAAATCAAAGCCCTCCGCCAAGGCGAAGGCCGCGCCGGCGGCCCGCAAGGCGCTGGCCAAGAGCGCGCCGAAGCCGGTCGCCAAACCCACTGCAAAGCCGGTGGCAAAGGCAATGACCAAGGCGGCTTCGCCGAAGGTTGCCGCGAAGCCTGCGCCGAAGAAGGTTGTGCCTGCCAAGGCGGCGCCGGCAGCGGCGAAGGCCGGCAAATGGGTCTACACGTTCGGTGACGGCAAGGCCGAGGGCCGGACGGAAATGCGCGACCTGCTCGGCGGCAAGGGCGCCAACCTCGCCGAGATGGCCAATCTCGGCCTGCCGGTGCCTCCGGGCTTCACCATCCCGACCTCGGTCTGCACCTATTTCTACGAGCACGACAAGACCTACCCGAAGGAACTGAAGCCGCAGGTTGAGAAGGCGCTCGACTATGTCGGCAAGTTGACCGGCAAGGTGTTCGGCGACACCAGGAACCCGCTGCTCGTCTCGGTGCGCTCCGGCGCGCGCGCCTCGATGCCGGGCATGATGGACACCGTGCTCAATCTCGGCCTCAACGACCAGACCGTGGAAGCGCTGGCCGAGCTGTCGGGCGACCGCCGTTTCGCCTATGACAGCTATCGCCGCTTCATCACGATGTATTCCGACGTGGTGCTCGGCTTCGAGCATCATCACTTCGAGGAGATCCTCGACACCTTCAAGGACAGCCAGGGCTACACGCTCGACACCGATCTGTCCGCCGAGGACTGGGTCGAGCTGGTCGGCAAGTACAAGGACGCGGTCGCACGCGAGACCGGCAAGGAATTCCCGCAGGATCCGCACGACCAGCTCTGGGGCGCGATCGGCGCGGTCTTCTCATCCTGGATGAACGCGCGCGCGGTGACCTACCGCAAGCTGCACGACATTCCGGAATCCTGGGGCACCGCGGTCAACGTGCAGGCCATGGTGTTCGGCAACATGGGCGAGACCTCGGCCACGGGCGTTGCCTTCACCCGCAACCCCTCGACCGGCGAGAGCAAGCTCTACGGCGAGTTCCTGATCAACGCGCAAGGCGAGGACGTGGTCGCGGGCATCCGCACGCCGCAGGACATCACCGAGGAAGCGCGGAAGGAGTCCGGCTCCGACAAGGCCTCGATGGAAGCGGCGATGCCGGAAGCCTTCAAGGAGCTGACGCGGATCTACACGCTGCTCGAGAAGCATTACCGCGACATGCAGGACATGGAGTTCACGGTCGAGCAGGGCAAGCTCTGGATGCTCCAGACCCGCGGCGGCAAGCGCACCGCCAAGGCGGCGCTGCGCATCGCGGTCGAGCTCGCCAATGAGGGCCTGATCTCGAAGAAGGAAGCGGTCACCCGCATCGATCCAGCCTCGCTCGATCAGCTGCTGCATCCGACCATCGATCCCAACGCCAAGCGCGACGTGATCGCCACCGGCCTGCCGGCTTCGCCGGGCGCGGCCTCCGGCGAGATCGTGTTCTCCTCGGACGAGGCGGCCAAGCTTCAGGGCGACGGACGCAAAGTCATTCTGGTCCGCATCGAGACCAGCCCGGAAGACATCCACGGCATGCACGCCGCCGAAGGCATCCTGACCACCCGCGGCGGCATGACCTCGCACGCGGCGGTGGTCGCGCGCGGCATGGGCAAGCCCTGCGTCTCCGGCTGCGGCACCATCCGCGTCGATTACGGCCGCGGCACCATGAGCATAGGCTCGCGCACCTTCAAGACCGGCGACGTCATCACCATCGACGGCTCGCTCGGCCAGGTGCTCGCCGGCCGCATGCCGATGATCGAGCCGGAGCTCTCCGGCGAGTTCGGCACGCTGATGAATTGGGCCGACCAGGTCCGCAAGATCGGCGTCCGCGTCAACGGCGACACACCGGATGATGCGCGCACCGCGATCAAGTTCGGCGCCGAAGGCATCGGCCTCTGCCGTACCGAGCACATGTTCTTCGAGGAGACGCGCATCCGCACGGTGCGCGAGATGATCCTCTCCGAGGACGAGCAGTCGCGCCGCGCCGCGCTGGCAAAACTGCTGCCGATGCAGCGCGCCGATTTCGTCGAGCTGTTCGAGATCATGAAGGGCCTGCCCGTCACGATCCGCCTGCTCGACCCGCCGCTGCATGAATTCCTGCCGCACACCCACGCCGAGGTCGAGGAAGTGGCGCGCGCCATGAACACCGATCCGCGGCGCCTCGCCGACCGCGCCCGCGAGCTCTCGGAGTTCAACCCGATGCTCGGCTTCCGTGGCTGCCGCATCGCGATCGCATACCCTGAGATCGCCGAGATGCAGGCCCGCGCGATCTTCGAGGCGGCGGTCGAGGCGCAGAAGCGCACCGGCAAAGCCGTCGGCCTCGAGGTGATGGTGCCGCTGATCGCGACCAAGACCGAGCTCGATCTGGTCAAGGCGCGGATCGATGCCACCGCACAGGCCGTGATGCGGGAGACCAACACCAAGCTGGCCTATCAGGTTGGCACCATGATCGAGCTGCCGCGCGCCTGCCTGCTCGCGGGCGAGATCGCAGAGTCGGCCGAGTTCTTCTCGTTCGGCACCAACGACTTGACGCAGACGACCTACGGCATCAGCCGCGACGACGCGGCGAGCTTCCTCGGTCCCTACGTCGCCAAGGGCATCCTCTCGGTGGACCCTTTCATCTCGCTGGATCAGGAAGGCGTCGGCGAGCTGGTCAAGATCGGCGTTGCGCGCGGCCGCAAGACCCGCACTTCGCTCAAGGTCGGTATCTGCGGCGAGCACGGCGGCGATCCTGCCTCCGTCGCCTTCTGCCACCATATCGGTCTCGACTACGTCTCCTGCTCGCCCTACCGCGTGCCGATCGCGCGGCTTGCAGCGGCGCAGGCCGCGCTCGGCAAGGCGATCGCGAGCCAAGCGTAAGCCGAAGCATAAATGTGAGTTTGAGAAAGGCGGGGCCCAGCCCCGCCTCTTTCGTTTTAGGCTTTTCGCACAGACGGGTGGGGCGCGCGCAGCGCCGCTCACATCATTCCCGTCTCGTCCTCCTCGGCCTGTCCGATCAGCGCCGCGCTCGCTACCGACTCGCGGCGCGGCACGATGAACAACATCACGCAGGCGCAAAGGATCGAGATTGCGAGCACCGCCGCGGTCAACGGCAGCGTCGTTGTCGAGTGGCCGCCGAGATAGGCGCCGAACTGCGACATCAGCGCGCCAATGCCTTGCTGCAGGAAGCCCATCGCGCCCGAGGCGGTGCCGGCCGCTTCGGGACGGATGCTGATGGCGCCGGCGGCGGAATTCGCCATCACGAAGGCGTTGCCGACCATCACGATCATCTGGGTGCCGAACAGCCAGGCGGGCGCCTCGTTCCAGCCGGCGAAGCTCCAGAGCAGGTTCGCAAGACTACCGCAGAGCTGAAGGGCGAGCCCGAACCAGATCAGCTTCTCCAGCGAGTGGCGCGGCGCAAAGCGCACGCAGAGCAAATTGCCGACCAGAAACGCAAAGCCCGTCGTCGCGAACCAGGCGCCGTATTCGGCGCTGCTGCGGCCCATCTGCGTCACCACGATGTAGGGCCCGCCGCCGGCGAAGGTGAAGATGATCTGGGACGCGAGCACTTGGCACATCACATAGCCGACGAAGGCGCGGCTCCGGATCAGCATGCCGAGATCGTCGCGGAAGCCGCTGCCAGCGGCGCGGCTGCGGCGGGTCTCAGGCAACGCCAAGGCGATCGCGACGGTAACGACGATGGCCGCGATGGTGATGGCGTAGAAGATCGCGCGCCAGCCGAACGCGGTCTCGATCAGGCCGCCGGTGAGCGGCGAGACCATCTGCCCGATCATCAGCGCCGCGACCACGAGGCTGATCATCGAGGCGACGCGGTCGCGCTCGTAAATGTCGCGGATGATGGCTCGGCTGATCACCATGCCGGATGCGCCGCCGAGCGCCTGGAAGAAGCGGGCGGCGATCAATTGCGGCAGGGTCTGCGCGAAGATGCAGGCGACGCTGGCCGCTACCATCAGCGCCAGCCCTCCGAGCAGCACCGGGCGACGGCCGAACCGGTCCGACAGCGGACCCATGATCAGCTGCGACAGCGCGATGCCGACCATGTAGAGCGACACCGTCATCTGCGCGATCGAGATGTCGCTGCCGAAATTCGTCGCCAGCACGGGCAGCGCCGGAACCAGGATGTAGAGCGAGATCGGCGCGACGCCGGTCATCACCACCAGCAGCAGCAACACCAGACGTGATGTCGCAATATTGCTGGGCGTTTCCGGCGGCTTGCTGATCATGCCGTGCATCGCCGGACACTAGCCGCATCGCGTTACGAGCGAATACGCCCATTTCGGCATACGGCTATGCGCGAGGCGTCAAGGCGCTGGGCCTGTAGGGTGGGCAAAGACGCGCTCTTTGCGCGGCGTGCCCACCATTGCTGCCGTCACCCGGAGATGGATGGTGGGCACGCATCCGCCTCCGCTCTTCGAGCGGCAGCGGATGCTTTGCCCACCCTACGCAGGCAGTCTTATGACGGAGTTAGAGCTTCAGCTCCGCCGTGGCCTGATCGAGCCAGGTCTTCGTCGCCTCGTCCAGCGCCGGCCGCACGTCGTCCCTGACGCGCGCATGGTACGCGTTCAGCCAATCGAGCTCGTCGCGGCTCAGCATCGCGACATCGATCAGACGGCGGTCGATCGGCGCCAGGGTCAGCGTCTCGAACGCGTTCATCGGCTTCTCGGCACCCTTGATGTCGGCGGCGACGACCAGCTCGAGATTCTCGATGCGGATGCCGAAGCCATCGGTCTTGTAGTAGCCGGGCTCGTTCGACAGGATCATGCCGCGCTTCAACGGCGTGGTGCCGAGCTTCGAAATTCGTGCCGGTCCTTCGTGCACCGAGAGATAGCTGCCGACGCCGTGGCCGGTGCCGTGCTCGAAATCGAGCCCGACGGCCCAGAGATATTGCCGCGCCAGCGTGTCGAGTTGCGCGCCCGTGGTGCCGTCCGGAAAGACGGCGCGCGCGATCGCGATGTGGCCGCGCAGCACGCGGGTGAAGCGGTCGCGCATCTCATCCGTCGGCTCGCCGACCGCCATGGTGCGCGTGACGTCGGTGGTGCCGTCTTCATATTGCGCGCCGGAATCGATCAGCAGGAGATCGCCGGGCGCGATCCGCCGGTTGCTCTTGCGGGTGACGCGGTAATGCACGATGGCGCCGTTCGGGCCGGTGCCGGAGATGGTCGGGAACGAGACGTCCCTGAGCGCGCCGGTGTCGCGGCGGAAGGTTTCCAGCGCCTCGACCGCGTCGATCTCGGTGAGCTTGCCGCTTGGCGCCTCGCGATCGATCCATGCGAGGAAGCGCGCCAGCGCCACGGCGTCGCGCAAATGAGCCGTCTTGGTGCCCTTGATCTCGGTCGCGTTCTTGACCGCCTTGAGCAGTGCAACCGGATCGCTGCCGCGCACCGGCTTGCCGCCGGCCCCGCTGATCAGGCGGCTGAGTGCGTCGGCCGCTGTGGCATTGTCGAGCGCAATGGCCGCACCGCTCTTGGCCAGCGCCATCAGCGTCGGCGCCATGGCGTCCGGTTCGCGCACGTCAGCGGACTGCTCGAGATGGTCGCGTGTGAGGTTGGAGAGCTTGCGGTGGTCGATGAAGATGGTGGGACGGCCGTCCTTCGGCACCAGCGCGTAGGACAGGGGCAGCGGCGTATGGGCGACGTCGGCGCCGCGGATGTTGAAGGTCCAGGCCACCGCGTGACTGTCCGACAGCACCAAGGCATCGGTGCCGAGCTTGGCGATCTCGGCCCTGATCTGGGTCAGCTTCTCCGCTTCAGTGATACCGGCGTGCTGAAGGCTGTGCACCGCGACGGGGGCGAGCGGCGGCTGCGGCCGGTCCTGCCAGATCGCGTCGATCGGATTGCTGTCGACCGCGACCAGCTCGGCCCCGGCCTTGGCGCAGGCGGCGGACAGCCGTTCTGCTGCCGAAAAAGTGTGCAGCCACGGATCAAATCCGAGGCGGTCGCCGGCTTTCAGATGCGCCGCCACCCAGCTCTCCGGCGGCGGATCGATCAGCGATTCCACCGCCCATGCCTTGGCATCGACCTGCTTGGCCGCCTGCAGCGTGTAGCGGCCGTCGACGAACAGCGCAGCCTCCTGCGGCAGAACCACTGCTAGTCCCGCCGAGCCGGTAAAGCCGGTCAGCCAGGCGAGCCGCTCTTCCGATGGCGGCACATATTCGTTCTGCTGCTGGTCGGCACGTGGCACGACGAAGCCGGTCAACTTGCGACGGGCAAGTTCTTCGCGAAGTGCGGCCAGCCGTGCCGCCAACGCGACGCCGGCCTCCGGCTCCTCGAATGTCTGGAAGTGCGCTTCGAACATGGTGGATCACTTTAGGATCATGGAGATCAGTCCGCAATGTAGACGCATTTGCGTCGCATCTGGCATGGACCGTGCTTGAAATAGTTCCATTCGAATTGAGTGGAGTAAAGGATGCGGCAGTTGCGCTTCGTCCGGATAACAGGGAAATTCGAGCAGGTGGTTCATCTCAACGGCGAGGGGACACACGATGCCAGCGTTCACCTTTGAGAAGATTTCGCCGCCGGCGCGCCGCGCTCCGGCTGCAACGACACCGAAGAAGCCGCGCGGCCTCATCAGCCAGATGATCGAGCGTTTCGCCGAGCGCCGCGCCAGGCGCGCTTTGCAGGGGCAGGGCGCGTCACGCCGCAACAAGAAGCCGGCGGAATAGCGGGGCGAGGGATCGCACCGCCGTCTCGACGCGGTTAGTTCATCCGACCTTCCTCAGCAACAGACTGCTCCACCCCTCGATGCGCAGATGCTTCACCGGCACGAGGCCGCGGGTGCGGTAGGCGGCGATCACGGCGGGCGCCTGGTGCGTCAAGAGGCCGGAGAGGATGACGCGAGCGCCAGGCGCAAGGTGCCGCGTCATCGGGCTCGACAATTGCCGCAACGGATTGGCAAGGATATTGGCGAGCACCAGGTCGAACGGGCCTGCACGCGCAAAATCCGGCGCGGCAAAGCCGGTGGCGCGGATCACCCGCACATGGTTGCCAACTTCGTTCAGCGTGGCGTTCTCGGCGGCCACCCGGACCGATGGCGGATCGATGTCGGAAGCGAGCACCGCGCGATGCAGCGCCTTCGCCGCCGCGATCGCCAGCACGCCCGTGCCGGTGCCGAGATCGAGCAGGCTCCTTGGGCGGGAGCTCTTCAGGACATGGTCAAGCAGAAGTAAACAGCCGCGCGTCGTGCCATGGTGACCGGTGCCGAAGGCGAGCGCCGCCTCGATCTCGATGGCAAGCTTGTTCGGCGCCACACGGTCGCGATCGTGGCTGCCGTGCACGACGAAGCGGCCGGCCGGCACCGGGACGAGATCTTCAAGGCTGGCTTTGACCCAGTCCTTGGCTTCGACAGTGTCGAAGACGAGCGTCGCCGCGATCTCATTTCCTGCTGAAGTTGCAACGAGTTCGCGCAGCCATGCCTGATCGGGCGCTGCGGCGAAATGCAACGTGACGTCCCAGCGTCCGTCAGGCCGTTGGAACGCGGCGACCGCCGCATCGCCGTCGAAAAAGACCTCGGTGAGCACGTCGACGACGCGCTTGGCGTCGGCTTCGCTGCCAATCGAAAAGCTGGCGCGATAGGTCGGGGAAGGCTGCATTCAGGGTTCCGTCGCGTTCAATTTTTGGAACTTTTGCTGCCCAGTTTTCGGACAAGTTGAGGTTCCCATATTAACGCGCCTGCAGTGTGTGGCCCGTATATTTTCGGATGTACAAGCAAGTCCACGCAGCTTTGAATTGAAACGGAGGCGAGTCTTGAAGCGCATGATTCAGAAGTTCTGGTCGGATGAGTCCGGTGCAACCGCGATCGAATACGGCCTGATCGCCGCGGGTATCGCCCTGGCGATCATTACCGTGGTGAACGGCCTGGGCACCACCATGAACGAGAAGTTCACTTCGATTAGCACCTCCTTGAAGTAATTTCCGCCGCCATTTTCCAGCGGGGGCTATTTTCTTCAAAGGCTGTTTCTGATCACCGCCCGCTAGGGGTCTCCCCTGGCGGGCGAGGTCGTTTTTGCCGCCCGACTTCACAGCTTATCCGCCTGCTTGTCCGGACTTTGTCCACCACTTTTCCCCTGATCGCCCCGCCGATTTCCCACCGGCTTTCCCCAGGATCGCTCCTGGCCGTATCGCCCAGGCCTCCTCTGGCCGCTCACAGGCCTTTCGACAGCCTGTCCACAACCAATCCACAGCCCTATCCACGGCTTCCGAACAGGGCGCGGTGATCCCGCAGGATGGCCTGCGCGGCGTTATGGCCGGGGGCGCCGGTGACGCCGCCGCCGGGATGGGCGCCGGATCCGCAATGGTAGAGGCCTCTCAGCGGCCCGCGATAATCGGCGTGGCCCAGCATCGGCCGCGCCGAGAACAGCTGGTTCAATGTCAGCGCGCCGTGGAAGATGTCGCCAGCAAGCAGCCCGAACTGCCGCTCGAGATCGAGCGGAGACAGGATCTGACGGCCGAGCACGCTTGCCGCAAATCCCGGCGCGTACTTATCCACCGTCGCGATCATGAGATCGGCGACCTCGTGGCGATGGTCATCCCACGACTTTCCATCGGGAAGCCCTGGTGCGACATGCTGGCAGAACAGGCTCGCGACATGCTTGCCGGCCGGGGCCAGCGTGTCGTCGAGCGTCGAGGGGATCAGCATCTCCACTACGGGCTCGCGGCTCCAGCCCTGCGCGCGCGCGTCGAGCCAGGCACGGTCCATATAGCCAAGGCTCGGCGCCAGGATGATGCCGGAGGTGAGGTGATCGCCCTCGCCTGAGAGCGCCGTGAAGGAGGGCAGGCGGTCCAGCGCCACATTCATCCGGAAGGTGCCGGAGCCGTTCTTCCAATGCCGCATTCGGGCGAGGAAGTCCGCAGGCAGAGCATCGGCCGCGATCAGCCGCGTGTAGAGCAGCTTTGGATTGACATTGGCCGCGACATATTTCGCGCGGATCGCAGAGCCGTTCTCCAGCACGATTCCGACGGCGCGGTCGCGCTCGACGATGACCTCGCGCACACCGGCATCCGTGTCGATCACGACGCCACGGTCGCGTGCCGCGCGCGCCATCGCCTGCGTGATCGCGCCCATGCCGCCGATGGCGTGGCCCCACACGCCCTTCTTGCCGTTCACCTCCCCGAACGCGTGATGCAGCATCACATAGGCCGAGCCGGCGGCGTAGGGGCTGGCATAATTGCCGACGATGGCGTCGAAGCCGAACAGCGCCTTGACCAGATCGTGCTCGAAACGTTCGTCCAGCATCTCGCCGGCCGAGCGCGTGAACAGATCGAGCAGGCTGCGGCTTTGTTCCAGCGTCAGGCCGCGCAGAATGTTGGCGCTCTGCAAAGCGTTCACGGCCTCGCGGACCGCGTTGGTGCCAAAGCTGTCGAGCAGGTTCGGCGGCGCGCGGAGCACGAACCGCCTGAGCACGTCGGCAATGCCTTCCAGCTCGCGCGCGAAGCCGTCGAGCGCTTCCGCATCATGCGCGCTGAGCCGCGCCACCGAGGCTTTCGTTCGTCCCTCGCCGGTGAGGAGATAGCTGCCGTCCGGCGCGGGCAGAAAATTCTGCGCACGCCGCTCGACGATGCGCAGGCCCTGCTCGGCAAGCTTGAGGTCACGGATCACCTGCGGATTGAGCAGGCTCACGGTGTAGGCGGCGACAGAATTGCGAAAGCCGGGGTGAAACTCCTCCGTCACCGCGGCACCGCCGACCACCTTGCGCCGCTCGACCACGCGCACGCGCAGGCCCGCCATCGCCAGATAGGTCGCGCAGGTGAGGCCGTTATGGCCCGCGCCGATGATGATGACGTCGGTATCTGTCATGACTTCCTTGGCTTAATTCCGGGGCTACTCGGCAGAGCCGAACTATGATGCGGGCTCCGCACCGGAGAATCTCGAGGTTCCGGGTTCGATGCTGCGGATCGTACCGGAACGACATCTCTATATCAGGCATTCCTTGCTGCAACATCGCGCCACACTTTATTGCCCGTCCAGGCGCCTTGTGCTCCATTGCGCGCGATCCGGCGCCCGCCGGGGTTTGAGCCGGAGCATTCATGGATTCGATCGTGCAACCCGCCGCCACGGAGCAGCCGTCGTCGTCGCGCAACCGGCTGCTGCTGACGATCTACACCGCTGCGATCTTCGTCAGCGCGCTGCTGCTGTTCTCGGTGCAGCCTCTGTTCACCAAGATGGTGCTGCCGCGGCTCGGCGGCTCGCCGGCGGTGTGGTCGGTGGCCATGGTGTTCTTCCAGTCGCTGCTGCTGGCCGGCTATGCCTATGCGCATCTGCTGATGCAGGCGCGGAACCGGATCGTCCCCGTCGCGGTACATCTGGTGCTGCTGTTCGCCGCCTTCGCCACGCTGCCGCTCGGCATCGCCTCCGCCTATGGCGAGCCGCCGGCTTCGGGCTACGCAGTCTGGCTGCTCGCCCTGTTCGCAGTCTCGATCGGGCTGCCGTTCTTTGCGCTCGCCGCGAACAATCCGCTGCTGCAGGCCTGGTTCGTCCGCACCGGCCATCCGGCCGGCCATGATCCCTATTTCCTCTACGCCTCCTCCAATGTCGGCAGCTTCCTCGCGCTGTTGTCCTATCCGTTCCTGCTGGAGCCGATGTTCACGCTGCAGATGCAGAACCGGTTCTGGACCGGTGGCTATGGCCTGCTGATCCTCCTCATCGGCGCCTGCGGCGTGCTGTTGTTGCGTTCGCCGAAGCTGGCGCTGACCGACATGCGAGCCGAGGACGTGAATGCACCCGCGCCCGGCCTCTTGACGCGGTTGCGCTGGATCTTCCTCGCCGCCGTGCCATCGGGCCTGCTCATCGCCGTCACCGCGCACATCTCGACCGACGTCGCGGCGGCGCCGCTTTTGTGGGTGCTGCCGCTGTCGCTTTACCTCTTGACCTGGGTCGTCGTGTTCCAGTCGCGGCCGCTGCTGCCGCACAAATGGATGCTGATGCTCCAGCCGGTCGCGATTGCGGGCGTCGTCGTCCTGCTGGCTTTCGGCGGCGAGCAGAACCTGCTGCTGACCCTCGGCGGACATCAACTCTGCTTCTTCGTCATCGCCATGGCCTGCCACGGCGAGCTGGCGCGGACGCGGCCGGCCGCAAAATATCTCACCGGCTTCTATGTCGCGCTGTCGTTCGGCGGCATGGTCGGCGGCTTGTTCGCGGGGCTGGTTGCGCCCTTCACCTTCTCCTGGATCGTGGAATATCCGATCCTGATCGCGCTTGCCGCGCTGTGCCGTCCGTCCGCGAATGAGCGGCTGGCCGCAATCGTCAAATGGTACTGGCTGGCGCTCGCCGCGCTCGCGGTGGCGCTCATCGCGCCGTCATACACGACCGGCGGCCTCTCGACCTGGTTCGAGGATCATCGCGTCTGGGTCGCCGGCGCCGTCGGCGTGCTCGCCGCTCTGCTCGCGCTGATCCTCAATGCCGGGCGCTGGAAGATCTTTGCCACCGTCGTGCTGGCTCTGGCGTTGATCCGCGTCTATCCCGCGGACGAGGGCCGCGTCACGACCGTGCGCAGCTTCTTCGGCGTGCACAAGATCGTGGTGACGCCGGGCGGTTATTTCCACGTGCTGATGCACGGCACCACCATTCATGGCGCCGAGCGTTTCCGCAACAATGACGGCACGCCTGTTGCCGGCCGGCCCGAGCCGATCACCTATTATCACAAGGACGGCGGCATCGGTCAGGCCGTCAGCGCAATCCGCGAGCGCAAGGGCGCGCCGCTGAAGGTCGCCGCGATCGGCGTCGGCTCCGGCACGCTCGCCTGCGCCGCCGAGCGGGGGGAGGACTGGACCTTTTTCGAGATCGACCAGTCCATGGTCGACGCGGCGCGCGACCCGAGGAATTTCCGCTACATCTCGAGCTGCATGCCCGACATGAAGCCCGTCATCGGCGATGCGCGCCTCACCTTCGCCAAGGAGCCCGACGGCGCCTATGATCTCGTCATCGTCGACGCCTATTCGTCCGACGCGATCCCGATCCATCTTGCGACCGAAGAGGCGATGAAGATCTACAAGGACAAGCTCGCGCCGCACGGCGCCGTGGTGATGCACGTCTCCAACCGGCATCTGGATCTCGAAACCGTGGTCGTCGGTATCGCGGACGCCAACGATCTCAAGAGCTGGGTCTTCAACGAGGATTCCGGGCGCGATGGCGACTACATCTTCTCGACCGACGTCGTCATCTCCGCGCGCGAGGAGGCCGACATCGGCAGGC
Organism: Bradyrhizobium sp. IC3195; assembly: GCF_020193585.1. Lineage (NCBI taxonomy): Bacteria > Pseudomonadati > Pseudomonadota > Alphaproteobacteria > Hyphomicrobiales > Nitrobacteraceae > Bradyrhizobium > Bradyrhizobium sp. IC3195. Next base: position 9,121 of record NZ_JADYVG010000018.1, on the reverse strand, counting down.
TCGCGTCGTCCAAGCAATGGGAACAGACCGAAGCCGACGACAGGGTGCGAGTCTGGACCGATGACTATTCGAACATCCTGGGCGCGCTATATCGGCGTTGGAAGGACGGCGAGTAGGGCTCTCTTCGCAGCCCGGATGGAGCGAAGCGCAATCCGGGGGCGCTCCCGGCGTGGTACTGTCCCGATTTCGCTGCGCTCCATCCGGGCTACGAGGCATCGCAACTACGGCGCCACGGGCGTCCCCACCGGCAGCGCAATTCCCTTAGCGCCGGCCACCTCTCGCAATAGATCCGGCCTGTCCGAGATGATGCCGTCGACGCCGAGCTCGATCATGCGCGTCATGTCCTCGCGCTTGTTCACCGTCCATACCACGACGCGCAGTCCGAGCGCGTGGGCCTCCGAGACCAGAGGCGCGGTCACGTCGCCGAAATAGGGCGACCAGATCGCGCCGCCCGCAGCCTTGATCGTGCGCGGCAGCGAGCCGGCGTGATCGGCCGGGTTGAACCCCGCCGTCCAGTTTGTCGCCTTGTCGAGCGCTACCGTCGGAGCCAGGCCGCGCTGGATCGTCAGGTACGCGGTCGGGATGTTCGGCGCCTGCTGCTGGACGCGACGCAAGGTTCGCCAGTCGAACGACTGGATCATGACGCGATCGGAGACTCCCTCGGTCTCGATCACCCCGAGCAGCTTCGCGACGAATTCTTGCGGATCAAGCGTTTCATCGGGACGGTTCGGATCGATCTTGGTCTCGATGTTGAAGCGCACTTGCCTGTTGCCGGACTTGCGCACCAGCGCGAACAGCTCGCGCAAGGTGGGAATGCGAGTCCCCGGGACGGCACGCTGGCCCGGAAATTGTTTCGCATAGGCACTGTCCGGCCGAATCTGGCCGACGTCATAGGTCCTGATCTCGTCGAGCCGCAATTTCACGAACGGCGTGCCGGGCGGAGCGATGTAGGCGCCATCGGGCCGCCGTGCGAGATCGGGATTGAGCCCGCGCTCATGCGCGACGATCACTTCGCCGTCGGCGGTGACGCCGACGTCGAGCTCCAGCGTGTCCACGCCCATCGTCAGCGAATGGGCGAAGGCGGGCAGGGTGTTTTCCGGCAGCAGCGCCCGCCCGCCGCGATGCGCCTCGAGGTCGAAGGCCAAATCAGATCCCATGGCTTGTCCGGCAGTGAGCAGCGAGAGCAGCACCGGGATTGTCGTGGCACGTGATGGCATGGTGCCTCGACGGTCAAGGGCGGTTGATGGTCGCCGGGTCAGTTCTGATAGTAGTAGCCGCGCGGCTGATAAACCTGCCGCGGCTGCGGCTGATAGTAATAGCCCTGCTGGCCGTAGCCCTGGTCGTAATAAGGCCGCGGCTGCTGCTGATAGACCTGCGCGTCGTAGAGCGGGCGGGTGGCCGAGCGCGGCGCCGGATAGCGCGCGCCGGTGTCGCTGCCGTCGGCCGGGTAGATGTAATTGTCGTCCTGCGGCATGTAGCGCCGCGCGGGCTGCGCCGGCGGGGTCAGGTCCACGGGGGCGCCGGTGGTGGCGTATTGGTCTTCGGCCGGCTGCGGGGCGCGGGCCACCGCAGTGTTGTTGCGGCCGCGCGGATTGCGCGCCAGCGCCACCTGTGCCGAGCCGGTCAGCGTCACCGTGGTGTTGAGCACGCCCTGCTGCTGCACCAGCGCATAGAGCGTCGAGGCATTCTGGCGCGACAGGCGCACGCAGCCATGGGATGCCGGCGAGCCGAGCCGGCCGACCGAGTCCGTGCCGTGGATGGCGTGCCCGACCTTGGTGAAGAAGATCGCGTGCGGCATCGGCGCGTCGTCGAATTCCTTGGAGTAGTGATCCTCTTCCATGCGGAAGGCCCGGAAGGCGCCGTTCGGCGTCTCGCGCGAGGGGAGGCCGGTCGACACCGGCCAGCGGTAGCGCGCGACCCCGTCGACGGCGACGGTCATCTGCTGATTGTCCTTGTCGACGGTGATCTCGACCTTGGCCTGCGCGGTGCCCGCGCTCAAAAGCATCAGGGATGTGAGAGCAATAAAAAACGAACGCATCTGACTTCTGGCCTCCGGCCTGTTCATGCTTAGCGCCGCGGCTCTCCGTCCCCCGGCGTGCATTATGCCTGCAGCCCGGCGTTGGTTCCAGCGGCCAGCCTGTCCATCGTTAACGTGATGGCAGGCGTAAGCAAGGCCGCTTTGTGCCGCGCCGGCCGGCGGCGCTGACATTTTCGCGAGCGCCGCGTGGTCAGTTCTTGAGCCGGTATCCGGTTCGGAAAATCCACCAGATCACGACCAGGCAGATCACCAGGAAGGCCAACGTCATGCCGATGCTGACGGACACGCTGACGTCGGCGATCTCGTAAAAGCTCCAGCGGAAGCCGGAGATCAGATAGACGACCGGGTTGAGCAGCGCGACCGTGCGCCATGTCGGCGGCAGCATGTCGATGGAATAGAAGCTGCCGCCGAGGAAGGTGAGCGGCGTCACCACCAGCATCGGAATCATCTGCAGCTTCTCGAATCCGTCGGCCCAGATGCCGATGATGAAGCCGAACAGGCTGAACGTCACCGCCGTCAGCACCAGGAAGGCCAGCATCCAGACCGGATGCTGGATATGCAATGGAACGAAGAGCCCGGCGGTCGCCAGGATGATCAGGCCCAGGATGATCGACTTGGTGGCGGCGGCGCCGACATAGCCGAGCACGATCTCGAAATAGGAGATCGGCGCCGACAGGATCTCGTAGATCGTGCCGGTGAATTTCGGGAAGTAGATGCCGAACGAGGCGTTGGCGATGCTCTGCGTCAGCACCGAAAGCATGATCAGGCCCGGCACGATGAAGGTGCCGTAGCTGACGCCCTCGACCTCGCTGATGCGCGAGCCGATCGCAGCGCCGAACACCACGAAATAGAGCGAGGTCGAGACCACCGGCGAGACGATGCTTTGCAGCAGTGTCCGCCAGGTGCGCGCCATTTCGAACAGGTAGATGGCGCGAATGGCGCGGTGGTTCATGACGTCCTCACGAGGTCGACGAAGATGTCCTCGAGCGACGATTGCGTCGTGTCGAGGTCGTTGAAGCGGATGCCGGCGGCGCGCAAATCGCCGAGCAGGCTGGTGATGCCGGTGCGCTCGCCCTGGGTGTCGTAATCGTAGACCAGCGTCGCGCCGCCGTCGCAGAGCTCGAGCTCGTATTGGCTGAGGCTTTCCGGCAACGCCGTCACCTTGTTCTGCAGATGCAGCGTCAGCCGCTTCTTGCCCAGCTTCTGCATCAAGGTGGTCTTGTCCTCGACCAGCACGATCTCGCCCTTGTTGATGACGCCGATGCGGTCGGCCATCTCCTCGGCTTCCTCGATGTAATGCGTGGTGAGGATGATGGTGACGCCGGATTGCTGAAGCCCGCGTACCACCTCCCACATGCCCTTGCGCAGCTCGACGTCGACGCCGGCGGTCGGCTCGTCCAGGAACAGGATCTGCGGCTCGTGCGACAATGCCTTGGCGATCATCACGCGGCGCTTCATGCCGCCGGAGAGCGTGATGATCTTGTTGTCCTTCTTGTCCCACAGCGAGAGGGCCTTCAGCACCTTCTCGATGTGATCGGGGTTCTTCGGCTTGCCGAACAGGCCGCGGGAGAAGCTCACGGTCGCCCACACGCTCTCGAAGGCGTCGGTGTGCAATTCCTGCGGCACGAGGCCGATCAGCGAGCGCGCCTTGCGGTAGGAGGTCTGGATGTCCTCGCCGCCGACCAGGACGCGGCCTTCGCTCGGATTGGCGATGCCGCAAATGATCGAGATCAGCGTGGTCTTGCCGGCGCCGTTGGGGCCGAGCAGCGCAAAAATCTCGCCGCGCTTGATGTCGAGATTGACGTTCTTGAGCGCCTTGAAGCCGGACCCATAGGTCTTCGACAGATTGGCGACGGAGATGATGGAAGACATGATGGCCGCGAGGCTGAGGAGCAAAGGCTGGGGAGGGGGCCGGACCATCCAGGAGGACAGGTCGGCGGAGCCCTGAAATAGGAACGCCATTGTCCCTCCGCAATTCCCCGGAGAAAAATGGTCTCAAAACAGGCGCTTTAGTGGCATGTTCCGGGCAAGTGTTGCGCGATGGTCACGGCTTGCTGCTAAGATTAGCGCTCACGCGCCTCTTTGTTGCGTCTGCGAGCGCGCCGTGGCTACGATTCCGGCCAATCGCGAAGCGTATTGTCTCCAGGGAAAAGATCGATGAGACCGAACGGCCGTCACACCGCCGGCGCCAGCCAATTGTCCGCCCTCCGTGTTTGGGCGATGGGCCTGCTCCTGCTGTCAGCTGTTGCCATCAGCCCGACCACCGCCAAGGCCGCGCCGAGCCAGGCCGCGGCGGCGACCACGCATGTCTATCTGCTCCGCGGCGTGCTCAACATCTTCTCGCTCGGCCTCGACACCATCGGCGCCCGGCTCCAGGCGCAGGGCGTTCCGGTGACCGTCGCCAATTTCGTGTCCTGGTCCTCGCTCGCCGATGAAGCGGCGGCTGCCTACAAGGCCGGTCGGCTCAAGACCATCATCCTGGTCGGCCATTCCTCGGGTGCGACCGCGCTGCCCGACATGATCGCCAAGCTCAACCAGCTCGGCGTGCCCGTGAAGCTCGCGATCGGCCTCGACTCCGTGTTCAAGACCAAGCTCTCGACCGGCGCGGAACGCTACATCAACATCTATATCGGCGATGGCCCCGGCGAGCCGGTGCGGGCCGCGGCCGGGTTCCGCGGCAAGCTCGACAATGTCGACATCCGCGGCAGTGGCGTCGGCCACATCTCGATCGACAAGAACGAGGCGATCCAGCGCCGCGTCATCGCCGAGATCGACGCCGCCATCATGCGCTCGCGCGCCCCGGCTGCGCGAGTCGCCGAACCCGCTGCGCCGCGGCCCGCACGCGCGGCGGCGGCAACGGATCCGGCGAGGAATTGAGCCGTCGCGCATCCTGCCGCGTGATGCCCGCCTAAGCTGGCGTTACGCGAACCGGCATGCTCTCCAGCCCGCGCAGGGAATTGTTGAGCCTGCGCTTCGGCTCCGCCGCGAGCTCGATCGTCTTCACGCGCCTTGCGAGCTCGCCGAAGATCAATTCGCCCTCCAGACGCGCGATCATCTGGCCGATGCAGGCGTGTATGCCTGCGCCGAAGCCGACATGGCCGGTCGCAACCCGCTCCACGTCGAAACGGGCCGGCTTGTCCCAGCGCGCGGGATCGCGATTGGCGGAGGCCATGAACAGCAGCACCTTGCGGTGCGCCGGGATCACGCCGCCGCCGATCTCGGCATCGCGCGAGGTGGTGCGAAAAAACGTCTGCACCGGTGAATCGTAGCGAAGGCCTTCCTCGAAGGCGTTGCGCGCCAGCTCTGGTTTCTCGTGCAGCTTGCGATATTCGTCCGGATGAGTGGCGAGCGCGAGCAGGGTATTGCCGATGCCATTGACGGTGGTGTCGATTCCTGCCGTGAGGAACGGCCGCACCAGATGCGTCGCCTCGTGCTCGGTGATCTCGCCCTCATCGGCCGCCTGGTAGATCATCATGCCGAGGCTGTCGGGCCGTAGCGCATCGCGCGCACAACATTCCATGATCCAGCTCTGCGCCGTGAGACCATCCTTCCGCGACGCCGCGAGGATCTCGTTCTCCGGGCCGAAGCTGTTGAATACGAACGTGCTCCAGGCGAGCAGCTTCTCGCGCCCATCGGGGCGGATGCCGATCGCGTCCGGAAACACCTTCATCGGATAGGCTTCCGCAAGATCGGTCACGGCATCGAAGGTGCCTTTATCGATCAGCTCCGAGACCTTCCTCTCTGCTTCGCGCTGGAACGTCTCGCGCAGCTTCCTTGCGACGCCCGGAGACAGCGTGCGGCCGAGCACGCGGCGGCCCTTGTCGTGGTCGGGCGGATCGATCTGCAGGGTCAGCGGCTTTGGCAGCGCCGGGTTCATCCCGCTCAGCCCGACGCCCTCGCCACTGATGAACGTTTTCCAGTCCTTCAGGGCCGCTTCGACCTCGGCATAGCGGGCCATGGCCCACACGTCGTAGCGCTCCACCTCGAACACCGGCCCGATTGCGCGCAGCGCCTCATAGGCGGGATAGGGATCCGTCAGAAAGCCGGGCGCGAACGGATCGACCGGACTGGATGCAATGCCGCTCATGGTCAGCTCCGAACCGCTATTGCTTTGCGAGCGGGCACTGACCGTCACTCTCGGACCGGAACGCGTCCTCGCCCTTGATCGTGGCAACGACCTTCAGCAGATCCCAGGACGAATTCGATTCCTCGGGAGCCTTGACCTGCAACAGGTAGAGCGGATGGATCTTGCGGCCGTCCTTGCGGATGTAGCCCTTGCCGAACAACTGATCGTCGGTCGGCATCTGCTTCATCGTCGCGACCACGGCCTTGCCGTCCTTGGCGCCGCCGGCCTTGTGGACCGCCTTGAGGTAGTGGATGACCGAGGCATAGACGCCGGCCTGCATGTCGTTCGGATAGGCCTTCGAGGGAATGCGTTCGGCGAAGCGCTTCGCGAAAGCACGCGTGCCGTCGGTCAGATCCCAGTAGAACGGATTCATGATCTGCGCGCCCTGCGCAAACTTGAGCCCAAGCGCGGGAAGGCCGTTCATGCCGAGGATCAATCCGACCAGCTTGTGATCCTTCGTCAGCCCGAACTCGGCGGCCTGCTTCATCGAGGTGATGGTATCGTCCCCCGCATTGGCGAATGCGATGACGCTCGCACCCGACGCCTGGGCCTGGAGCAGGAATGAGGCGTAATCAGCCGTGCCCAACGGATGCCGCACGCTGCCGAGCACCTCACCGCCGGACGCTTTCACGGCTTCCGCGGCCTGCTTTTCCAGATCATGGCCGAACGCGTAATCCGCGGTGATGAAGAACCATTTCTTGCCGCCCTGCTGCACGATGGCCTTGCCGAGGCCGCGCCCGTAGGAATAGGTGTCGTAGGTCCAGTGCACGGTGTTTGGCGTGCACTTCTCGCCGGTCAGCAGTACCGTGCCGGCGCCCGAGCCGACGAAGACCTTGTTCTTCTCGGCGCTCATGCCGGCCACGGCGAGCGCAATCGACGAGTTCGGAATGTCGAAGATCGCATCGACGCTCTCGTTCTCGTACCAGCGCCGGGCGATACCGATGCCGATGTCCGTCTTGTTCTAATGGTCCGCCGCAACGACTTCCACCGGCTTGCCGGCGGCCTTTCCGCCATAGTCCTCGACGGCCATCTTGGCGGCGACGACCGAGCCGATGCCCTGATAGCTCGCGAACGGCCCCGATTGATCGTTCAGGATGCCGATCTTCACGACGTCCTGGGCCAAGGTCGGTGCGGCGGTCAGCACCGCGGCCACCATGCACAGTTTATGCAGGAATTTGCTGTTCATTGTGTCCCTCCCATGGGCGGTCTTGGTGCCGCTCTATAATAGTTATATTTTATAGCTATTTTTGAGAGTGTCAATTCGGCCGACTTGTGGCCGCCGGATCCAGGATCATGAGCCCGAAAGCAGTCAGACCCGGAGCGAAGCCCGCTCAACCGTCGGAGACGTCACTGGACTTGCGCGCGCTGCAGCGCACGCCCGGCTTCATGCTGCGGCTCGCGCAGCTGAAGTTCTTCGAAGGCTTCTACGAGGAGTTCGCCGCACTGGGCCTGACGCCGGCGACCTACGCGATCTTCGTCGTCATTCGCGACAATCCGGGCGTTCCCCCCAGCAGCCTTGCCAGCCTGCTCCGCCTGCGCCTGCCGAACCTGATCAAGATCCTGAACGAGCTGGAATCGTCCGGCTTCATCAAGCGTAACCGCTCGAGATCCGACCGCCGCGCGGTCGAGTTGATGCTTACGCCGAAGGGCGCCAAGCTCATTCAGGACGGGGCAAGCCTGACGGGGCTCTATAACCGGAAGATGCTGGCCCCGCTCACGGAGGCGGAGCAGCGCACCCTGCTCGAATTGCTCAACCGGCTGCTGCCGCTTTAGCCCGGGAGAGGCCCGCCTGAGGCCGACGGTCGCAGCCACGTCCAGCGGCGCGGCAGCCGGAGAGGGCGCCGGACGAGAGATGGTCGGTTCCCGTGCCCCAAAATCCACCCAATCGATGGTCACTAAGCCGGTCAGGGGAGGCCCCTGCCTCCCGTGGTGGGACTGCTGGACTGATGATTCATTCGAGGCGACTCCTCGCGCTGGCAGCAGTGGTGCTGCTCGCCTTGAGCAGTGGCATGGCCGCTGCTACTCCCCCCAAGTCCAAGACCAACGCGACCGCCCCCGCCGCGCCGCCGCCGCCTCCGCCGTTCGAGCCGTTGCCGCCGCCAAAAATCTACCTGTTCCGCGGCGCCATGGGCCCGATCTTCTCGACCGGCATGGATCGGCTCGAAGAGAAGCTAACGAAGGCCGGCTTCTCGGCCAACGTCTACGAATTCACCATCTGCCGGTGGATCGGCGATCGCGCCATCTCCAGCTATAAGGAATCGCCGGCGCCGATCGTGCTGATGGGCCATTCCATGGGCGGGCTGTGCTCGATCGTCATCTCCGAGATGGCGGCCAAGGAGAACATCCCGATCAGCCTCGTCATCGCCATCGATCCCGCGCAAGCGACCGGCGATGTCCCCCTCAACGTCGAGCGCTTCATCAACATCTTCCTGTCCGACAGCGTGCTCGGCGGCGGCGACGTCGTGGCTGTTCCCGGCTTTCGCGGCCATTACGCCAGCTATGACCTCAAGCGGAACGCGCGCGTCACCCACATCAACATCGAGAAGTCCGACGATATCCATCGTCAGATCGTCGAGATGGTGACGCAGCTGCCGCGCATTCCGCCGCAAACGCAGGCCGATGCCGTGCCGCTGCGCTATCTCGTGCCGGCGGACACGCTGGTCGAATTGTGGGACAGCGGCGTGCGGGTGCCGGTGCGCCGCGGCGACACCATGGAGAGCATCGCAGCAGCAAACCGCGTGCCGCTGTGGACGCTCGCGCAGAGCAACTCGCTGCCCGAGAACGCGCAGCTGACGCCGGGCCAGACCATCATCGTCCCCCGCCATCTGACACCGCCCGAGCCGGCCGCCGCGATGGCCACGCCGCCGGCGTCACCGGCGGCGCGGAGGTAGGGGCCGTTATCTTGCCGCAGAAGGCGGTGCGCTCCCTCTCCCGCTTGCGGGGGAGGGTTGGGGAGG
>NZ_JADYVG010000017.1:0-162966 GCF_020193585.1 Bradyrhizobium sp. IC3195 | reverse complement strand
CAGCGGCTCCGCCGGCTCGGCCGACGCCCGCTCCTGCGCCCACGGCAACACCGCCTGCTCCGACAGCCGCGCCCCCGGCCCGCCCCGGCGCGCCTGCGCCGGCAGTCACGCCGGCTCCAACGGCGACACCAACACCGACGACGCCACCTGCGCCAACCGCAACGCCGGCTCCCGGCAGCACGCCCGGCGCACCGCCGGCTGGTCGCCCCGGCGCACCTCCGCCCGGCGTACGTCCTGGCGCGCCGCCGCCCCCGCCGGGATCACCCGCACCCGGCGCCACGCCCGCTCCAACGGCAACGCCCGCGCCCGGCAGCACGCCGCCACCCCCGCCGCCCGGACGTCCGGGGTCGGCAACGCCCGCGCCCGGCGCAACCCCGGCCCCGACAGCGACGCCAGCCCCGGGACAACAGGGTGGAACGCCTCCTGCCGGCGCGCCCGCCGCCGGGACTCCGGCTGCGCCGCCGCAGGCTGGTGCGCCCGCCCGGCCGCCGGCACCTCCGGCCGGCGCCGCGGCTCCGACCGTGGTGCCCGGCACGCCGGCCGCAGCGCCGCCGCCCGACCGGGCACAATACAGACCGCCGACCGTCGCGCCGGCTTTCCGCGCCGCGCCGACAGTCGCCGCGCCCCTGCCGCCGCCGCCGCGTCCGCAGCAGCGTGACCTGACGCCGCTCGCGATCGGCGCGGGCGTGGTGGCCGGCGCCGTGATCGGCGCCACCATCGCCGATATCCATAACCAGCGGCGCGAGGTCGTCGAAGGCGGCCGCACCGTCTACACCGAGCCGGACCGCATCATCATCCGCGATCCGGGCGGGCAGGCTTACGTCCGCGGCAACGATCTCTATCGCTTCCGCTATGGCGCCCGCGACATCCGCACCGACACCGTCGGCGGCGAAACCCGCACCGTCGTGATCCGTCCCGACGGCAGCGAGGTGATCACCGTGGTCGGGCCGGACGGCTCGCTGCTGCGTCGTATCCGCCGGGACCCGCGCGGACGCGAGATCGTGATCATCGACAACACCTACCGCGATCCGCGGGCGGTCGGCGGCTTCTACGTCGACGTGCCGCCGCCGGTGGTCAACATTCCCTACGATCGCTACATCGTCGACGCCCAGGAGGCGCCGCCGCAGGTGATCTACGAAACGATGCGGGCTCCGCCGGTGCAGCGGATCGACCGGCGCTACTCGCTCGACGAGATCCGCTACAGCCCGAATGTTCGCATGCAGATGCCGAGCATCGACGTCAACACGATCAACTTCGAGACCGGATCGTGGACCATTCCGCCGGATCAGGCGGCGCGGCTGCAAGTGATCGCCGACGGCATCAACCAGGCGCTCCAGGCCAACCCGCAGGAGGTGTTCCTGATCGAGGGCCACACCGATGCGGTCGGCAACGAGGTCGACAATCTGTCGCTGTCGGATCGCCGCGCGCAGGCCGCAGCCGAATTGCTGACGCAGCAATTCAGTGTGCCCGCGGAGAACCTGACGTCGCAGGGCTATGGCGAGCAGTATCTGAAGGAGCAGACGCAAGGCGCGAGCCTGATCAACCGGCGCGTCACCGTCCGTCGCATCACGCCGTTGCTCAACGGCGACCAGGCCAACGCGGCGCCTCCGCCGCGCCAGTAAGACCTTCGCAAGAAGACAATGGCCGGGAGCGATCCCGGCCATTTTTCTTGTCACGCCGTCATTGCTTCCGACGGCAGGCATGCCTCGCAAACGGCGGCAACATGCCGGTGATCAGTGCCGCAACAGCCGCCGAGAATGCGCATGCCGGGGAATGCGCGCCTCAGCAAATGGTAGCGGCGGCCGAGATCTTGGGGATCACCACTGTCCAGCGCCTCCGATTCGTCGAGCTCGGCGTGGCTCTTGACCGATGCATTGGCTCTGATGCCGTGGATGCGCTGAACCCACGCCTCGCCTGCGGCGAGTGCACTCTCGAAGTGAGTTGGGTGCGCGCAATTGATCAGGAAGTATTCGCAGGCACGTTCAGTTGCGTCGTCGACCGCCTCGATCGCCTCGCGCAGCGACTCTCCCCGGACGAGGCGGCCATCGGTTTCGACCGTGAAAGAGATGGCGACCGGAATGTCCTGCCTCTTGGCTGCACGGACCACGCCCACCGCTTCGTTGATGCTGTTCAGCGTGAATGCAGTCACCATGTCGGCGCCCGCCTCGGCGAAGGCCGCGATCTGGCCTGAGTGGTAGGCTTCCGCCTCCGCCGCGTCCATGTTGCCGGCCTTGTAGCCGTCGCCTCGCGGACCGATCGCGCCGTTGATGACGCAAGGCATGCCGGGCAACTCCCAAGCGCCGCGCAATTCGTCGAGGAAGCGGATGGCGCGCATGTTGATGGCCTCGAGCCTGGCGGCATCATAGCCGAGCTTGGCGCCCCAATCAGGGTTGGCGCGCCAGGTCGGACTGTCGAGGACAAAGCCGAGCCCATGCTGCCGCGCGATACGCAGGTAGGCTTCGTAGTACTGCCTCAAATGCGCGCGGCCATCCGCGCTGTCGAGCAGCACAAATGCCGCAAAGTGGGGCAGCTCCAGCCCGTGCTGAAAGATGAGGGTTGTTTCCATGCCGCCATCGGTCAGGAAAATGCCGCCGCCGCGCTGCGGCAGACCATGTCTGTATCTGGCCATTGATCGCTCCATCATTTGGACGGGCCGCTCTTCACTCGGTCGCGCTAGGCCCGTGTTCGGTCGCGGCATTTGGTGCCGCATAATGTCGCGTCGCTCTAGAAGCCCCGTGGTGCGGCTGAACTTCCACCCGCAAGCGGAGACAAATCAATGATTTGCACGAGTCACGCGGAGGGGGCCTTGGCCCCAAGGGCGAATTTCCGCACCGTCGGTACAGTTCTGGAGACATCGATGGGAAAGGGCGAAGCGACGCGCGAGCGCATTCTCGAGATCGCGGAAGCGGCGGTGCTCGCAAAGGGCTTCGGCGCCACCTCGATCGAGGAGGTCATTGCCGAGGCCGGACTGACCAAGAGCGGCTTCTTCTATCACTTCAGGGACAAGAACGCGCTCGCACGGGAGATGCTGCGTCGCTACGTGGATACAAATGACCGCCTGTTCGACGAGATCTTCAGGCGCGGACGTGAGCTCTCCGACGACCCGCTGCAGTCGTTCCTGATCTCGCTGAAACTACTCGCCGAAGTCATGGCCGATCTGCCGAACGGCCATCCCGGCTGCCTGATCGCCAGCATCTGCTACCAGGAGCGCCTGTTCGACCGCGATGTTCGCGATCTAACCGCGCAATCGGTCCGGAGCTGGAATGCGCACTTCCGCGAGATTCTCGACGGCATCGCCGCCATCTATCCGCCCCGCGAGCCGATCGATCTCGACGATCTCGCGGAGATGATCTCGTGCGTCGTCGACGGCGCAATCATCATGTCGAAGACGCTCAACGACCCGAAGCGGCTGGAGCGACAGATCCTGCTCTTCCGCAGCTGCGTGAAGCTGGTCTTCACGCCGCCTCACTCGTCGTGAATTGATGGAACGTGAGCGGACCAGGGCGGCCCGGCCTGCCGCGCTCGCCTGCGGCAGGAATGTGATTGGGCCCAGGTTGGCAGTCGCCCCCATCATTCTCGCGCAGCCAATCCCAGCGCATCGGCCATGACACGGAACACTTCGGTATTGTCCATCGAGCCGTGCACGCGCTCGCTCCCCGGGCCCGCCGCCGTGACAATGACGTCCTCGCCCGAATGCACGCTGGCGCCGACCAGCGACGACAGATTGCCGGGGCGCAGCACCGCGCCCGGGACCTCCTTGTATTTGTCGTTGGCCTTGAAGGTGCCGTCGTCGCCGGCCTTGACGGTCGGCTCGTTGGGATTGTCGAGCTTCGGACGGAACGTCTCGTAATGATCGGGCAGGCTCGCCGAGAAAATGGCAAGCCGGCGGCTCACGTCGATGCGTGACGGGTAGCCTTCCGCGTCTGGGGCCGGATAGTTCGGAAATCCGGCCTTGTCGTAAACCCCGACGCGCTCGCGTAAGGGAACGTTGGGCACGGTGGCCATGTCGTCATTCACCGTGCCGACCAGGCTGTTGGGGTGATTGTGATCGGCCAGCACCAGGATGAGGGTGTCGTCGCCGCGTGCGCGCGCCCATTCGCGCGTCTGACGCACCGCGTTGTCGAGCATGATCGTGTCGTAGACCGCGCGCTCCATGTCGAGCAAATGCGCGTACTTGTCGATCATTCCGGATTCGACCATTAGGAAGAAGCCGGCTTCGTTCTTCGAGAGGATTTTCAACGCTGCCTGCACCTGTTCGGTCAGATCAGGCTGCTCGGGGAATTTCTTGACGCCGCCGCCCTTGAGGAATTTGCGGTCGAGCGCGCCGTCCATGTTGCCGGTGGCGAACAGGCCGAGCAGCTTGCTCGTCTCCTGCTTGGCGGCAGAGGCGCTGAGTTCGCCCGCGGTGGTCGCCACCTGATAGCCGGCATCGCGAAACTTCGCGATGTAGTCGGTCTCGTCCTTGCGCTTGGAGCCGGCAGCCGACTTCGGCAGAAAATTTGCGCTGCCGCCGCCCAGCATCACATCCGGCTTTGCCGCGAAGAACTGCTCGACGATGTCGTCATAGGCGGCGCGCCGGCGGGTGTGCGCGACCATCGCCGCCGGCGTCGCGTCTTCGATCTCGGTATTGGTGACGACACCGATCGCCATACCGAGCCGCCTTTTGGCAAGGCTAGTGATGGTTTCGACCTTGGGATCGTCGAGCGGGCTTGCGCTGCGGTCAGCGTAGACGCCGAGGGCATTAACGGCGCTCTTGTGCCCGGTCGCATAGGCGCTCGCCGAGTTCGCGGAATCCGTGATGATCGAGTCCGAGCCGGCGGTTGCCACCAGGGCCATATGGGGCATGTCGTCGATGGCGAGCTTGCCGCGGCTCTTGCCTTCCGAAATGCCCTTGGACAGGATTCGCGCGGCGACCCGATGCGCCGGCGACATGCCATCGCCGATGAACAGGATGACGTTCTTCGCCTTGCGCGGGCCGGTGTCGTAGACCGTCCAGGTGACGCTGCGCTGGCGCGTGCCGTCGCTCACCTCCACGGCGACGCTACCCGGCTTGGTCAGCGTGACGTCGCGCAGGACCAGGGCCGACTGCTCCTTGCCGTCCTCGCGCTCGACGAAGGTTCCGGAGCGGCCGAACGCGGCCGCGTAATCCGCGCCGTTCACCGTCACCTTCAACTTGGCGGGATCGACCAGCCCCGGGAGCTCGACCTTGAAGTCGAACTTGGCTCCGGCCAGGATCTCGGCGCGGTCGATCGGATAGATCGTCTGCGCCGACGATGATGATGCCCAACAGAGAACAATGAGAGAGGCGAGTGCCGATCCCCTGACCATGTGCGATGCTCCGCAATCCCGTTTCCAACAGTGGAAGCGTAGCGGTCGAGAATGACAGCGTCATTAAGCTCGGAGCGCGGATGGAGCGAAGCGCAATCCGGGCTCCGGAAAGCCTCAGCCCTTATCGCTCTCGAGCCGGAAGATCTGCGAGCCTTCGCTGCCCGACAACAGGCCGGTCTTCGAATAGAGACCGAGCTTGGTGCGGGTGTCGGCGATGTCGAGGTTGCGCATGGTGAGCTGGCCGATGCGGTCGGCCGGCGTGAAGGCGGCGTCCTCCACCTTCTCCATGCTCAGCCGCTCCGGCGCATAGGTAAGGTTGGGGCTCTCGGTGTTGAGGATCGAATAATCGTTGCCGCGGCGCAGCTCGAGCGTGACTTCGCCGGTGACGGCGCGGGCGACCCAGCGCTGTGCGGTCTCGCGGAGCATCAACGCCTGCGAATCGAACCAGCGGCCCTGATAGAGCAGGCGTCCCAAGCGCATGCCGCTGATCCTGTACTGTTCGATCGTGTCCTCGTTGTGGATGCCGGTGACGAGGCGCTCATAGGCGATGTGCAGCAGCGCCATGCCGGGCGCCTCATAGATGCCCCGGCTCTTGGCCTCGATGATGCGGTTCTCGATCTGGTCGCTCATGCCGAGGCCGTGACGACCGCCGATCGCGTTGGCCTCGAGGAACAGCGAGACCGGATCGGAGAAGGTCTGGCCGTTCAGCGCGGTCGGCTGCCCTTCCTCGAAACGCACCACGACCTTCTCGGCCTTGACGGCGCAGTCGTCGCGCCAGAACGGCACGCCCATGATCGGGTTGACGATCTTGATGCCGCTGTCGAGGCTCTCGAGATCCTTCGCCTCATGGGTGGCGCCGAGCAGATTGCTGTCGGTCGAATACGCCTTCTCGGCGCTCATCTTGTAGGCGAAGCCCTGCGCGGTCATGAATGCCGACATCTCAGCGCGGCCGCCGAGCTCGTCGATGAACTGCTGGTCGAGCCAGGGCTTGTAGATCTTCAAGCCGGGATTGGTGAGCAGGCCGTAGCGGTAGAAGCGCTCGATGTCGTTGCCCTTGAAGGTCGAGCCGTCGCCCCAGATGTTGACACCGTCTTCCTTCATCGCTGCGACCAGCATCGTGCCGGTGACGGCGCGCCCGAGCGGCGTGGTGTTGAAATAGGTGATGCCGCCGGTCGAGATATGGAAGGCGCCGGACTGGATCGCGGCTATGCCCTCGTGAACCAGCTGCGTGCGGCAATCGACGAGCCGCGCGTTCTCGGCACCGAACTCCATCGCCTTGCGCGGGATCTCGTTGTAGTCGGCTTCATCCGGCTGACCGAGATTGGCAGTGTAGGCGTAGCAGCGCGCCCCCTTCTGCTTCATCCAGAGCAGCGCCGCAGAGGTGTCGAGGCCGCCCGAAAAAGCGATGCCGACTTTCTCACCCTTGGGCAGGCTTTTCAGGATCGTGGTCATGGGGCTTCCAATCGGGTCTCAAGCTGATGTGATGGGTGCGTTCGACCGCGCGAATATCAAATTTCGCGGGGCTCGGCACCCCTTTAATAGCTCAAACCGAGGGCTCGGGGCCGGTCTTGCGGCCGAACAGGCGCTGGCGGAGCCGGTAGGCGGGCATGTTCAACCGGGTCAGGGCGGCGTCCACCGCTTCGTCCGAGAACCGCGTCCGCGGCCAGCGGTAAATCAGCGCGTAGGCGAACCAGATCACGACGAAGGTGACGAGGCCGGCGATCGACACGTCCGTGAAAAAGTGCCCGCCGAAGGCCATGCGCAGGGCGCTGGTCAAGGCGCCGAACACCACGGCGGCGGCATAGGCGAGCGGCCGCCACGCCGGCGGCGCCAGCGCGGCCGGCGCCAGCGTCCAGAACGCCGTCGCGCCTTCGCCGGAGAAGAACGAGCAATTGCGCCCGCAAGTGCCGCGCGGATCCCACCACGGCACGAATTGCTGATCGCCGGCAAACTCGGTCACCACCACCGGACGCGGACGGCCCCAATAATTCTTGAACGTCAGGTTGGTCAAAATACCGGCCGACATGGTCATCGTCACCAGCAGGAAGATGACCGTACGCCCCGGCACCATCAGCGGCCGGTCGGGCCGGATCATCTTGACCACGAGCGCGACGATCGAGGGAAGGGCGAAGGCCCAGGCGATCCACATCGCCGCATCGCGCGCAAAGCCGGCCCACCCGTTCAGCTTGAGCGGAAACGTCTTGGTCTCCGCGTCGAAGAACAGCGAAGCGAGCTTGAGGTCGAGCTCGGGATAGAGGCCGAAGACGACGCCGATCACGAGCCACAGCGCCAGGGCAATGAAGAGTCCGGTACGGTTCATGGCGCGCGGTTTAGCGGAGTGGGATGGAGATGGAAACCCCAGGGGAGGGTAGGAAACTCACCGCGGGCCCGGCCTTGAATTCGCCGGCAATGGCGGCGGTGGTTTCCGCGGGGACGGCGGTTCGCGCCAGACGCCGGCGTTGCGGCCGGCGATCAGCCAGTAGACGAAGCCGGCAACGATGCCCGCGCCGGTCATGATCTCCAGGTGACGCCGGACGATGCCCTCAAACTGCAACGTGTCGGAATGGAACGGGACGAGGCCGAGATAGCAGGCGAGCCCGACAAGGCCGCCGCCGACGGCATAGGCGATCGCACTGCGGATATAGAGCGCTTCGGTGATCGCGACGATCACCGCCGCCGGCACCAGCGCAAAGCCGGACACGAAGATGAAGCCGAAGCCGAGCAGGATGTCGATCGTGCCCTGGTCGACCGGACCGGCGCCGAGATCGGCGAATTCCGGAAACAGCAGCGCGACGACGACGATCATGCCGCCGACAAAGCAGGCGGCGAGGAAGCCGATGAAGATGACGACGAGGCGGCCGATCAGGGACATGACGTCAAAATCACCTCGCCGTCATTGCAAGGAGCTCGCGACAAAATTGCGCAGCAATTTTGCGCTGATGCGACGAAGCAATCCAGACTGAGGCCGCGGAGATATTCTGGATTGCTTCGCTGCGCTCGCAATGACGAGGAGGCGAGAGCACGGGCATGACACACTAATCCGTCATCGCCATGGCGCGCAGCGCCTGGCGCTCGCGCGCTGAGAGCTTTTCCGTCTCCGACTTGAGCTGGCCGCAGGCGGCGAGGATGTCGCGGCCGCGCGGGGTGCGCACCGGCGAGGAATAGCCGGCGTTGAAGATATATTCGGAGAACTTTTCGATCTGGTCCCAGTCCGAGCATTCATAAGCGGTGCCGGGCCAGGGATTGAACGGGATCAGGTTGATCTTGGCCGGAATGCCCTTGAGCATCTTTACCAGCAGCTTGGCGTCGTCGAGCGAATCGTTGACGCCCTTGAGCATCACATATTCGAAGGTGATGCGGCGCGCGTTGGAGGCACCGGGATAGTCGCGGCAGGCCTGCAGCAGCTCCTTGATCGGATATTTGCGGTTGAGCGGCACCAGCTCGTTGCGCAGCTCGTCGCGCACCGCGTGCAGCGAAATCGCGAGCATGACGCCGATCTCCTCGCCGGCGCGCACGATGTTCGGCACCACGCCCGAGGTCGACAACGTGATACGGCGGCGGGAGATGCCGATGCCTTCGTTGTCGCCGACGATCAGAAGCGCATCGCGCACCGCGTCGAAATTGTAGAGCGGCTCGCCCATGCCCATCATCACGATGTTGGTGACGCGGCGCGTGCCGTCCTCGCGATCGGCCCAGTCGTTGAGACGGTCGCGCGCGACCATCACCTGGCCGACGATCTCGCCGGCGGTGAGGTTGCGCACTAGGCGCTGGGTGCCGGTGTGGCAGAAGGCGCAATTGAGCGTGCAGCCGACCTGCGAGGAAACGCAGAGCGTGCCGCGGTCGGTCTCGGGGATGTAGACGCATTCGACTTCATGCGCCTTCTGAACATTGTCGCCGCTCGGCAGGCGCAACAGCCATTTGCGGGTGCCGTCGTTGGAGATCTGCTCGGCCACGACTTCCGGCCGGTCGACGGTGAAATGCTGCGCGAGCTCGGCGCGGATGCCCTTCGAGATCGAGCTCATCTCGTCAAAACTCTGGGCGCCGCGGAAATAGAGCCAGTGCCACAGCTGCTGCACCCGCATCTTGCGCTGCGCCGGTGCGACGCCGATCTCGCCGAGCCGATCGGCAAGCTCGGTGCGCGACAGGCCGATCAGCGACGGCTTGGCCGGCGGCACATAGGTTTCGAGCGGGGTCTTCTCCACCAGGAGGCCGTTGTGCGGCTCGGTCGTCGGTTGCATTGAATGGACCTAATGGCTTGGTCGTTCCGGGATGGTCCGAAGAGATCGCGAAGCGACCCTGAGGACCAGACCCGGAACCTCGGAGATTCCGGGTTCGTGCTGTGCGCGCCCCGGAATGACGAAGAAATCTGGAACGGCCCTTATATAACAACCGGAACCGCCGATTGCGACCTTATCGCCCGCAGTCTTAACGCCGGCAATCCTGCGCGATCTTGTCGAGCGCCTGGGCGAGGCCCTTCAGCGAGAAGGTGTCGGTCGTCTCGGTCCCCTTGGCCGAGACGCCTTTGACGACGAGATCGGCGGATTTGCGCATGGCTTCGACCATCCGCTCCTCCTCGGCCGCGTTCTTGATCCAGAGCCCGTCCCCCTGCGTGTACATGGCGAAGGAGGCGCCGCCGACCTCGGCGGTCGATTCCGAGCCCGGCTTCAGCGCATAGCCGATCATGACCGAGACTTCGTTGTTGACCTTCTCGGCCGGCCGGGTCGAGACGAAGGCATAGGCGGGATCGCGCGGCCGGTTCGGCGGATTGGTCTTCGACGATGACGGCTTGGCCAGCGCGAAGCAGACCTTCTTGCCGTTCGGCGTCGCCGAATAGGCACCCCAGGTGCCGAACTGCCCGATCAGGGTCGGCTCCGCGCCCCCCGCAACGGCCGCAGCCGGGGCCGCCGGCTTGCTCTCGGGCTTCGGGGCCGCCTTTGCGTTGGTGTTGGCCGGCGGCGCCGCCGGCTTCGGTGCCGCCTCTTTTGGAGCTGGACTGGACTTGGGCGTCGGTTGCGCCGTCTGCGCCCGCGCAGACACGGCGATTCCCCCGGCCGCCACGCCAGTCATCAAAGCTAAAATCAGCACCCGCCACATGCCGCGTTGGTTCCCTCAATATTGTGACTGGAAGATGGCCCGAGCGCGCTTTGTCCCCGGGCAGGGATAGCCGGGAAAGTTCAATTTGGGAAGGCAGTTAGCGGTATCTTCGGCGGCTAGGCCCTGGATCGGGCGGCGCGTTGCGCGGCCCATTGCGCCTCGGTCCAGCCGAGCAAATCCTCGGCGCCGGAACTGCGCAGATGCGCGCCACCGTCGATCACCACCATCTCGCCATTGATGTAGGCGGCATGATCCGAGACCAGGAAGCTGGCGAGATCGGCGAGCTCGCCGTGCTCGCCGGTGCGGCCGAGCGGATTGCGCGAGGTCCAGCCTTCGTCGCGGCCTTCGGGACGGAGCTGCCCGGTGGCCCCTGCGGTCGGAAACGGGCCCGGCGCGATCGCCACGGTCCGGATGCCCTTCGGGCCCCATTCCACCGCAAGACTCCTGGTCATCGCCAGCAGTGCGGATTTCGCCATCGCCGAGGGAACGGTGAAGGCGCGGCCGGTAATGGTGGAGGTCGAGAGGATCGACAGCACGACGCCGCGATGGTTAGCCTCGATCCAGCGCCTGCCGGCGGCGAGCGTGCAGTACATCGCGCCATGCAGTGTCGGCGCCAAGATCGCGTCCGCGGCGCGGAAGGAGAGATGCTCGCTCTGTGCGATGAAGGTGGCAGCGGCATTGTTGACGAGGATGTCGAGCGGCGCCTCGCGCCAGATCGCATCCATCATGCCGTCGACCGCCGCACCGTCGCGGATATCGCAGGCGATGGTGATGACCGTGCCGCCGGTCTCGTCGCGCATCTCGCGCGCCGTCGCCTCGAGCCGCTCGAGCTTGCGGCCGCAGATCACGAGCTCGGCGCCGAGCGCGAGGAAGCGACGCCCCATCGCAGCGCCGAGACCCGAACCACCCCCGGTAATGAGGGTGCGCTTGTTCTTCAGCAGGCTTGTTTCAAACATCGTTTGAATCCTTTCTCCGCGGATTTCGTCATTGCGAGCCACCGGGTCCGCGCGAAGCGCGGCCCGATGACGGGCTTCGCGAAGCAATTCAGACTATTCCGCAGGACGGACTCTGGATTGCTTCGCTGCGCTCGCAACGACGGAGGATAGGCCGTCGCTGACCCCAGACAAAGAATCCGGATTGTCGCCACTGCCTAAATCCGGCAGAAACGGCCAAACTATAATTCCACCCGAAACGCCCTCAAGGTGCCGCCATGAAAGCCATCCTCTGCTCGCAATATTGCCAGCCCGACGACCTCGTCCTGACTGAGGTGCCCGATCCGGTGGCGGGGCCCGGCGAAGCCGTGATCGCGATCAAGGCGGCGGCGCTGAATTTCTTCGACATCCTGATGATCCAGGGCAAGTACCAGATCAAGCCGCCGTTCCCGTTCTCGCCGGCCGCGGAAGTTGCGGGCGTGATCGAGAGCATCGGCGCTGGTGTCACTGATCTCAAGGTCGGCGATCGCGTGGTCGCCTCCTGCGGCCACAACGGCGCACGCGAGAAGATCGCGCTGCCGGCGGCATCGATCGTGAAGATCCCCGACAATCTCGACTACGACCGCGCGGCCGGCATCATCATCATCTACGGCACCGCGCTGCATGCGCTGGAAGATCGCGCCAGCCCCAAGCCGGGCGAGACGCTCGCTGTGCTGGGCGCGGCCGGCGGCACCGGCCTTGCGGCCTGCGAGCTCGGCAAGCTGATGGGCTTGAAGGTCATCGCCTGCGCCTCGTCGGACGAGAAGCTCGAATTCGCCAAGGCGCACGGCGCCGAGCTGACGCTGAACTATGCCAAGGAAGATCTGAAGGAAGGCCTGCGCAAGCTCACCGGCGGCAAGGGCGTCGACATCATCTTCGATCCCGTTGGTGGTGCTTACGCCGAACAGGCGCTGCGCTCGATCGCATGGGAAGGCCGCTTCCTCGTCATCGGCTTTGCCGCCGGCGACATTCCCAAGATGCCGCTGAACCTCGCGCTCCTGAAGGGCTGCGACATCCGCGGCGTGTTCTGGGGCGCCTGGACCCGGCTCAACCCGGCCAAGAACCGCGCCAATCTGGAGAAGCTGGTGAAGTGGACCGCGGAAGGCAAGATCTCATCGCATGTCGACCGCACCTTCCCGCTGGCGCAGACGGCCGATGCGTTGAAGGTGTTGGCGGGACGTCAGGCCATGGGCAAGGTGATCTTGCATCCGTGAGGATGCGAGACGGAAACGCGTTTGTCGCGACCTGCACACCACACACTCACTGTCATCGCCCGCGAAGGCGGGCGATCCATTACTCCGTGACGTCAGCGATTGAACCGGGAGGCCGCGGCGTACTGGATTCCCCGCCTTCGCGGGGAATGACAGCGGAAGGCGTGGCGAAACTGTTACGCTGCCTCGACGTCCGCCTCCTCCACCCCACGCTTCAGCGCGGCGCGGGCGGCCTCGCGATGCTCGTTCGTGATGTGGCCGGCAACCATGCGGATGGCAGTGGCGAGCACGGCGGCGTCATCGGCGAAGCCGAGCATGGGCATCACGTCCGCGACGAAATCGAACGGCAGGACGAAATAGGCGATTGCACCGAGCAGCGAAGCCTGGACGTGACGCGGCGTCTGCCGGTCGAACGCGCAGTAATAGGCGGCAAGTAGATCCTCCGCGAACGGCAGATGCGCAGCGACCCGCTTCAGCTTGCGCCAGAAGCGGCGGCGCACGCTCTCGCGATCTTCCGCGAGCCGATCGGCCGGCTCGAAGCCAACGCTGTGCTCGGCAGCCATGCTCAAATGCTCCCCGTTCTGCGGGAGGCGGAGGACCGCCCGATCCCGGCTGATCACAAGATGGGGATGCAGCCGGTCTCTGCAAGACGTCTGCTTCAAGACGTCTGCTTGGTGTCAGCCTGCGATGGCGTTCATCGCCTTGGCGAGCGCCATGTCGCGCGCGGTGACGCCGCCGGCGTCATGGGTCGACAGCACCACCTCCACCGTCTTGTAGACGTTGCGCCATTCGGGGTGGTGATCCATCTTCTCGGCGACCAGCGCGGCGCGGGTCATGAAGCCGAACGCCTCGTTGAAATCCTTGAAGACAAAGGTTTTCCCGATGGCGTCGCGGCCTTGGACGTCAGTCCAGCCGGATAGTCCGCCCAGCGCCTGCCTGCGCGCCTCCGCCGAGAGCCGTTCTGCCATGGTCGTCTCCGTCCTCTAGGGGGAACTTTACTCTAACACCGCCCCGGCGCCCCGGTTCATACGGGATTTCCTGCATCCGCTAACCATGACGGAGATGTAACCCCGCCGGACAAGAAATTTGCTACAATTGCGGGCGTAAATCGCCGGCCAAGATGAAACCGAGCCTGAAGCGCCTCTTTGGGAGACCGATGACCGGGGGATTGGACCTGGCCGAAACGCCCCCTCCGCCTTCGCCGCGATCCGCGGCGCGGAAGACGGCGCTCGTGTCTCTGGCGTTCCTGCTTGCGATCGTCGGCGTGGTCGCCGGCGGCTATTACTTCGCGATGCGTCCCGTGACGCTCAGAATCGCGGTCGGCCCCGCCAACAGCGACGACGTCAAGGTCGTGCAGGCGCTGACGCAAGGCTTCGCGCAGCACAAGAGCTATGTGCGGCTGCGCCCGATCCAGACCGACGGCGCAACCGCCAGCGCCAATGCGCTCGCCGAAGGCAAGGTCGATCTCGCCATCGTGCGTGGCGATCTCGACGTGCCGAAGAACGCACAGGCGGTCGCGACCCTGCGCAAGAACGTCGTGGTGCTGTGGTCCGTGCCCGCCAAGGGCAAGAAGAAGGGCGCGAAGATCACCAAGGTCGCGCAACTCGCCGGCCACCGCATCGGCGTCGTCGGCCGCACCCAGGCCAACGTCAATCTGCTCAAGGTGATCCTGCACCAATACGGCGTCGACCCGGCCAAGGTCGAGATCGTGCAATTTCCCGTCAATGAAGTTGCCGAGGCGATCAAGGCGCAGAAGGCCGACGTCTATCTCGCAGCAGGCCCGGTCAACAGCAAGATCACGGCGGACGCGATCTCGGCATCGGTCAGGGAGGGCGGCACGCCAACCTTCCTCGCCATCGATTCCGCCGATGCGATCGCGCAAAACCATCCAGTCTATGAAGCGGGCGAGATCCCCGCCGGCACCTACGGCGGCTCGCCCGACCGTCCCGAGGACGAGGTCAAGACCATCAGCTTCGCGCACCACATCGTAGCGCGCAAAGGCGTGTCCGAGGCCGACATCGCAGCGTTCACGCGCCAGCTCTTCGCCGTGCGCCAGCAACTGGTGACGGAATTCCCGCTGGCGGCGAAGATCGAAACGCCCGACACCGACAAGGATGCGGTGATCCCGGTGCATCCGGGTGCGGCCGCTTTCGTCGACGGCGAGGAGAAGACCTTCCTCGACAAATACAGCGATTACATCTGGTGGAGCCTGATGGCGCTCTCGGCCATGGGCTCGGTCGGCGCCTGGTTCGCCGGCTATCTGAAGAAGGACGAGCGCGACAACAACAATCACCAGCGCGAACGCTTGCTCGACATGATCGCCGCGGCACGCAAGTGCGAGACGACCGAAGAGCTCGACCAGATGCAGACCGAGGCCGACGAGATCCTGCGCGACACGCTGCGCTGCTTCGATCACGGCGCGATCGAGGAAGCCGCGCTCACCGCCTTCAACATCGCACTCGACCAATTCCACGCCGCCGTCGCCGACCGCAAGGCTGTGTTGTTCAGCCTGCCGCCGAACCTGCAACGTGCCAGCGCGCAGTTCCGGGCCGCCGGCAACGCGTGAGCCCGAGCGCGTTATTGCTGCGTCACATTGTCTCAATATAGCTCCCAACGTCATTCCGGGGCGATGCGAAGCATCGAACCGGAAATCCATTGCGCAGCATTCGCGGGGAGACATGGATTCCGGGTCGGCGCTACGCGCGCCCCGGAATGACGGACTCGACCGCAAGCCCGGGGTCGGAGCCTCATGACCATCACATTCTCCCGCCGCCGCTTCCTCACCAGCAGCGCCGGTGCGCTCGGCACGCTGGCGATGCCGTATCTTTCGCGCGCGGCTGATCGGCCGGCGGTCACCCACGGCGTGCAAGCGGGCGACATCACCGTCGATGGCGGCGTGGTGTGGGCGCGCGCCGACCGTCCATCGCAGATGCTGGTCGAGGTCGCCACGAGCGAGTCCTTCAAGAACGTCCGCGCATTGCCGCCGATTGCGGCGCTGCCCGAGAGCGACTTCACCGCCAAGATGCTGGTCGAAAATCTACCCGCCGGCCAGGACATCTTCTACCGCGTCCGCTTCCGCGATCTCTCCCACAGCGCGATCGAGGGCGAGGCGGTGACCGGCCACTTCCGCACCGCGCCGGCCGACCGCCGCGACGTCAGCTTCGTCTGGGGCGGCGACGTCGCAGGGCAGGGCTGGGGCATCAATTCCGACGACGGCGGCATGGTCACCTTCTCGACCATGCGCAAGCACCGGCCGGATTTCTTCCTGCACTCGGGCGACACGATCTATGCCGACGGTCCGATCCAACCCGAGGTGAAGCTCGCCGACGGCAAGATCTGGAAGAATCTCACCATTCCGGAGAAAGCCAAGGTCGCCGAGACGCTGGACGAGTACCGCGCCGCGTACAAATACAATCTCACCGACGACAATCTCCGCGCCTTCAATGCCGAGGTGCCGGTCTTCGTGCAGTGGGACGACCACGAGGTCACCAACAACTGGTCGCTGTCGAAAGACTTGCCGGCCGCCTACAAGGTGCGCGACATCTCACTGCTCGCAGCTCGCGCGGGCCGGGCGTTCCACGAGATGTACCCGATGCGGGAGAGCATCACTGAACCCGGCCGCGTCTATCGCCAGATCTCCTACGGCCCGCATCTCGACGTATTCGTGCTCGACGAGCGCAGCTATCGCGGGCCGAACGGTGCCAATCTCGAAACCGCCTATGGCCCCGCCAGCTATTTCCTTGGCCCGGAGCAGATCGCCTGGCTCAAGCGCGGCCTGCTGAATTCACGCGCGACATGGAAGGTGATCGCATCGGACATGCCGATCGGCCTGATCGTCTCCGACACGCCGAAGGGCGGCTCGGAAGCCGTTGCGCAGGGCGACGGCCCGGTGCGTGGCCGCGAGTTCGAGATCGCCGACATCCTGCGCTTCATCAAGATGGCGCCGATCAGCAACACGGTGTGGCTGACCGCGGACGTGCACTACGCCGCCGCGCATTATTACGATCCGAACAAGGCGCAATTCCAGGAGTTTGAGCCGTTCTGGGAGTTCGTCTCGGGCCCGCTGCACGCGGGCACGTTCGGCCCGAACGCGCTCGACAATACCTTTGGCCCCGAGGTGCGCTTCGTCAAGGCGCCGGGCAAGGATAGCCAGAACCTGCCGCCGTCCGCCGGCATGCAGTTCTTTGGTCACGTCAAGATCGACGGCGCGTCCGGCCGGATGACGGTGACCCTGCGCGATCGCGCCGACGTCGCGCTGTGGTCGACCACGCTCGATCCGAAGCTTGCGTGACGGCCAATTCGAAGCCGGATGAACCCTCCGGCCGGCTCGGACGACAATTGCGAGCGCCAGCGCATTTTCGAGGGCGTGATGCCGTCCGAGCCATGTTCGAGTTGATACCGTGCCGTTCAGCCGCCCAACGATCGTTATCGCGCTGCTGCTGAGCGCAGCATCCCCCACATGCGCGCAGACCCAAGAGAAGGCTCAGGACAGAGCGACGCTGGTGCGCGAGGCCCTCGCTTCGCCTTACGGCAAGGCGCTGACCGCCGAGCTCGGCAAGTCACTGCGCGCAAGCGCCGACCCGGCATGTCTGACGGACAAGGGGTTGGCTGCCGACCAGCTCGAACCGCGCGGCCGCGATATCGTCATCAGATGGGGCACGCGCATGTTGGAAGGCGCATCGGCGTTCATCGACCGGCAGATCTCCGACAATCCATTTGCCGGCGCAGCCGAATTGGAAAGCCTGAAGAGCAATCCGGATGTGAAGCGCTATCTCGCGATGGAAGAGCCGATACGTCAGGCGAAGATCCTGGATTTGATCTTCGAGCATTTCGACCGCTACAACGTGATCGCCCGCGTGAAACTTGGAGGGGTCTATCCATTGCAGACAGACAACGAAGCTCTGCTCCGTCTCAATCCGACCGATGCAACGGAAGAGCGGTTGGAGACGTTCGCCAGGAAGAGTCGCTCGAAGGCGCTGAAACGTTTCCTGCAATTGTCCGATCAAGAGGCGATTGCGCAGAGTGCGGCGATCAAGAAGGCCTCCTCGCGGCCGCCGTTTCCGCACACTTTCTTCAAGGGCGTCGAGACCGACCTCGCCGAGCTCTGCATTCGCTCGGGCCAATAGCGATCAGGTGTCCCGTGCCTGCAGCGCCGCCTCCAGCGCCTCGCTCGAGCACGGCTTCTGCAGCCGGGGCCGGCCCGCCAATTCGGGCGGAATGCGCACCTCGGCGCCGTAGCCGGTGACGAACACGAACGGAACCTTCAGCGCGATCAGCCGCTCGGCGATCGCAAAGCTCGTCTCGCGGATCAGCTCGACATCGAGCAGCGCGAAATCGGGTCTCCGTTTCGCAATGGCGTTCAACGCCTGCGTCACCGAACCCACGGTCCGCACGGCGGCGACACCAAATCCGAGCAGGCGATCCTCGAAATCGATCGCGATGATCGGATCGTCCTCGACGATCAGAACATCGGCCGGCCAGCCTGTGCCATTGGAGTGTGCAGGTACCATGATCGCATCTTGGTTTGGGGGTTTTTGGATCAGGACTGCCGCGACACGATGCCTGCGCGCAGCGCATCGGAGGGTTCCCGGAACGAAACTCACCACATCATCGTTCTCTGGTCTGTCCACTTGTGCACACAGGAAACGGATGGAACTCGCTAAGGTGAAAGGAAGGGTGGGAGTTCAGAATGGATGCGCGTATCGGCAAGATCACCGAGGTCGAGAGCCGGCCGGCCAACAATCTGCTGCGGCGTTTGAGTCAGGTCGACTACGGCCTCGTGGCGCCGCACGTGACCGTCGAGGACTCTGCAGCCGGGCACTTGCTCTACAATCCCGGCGATGACGTGCAGGTCGTCCACTTCCCCTGCGGCCCGTCGCTCGCGACTTTCCTCGTCCCCAACGAGGATGGCCGCGACGTCGAGACCATTCTGGTCGGCCGCGAAGGCGCCGTGGGCGGCATCGTCAGCGAGGGATTTCTGCCGGCCTATACCCGGATCTGCGTCAAATTCGGTGGACCGTTTGCGCGCATTCACGTTGCCAAGCTGGAAGCAGCCAAGCTGCGCTCGGCGTCGCTGCGCAACGTCTTTGCCCGCTATGCCGATTGCATGCTGGCCCAGATCTTCCAGTCGACCGCCTGCAACGCGATCCATTCGATCGAGCAGCGCACCGCCAAATGGATCCTGGCGGCGATGGAGCGGACCGGCGACGAGACCAGTGTGCCGCTGACCCACGAACAGCTCGCGACTTTGCTCGGCGTTGGCCGCTCCTATGCCAGCCGCGTGCTTCAGTCGTTCAAGGCCGAAGGCGTGCTCGACACGCGGCGCGGCTCGATCCTCGTCCGCAACCGCGACGGCCTGAGGCTGCGCGCCTGCCTGTGCAACGATGCGGTGAAGATGCATTTCGAGGAGGTGCTGCGCGGGGTCTATCCGACCGAGGAGCGGGAGGCCGGGTAAGCGGTTCTTGCTTTCTTCCTTCTCCCCCTGTGGGAGAAGGTGGCGCGAAGCGCCGGATGAGGGGTTCTCTCCGCGCTCACACTTGCAAATGAGTATGCGGAGAGATACCCCTCACCCCAGTGAGCCTGTGTCTGCGAGCGGTGATGCCCTCTCCCACAAGGGGAGAGGGCGCAATCATGCGCATCGCGCTGTTTGAACGTAGCCGTGCTATACTGGCCCCGCATGAGCGGGGCTTTCCTTCACACTCTCTTCGACATTCTGGCCTGGCTGGCGGCGGCGGCCGCCGTCTATTGGCTGTCGCGACGGGGCTTGCAGTTTCCCTCGCAATCCTTCGCGCTGCCCTATATTGCCGCGCTGGTGTTTGGCGCAGGCATGGGCGCCTATCTGTTCGGCTCCGCCAATCTGTGGCTGTCGGGGCAAAGCGGCATTGCGCGCTCGGTCGAGGGCGGGCTGGCGGGCGGCATCGTGGCGATCGAGCTCTACAAATGGTCCGCAGGCGTCACGGTGCGAACCGGCGCGCGCTTCGCGCTGCCGCTGGCGCTCGGCATCGCGATCGGCCGGATCGGCTGTTACTTCGCAGGGCTCGACGATTTCACCTATGGCACGCCGACGGCGCTGCCCTTCGGCCATGATTTCGGCGACGGCGTTCGCCGCCATCCCGTGCAGCTCTACGAGAGCGCGGCCATGGCGCTGTTCGCGCTCGGCTATGTGCTGGCGGTCTTGAACCGGAACGCGTTCACGATCACCAATGGTTTCTACCTGGTGCTCGCCTATTACGGAGCGCAACGCTTCCTATGGGAATTCCTCAAGCCCTATGGCACGCTGATCGGGCCCCTGACCCTGTTTCACCTGCTGTCGCTGTCCGTCCTGCTCTACGCCGCATTCATGCTCGCGACGGCACCCAAAGCGAGACGCTTACAAAAAGAGTCACTTGCATGAACGCGCCGTTGCGTAAGTCGCGTCCCTACATCTTCTGGGGCCAGACCCAATCTCTTTGCGAGATCTGCCTGAAGCTGGTGCCGACCAAGATCCAGATTCTCGGCAACGAGGTCTGGTACGAAAAGCGCTGCAGGGAGCACGGCGTGCAATCGACGTTGGTGTCGACCGATGCCGCCTATTGGCGGCTGTGCAAGGATTTCATCAAGCCGGGCGACCGGCCGCTGCAATTCCAGGAACGAACCCAATTCGGCTGCCCCTATGATTGCGGTCTCTGTCCCGACCACGAGCAGCATTCCTGCCTGGCGCTGATCGAGATCACCGAGCATTGCAACCTCACCTGCCCGGTCTGCTTTGCGGAGTCCTCGCCGGCACGAACCAAATTCACGCCGCTCGCGAAGGTGGAGAAGATGCTCGACGCGCTGGTCGCCAGCGAAGGCGAGCCCGATCTCGTGCAGATTTCCGGCGGCGAGCCAACGCTGCATCCCGACTTCTTCGCGATCCTGGACGCCGTGCGCGCCCGGCCGATCCGCCACGTCATGATCAACACCAACGGCCTGCGCATCGCCCGCGAAAAGGATTTCGTGGCGCGGCTCGCCGAAAATAGGCGCGGGCTGGAGATCTATCTCCAGTTCGATTCGCTGCATCGCGATGCGCTGATCAACCTGCGCGGCGCGGACTTACGGAAAATCCGCCAGCAGGCGCTAGAGAATCTCGAGCATTACGGCATCTCGACCACGCTGGTCGCGACCATCAAGCGCGGCGTCAACGACTCCGAGATCGGCGACATCGTGCGCCACGCGCTGACCTGGAAGTGCGTGCGCGGGGTGACGTTGCAGCCAGTCCAGGATGCCGGCCGCAACGAGAGTTTCGACAAGAATACCGACCGCATCATGCTGTCGGAAATCCGCAAGCGCGTCGTCGAGACCGGCGTGTTCGGGGACAAGGACATGATCCCGCTGCCCTGCAATCCTGAGAGCATCTCGATCGGCTATGGCCTGCGCAACGGCGAGAAGGTGCTGCCGCTGACCTCGTTGATTCCGCAAGAGCAGCTGGTTGCGGTGATGCCAAACACGATCAGCCCGGAAAAGTATCCGATGCTGCGGGAAAAGTTCATCGACCTGTTCTCGCTCTCCTCAGGGCCCCTCAACACGTCCGAGCGCGTCTGCGAATTGTTGTGCTGCCTGCCGAGCTTTCAGGTGCCGGACGGGCTCACCTACGAAAACGTCTTCCGCGTCACCATCGTGCAGTTTCTCGACCGCTTCAATTTCTGCGTCGGCAACGTCAAGCGCAGCTGCATCCATTTCGTGACCGAGCAGGGGGCGATCATCCCGTTCGACACCTACAATCTGTTCTATCGGAATGGCGCCATCTCCCGGATTCGCGCCGGGCTCGAGGGGCAAACCTATCAGGAGGCGAGGCAAACCGAGGAGGCACCACGATGAGCGACACGCCACCGCCGGTTCTACCGCCACCCGCACCAACGCCCGGCCCAGCTCGCAGCGGTTGCCTCACCGCGCTGATGGCGATCGCCGGGATCTTCATGCTGCTGCCAGGTCTCTGCGCACTCCTGTTCGGCGGAGTGTCGATGTTCGAGGACGGCAAGATCACTGGCGACATCGCGCCGTTCGTCCTTCTGGGACTGGTCGTGGGCATCGGCGGGGTCGCCATGATCTGGGCGGCCATCAAGGGGCGCAGGGTCCCCGCTCACCCCCCGACCCAGCCCTAAGCCCCGGGGATTCCCGGACAAAATTCAGTCAACCAACGGTCAAAGAACACATTGTTTTTTGGCCGTTTTTGCATATATTGCGCCGCAACGCGCAGGGCGCCCGGTCTGATATGGCCGGGCTTCCTTTTTGGGCGGAAAGCGCCCCGTTTCCAGTCTTCCAGCGTTGTTTCGAGAAGAGGTCCCGGTCCGACCGGCGAGATCGCGCTTAACCCATTGTTCGACCGCAAAGAAGCTCACTCATGAATCTTCGTAACGTCGCCATCATCGCCCACGTCGACCACGGCAAGACGACCCTGGTCGACAAACTCCTGCAGCAGTCCGGCACGTTCCGCGAGAACCAGAAGGTGACCGATCGCGCCATGGACTCCAACGATCTGGAGCGCGAGCGCGGCATCACCATCCTGGCCAAGGCGGCCTCGGTGCAGTGGAAGGACACCCGCGTCAACATTGTCGACACCCCCGGCCACGCCGATTTCGGCGGTGAGGTCGAGCGCATCCTCAACATGGTGGACGGCGCCCTGGTGCTGGTCGACGCCGCCGAAGGCCCGCTGCCGCAGACCAAATTCGTGGTCTCCAAGGCGCTTAAGGTCGGCCTCAAGCCGATCGTCGTCATCAACAAGGTCGACCGCCCTGACGCGCGCCCGACCGAAGTCATCAACGAGGTGTTCGACCTGTTCGCGGCGCTCGATGCCAGCGAGGAGCAGCTCGATTTCCCGATCCTCTACGGGTCGGCCAAGCAGGGCTGGATGGCGGATAGCCCCGAAGGTCCGCAGGACAAGGGCATGGAGCCGCTGTTCGACCTGATCCTGCGCCACGTGGCCCCGCCGAAGGTCGAGGAAGGTCCGTTCCGCATGATCGGTACCATCCTCGAAGCCAACCCCTATCTCGGCCGCATCATCACCGGCCGCATCTCTTCCGGCACGCTGAAGCCGAACCAGCAGGTCAAGGTGCTGAACGCCGACGGCAAGCTGGTCGAATCCGGGCGCATCACCAAGATCCTGGCATTCCGCGGCCTCGAGCGCACCCCGCTCGATGAAGCCGAAGCCGGCGACATCGTCGCGATCGCGGGCCTCACCAAGGGCACCGTCGCCGACACCTTCTGCGACCCGACCGTCGAGGTGCCGCTGCCGGCGCAGCCGATCGATCCGCCGACCGTGTCGATGTCGTTCATCGTCAACAACTCCCCGCTCGCCGGCACCGAAGGCGACAAGGTGACGAGCCGCATGATCCGCGACCGTCTCCTGCGCGAAGCCGAGGGCAACGTCGCGCTGCGCGTCGTCGAATCCGCCGACAAGGACGCGATGGAAGTGTCGGGCCGCGGCGAACTCCAGCTCGCGATCCTGATCGAGACCATGCGCCGCGAGGGCTTCGAGCTCTCGGTGTCGCGTCCGCGCGTCGTCTACCAGAAGGACGAAGCGACCGGCGCAACCATGGAGCCGATCGAGGAGGTCGTGATCGACGTCGACGAGGAGCATTCCGGCGTCGTCGTGCAGAAGATGAGCGAGCGCAAGTCCGAGCTGATCGAGATGAAGCCGTCCGGCGGCAACCGCCAGCGCCTGGTGTTCTACGCGCCGACCCGCGGCCTGATCGGCTACCAGGGCGAATTGCTCACGGACACCCGCGGCACCGCGATCATGAACCGCCTGTTTCACGGCTATGCCCCGTACAAGGGCGAGATCCAGGGCCGCCGCAACGGCGTCTTGATCTCCAACGACCAGGGCGAAGCGGTGGCTTACGCCATGTTCAAGCTGGAAGACCGCGGCCCGATGATGATCGAGCCGGGCTGGAAGGTCTATCGCGGCATGATCGTCGGCGAGCACACCCGCGACAACGATCTCGAGATCAACGTGCTCAAGGGCAAGCAGCTCACCAACATCCGCACCACCTCGAAGGACGAGGCGGTGCGCCTGACCCCGCCGATCCGCATGACGCTGGAAAAGGCGCTCGCCTATATCGAGGACGACGAGCTCGTCGAGGTCACCCCGAAGTCGATCCGCCTGCGCAAGAAGCACCTCGACCCGAACGAGCGCAAGCGCGCGGAAAAGGCCAAGGAAGCGGTGGCGTAGGAGTTACCCGGGTTCGCCCGGCGCATCCTCGCCGCGACTGATGAAGCCGATCGTCGTTGTCTCGTCGGAGAGATTGATCGCGTCCCGCAGAGCCGCAAGATGCGGTGCCTTCCAGGTATCGGGTTTCCGGTCGACATTCCAATAGGCGGTGTGGGTGAAGAAGTCCGCACCGCCGGCCAATCTCGTCGAGACCGGGAGGTCAACGATGTGCCGGCCGAAGATCGGGGCTAACGGTCCACCGATCACGTCGCCCCAGAAGATCTGTTCGATCGGGAAATAGATATTGGTCCAGCGCGTTAACCCGAACAGCGCACCGTGGTGGATCTGCCGAATCTTCTTCCTCGGATTGTCGAAGGCCAACAAGCCATCCTGCTGGAGCCGCTTCGGCGGACAGGTCGGAAACTCGCGCTCTTCGACACGACGCCTGAAATCTGCGCGCAATCTCTCGTGTCCATCCTTCTCGGCGGTATCGGGATCCTTTGCCTCTTCGCACATCAAGAAATAAGCGTGGGATAGTGCGCTTCCGAGCGTGACGAAGTCGGTCACCAGCCAGCTCTTGAACTCCCGCTGTTCGACAGGCCGCCTGACGGTCACGTCGGCGATGTTTGCGATCAACTGCCGTGCCTTGCGGCGAAGCTCCACTTTCTCCTCATGGGTGGCCACTTTCTCGGGCTGCCACGGCGCACCATCGACGTCCAAAAACTCCTGGCCGAGCAACGTGACAGGCGGCAACTCGTCGCTAATCCTGCTGAAATAGGCCCGCAGCATATCGTAGGCGACGACAGTGCCTAGGCTGTGAGCGACAACGACAATGCGGTCGTATCGGCCGCTTTCATGCAGACGCGCCAGCGTGTCTACGGCCTCTTTCCGGATGGCCCGACGAACGGCGACATTGGCCGGTGAGCCGCGGAAATAACGCGCGGCATCGCCGAGATAGGGCTGGAGGAACGCACCGTTGGCGGCGAGATAGATGCCGATCACACCAAATGCGATCGGAGCGCTCCAGGGCGAATTCAATCCCCAGGGCCAAGCCTTGAGCACCGTTTCGGCCAGTGATCTGTCGTACCAGTACTGATCGGCCCAGATGAAGGCAAGGGACATGAGTAGCGAGACCGCGAGTGTACGCCAGAACGCGCGCAATCCTTGCTGTCCCATCACAAGGTACGTCGTCAGCAACGCATACAAGGTCGGAAGACCAATCAGCGTCAAGATCTCGGCGCCGTCGAGGAATCCGTTTCCGCCGGGGAAAGTACCCTCAAGCCAAAGATAGCCGAGGCCAGCGGCGAAACCCGCGACGCAGAAGGCAGCCAGCCACGGGACGAGACGAAGAGCCTGCCATTTGAGTGCGACGCAAAGGCCGAACACAAGACTGCATAGAATTAGAAGCAAGGGCGCAATCAGGATATTTTGCGCGCTGGTTTCCGAGAACAGCAACACGCCCCTGATTGCCAGCACGGCAAACGAGAGGTTCATCAGGCACAGAAAGATGGACGCGGTCCACCAGAGCGCATTGAGTCCGGTTCTCATGACCGGCCCCTTGCGGCACAACTCGTAGAGCCAGAGCAGCACGGCGACCGCCTTGGTTTCGCTCATGAGATGAGCCCAGTAGAGCTCGTGAAAATCGGCCACGCGCTTGTCCGCCGATCCCGGCACCTCGCTGGTCGTCATCACCGTCAGATCGATGTCGACGCCGCTCTTCTCCGGATGCGTCCAGAGCTTGTTGGCTTTGTCGTCGGGATTGCCTTCGTTGTGCCAAACGCCGCGGATGACGCCGCGTACAGTTTCCAGCGCGCGCTGGCTGCCGATACCGTGAACTACCAGAATTGCGGTTCGCTTGTGCTCTACACCCGGGTCGATGTTCGGCATGGGGAAATTCCTCGAAGAATGGATTGAAGAGAATGCGAAATTTGAATACAACCTTGGCACGAAAAACAAGGCGGTTCGGATCCGATGACTTAGCGATCTTCGTCACAAAAGTCGCGCAACCGGAGACAAGGTGGCATCCGGAATCCGCGTGCGCTGCGGAAGGTATGCGCCGGCCCGGCTTCAGCACTCTTCGCGAACGTGCTAGAGCCCGCCCATGACCTCCCTCCCCTCCTCCGTCGACGTCGCGATCATCGGCGCCGGTGCCGCCGGCCTCGGCGCAGCGCATGCGCTGCATGGCTCCCGCCTCTCGGTGATCGTGCTGGAGGCACGTGACCGGCTCGGCGGCCGGGCCTGGACGGTGCAGGCCTCACCCGAGGTGACGTTCGACGTCGGCTGCGGCTGGCTGCATTCGGCCGACAAGAACTCTTTCGTGCCGATCGCGCGACAGCTCGGTTTCGAGCTCAACAAGGACCTGCCGCCCTGGCGCGAGCGGGCCTACGGCAATGCCTTTCCGGAAAGCGAGCGCGACGATTTCATGCGCGCAATGGACGCGTTCTATGAGCGTCTGTGGGAAGCGGCGCAAACAGGTAAGGACGAGGCCGCGAGCTCGCATTTGGAGCCCGGTAATCGCTGGAATCCGATGATCGACGCGATCTCGACCTATATCAACGGCTGCGAGCTGAAGGATATGTCGACGCTGGACTGGGACGCCTATGAGGACACCAACTTCAATTGGCGCGTCCGCCGCGGCTATGGCGCGCTGATTGCGGCCTATGGTGCGCCCTGCCCGGTGGCGCTGAATTGCAATGTCGCGCTGATCGATCATTCGGACAAACGCGTCCACATCGAGACGTCGCGGGGCGCGCTGACCGCGGACAAGGCGATCGTCACCGTGCCGACCAATCTCATCGCGGAAGAAGCCATCCGCTTCTCGCCGCCGCTCCCCGCAAAGGTGAACGCAGCGGCGGGCCTGCCGCTCGGCGTCGACGATAAGGTGACGCTGGCCCTCGATGACGCCGAGACCTTTCCGACAGAAGGCAATCTACGCGGCGCCACCATGCGCACGGAGATGGGCACCTATCACATCCGCCCGTTCGGCCAGCCCTGCATCGAGGGCTTTTTCGGCGGCAGCTTTGCCCGCGCGCTGGAAGATGCCGGCGACGGTGCCATCGCCGCCCAAGCCATCAGCGAGATCGCGGGTTTTCTCGGCAACGATATCCGCCGCAAGCTGAAGCCGCTGTATGAATCGCGTTGGGCCCGCGATCCCTTTGCGCGGGGGTCGTATTCGCATGCGCTGCCCGGCCATGCCGGCGACCGTGCCGTGCTGGCTGCGCCGGTGGATGCACGTCTGTTCTTCGCGGGCGAGGCGACGTCGCCGACCTTCTTCACGACCGCGCATGGTGCACGGGACAGCGGCGAGCGGGCGGCG
Source organism: Bradyrhizobium sp. IC3195 (assembly GCF_020193585.1). Classification (NCBI taxonomy): domain Bacteria; kingdom Pseudomonadati; phylum Pseudomonadota; class Alphaproteobacteria; order Hyphomicrobiales; family Nitrobacteraceae; genus Bradyrhizobium; species Bradyrhizobium sp. IC3195. Next base: position 135,882 of record NZ_JADYVG010000017.1, on the reverse strand, counting down.
AAGGAAGTGCTGGCGGCTCTGGGCAAGCCTTAGCTGCAAGCTCCGTCATTGCGGGCTACTCGATCACTCGCGCTCGCAAATCCGCATCTGGCACGAAGCAGGCGTCATACTTTCCGAAGATGCGATAGCGGTTGCGCGCGACGAGGCTGTAGACCGCATCCCGCAGCGGCTTCGGCAACACGAATAATGCGCGCACCCAGCGCCAGCCTGGGAGTTGCGACAGCACCGTCAGCACAGCATCCGACTTCATGAACACCTCGCCGCCGTGGACAACCGCGTTGGTGTCGGGATCATCGGGGTCGATGCCGAACGTGCGCGCGAGCCGGGCGCCATAATCCGACTGGATCGGCGTGAACCGAAACTGCCTCGCCGTGTCGCGCTTGGCGACGAAGCGGACCCAGCGTGAGCAGAAGATGCAGACGCCGTCGAACAGAATGACGTCGTCCTCAGGCCATTTGGGCATCAGACTCTCTTTTTGACGCGTTTTCTTCACGCGAACCGGAATCCACTTCGCTCGAAAACGCTATCGGTTATCCAGCATCAGGAGCGCGACGACCATCAAGACGATCGCCGGCCCGGTCTTCACCAGCGCGCCAAGCGGCTCGATCCAGAGGTCGGGCGTCAGGATCGCCGCGCCCAGCATATAGCCGAGCGAAGCGAAGATACCCGCGACCAAGCCGATCGCAGCCGTTCGGCGGAAGGCGATCAAGACACCGATGCTCATGTCCATCAGGCTGGTGCCGATGGTGATGGGATCAACCAGCGCGGGCGGAAAGTTGTGCGCGGTCAAAATGCCGGCGGCGGCACCGTAGGACACGAACAAGGCGATGAAACCGGAGACGACCCAGAACGCGACCAGGCTTGCGAAAATCAGCGCCTTGACCAGGAACAGGCGCGCGAACCATTTGTCCTGGATGCTGGCAGGATGGCGTCCGATCGCCTCAGCCAGATGCTTCGGCGCGATACCCGTCGCGGCGCTCCACGCTGACGGATCGCCAGTCACGCCGCGACGCAGCTCGGCAATGGCGGTCGAGCGCATCGGCGGCGTCCAGCCGAGATAGCAGGCGACATCGCCGAGTTTCACGCCGAGATCGAGCAGGAAGCGGGGCATCGCGATGCGCGGCCAGCCGTCCGTGCCGAACGCATGGCGAAACGGCTTGATGACGCCGGCCATGGTGATCGGTTCGGCCTGCATCAGGTCCCAGCTCACCGCCCTCAACGAGGCATCGTCGATGTCGCGCGCGGCGAGCCAGGCGATGGTCGCCGTAATATCCTCGAGCGCCACGGGCTGAAATGGCGTTGCCATGTCCTTGGCCGGCAAATCGATCGGAAAGGCTGCAAGCGCGCGGAGCATGGCGCTACCGCCATAGGCTGACGGTGCGACCACGAAGCCGGGCCGCAGGATGGCATGAGGAATGCCGCTAGCCCCGATCAGGCGCTCGGCCTCGCGTTTGGTCGTAGCGAAGGCGGTGCGGTCCGCCTCCGCGGAGCCGGGGATCGAGATGTGCACCAGCCGGATTGCGCGGCCGCTGCCGCCGATCGCCCGAAGCAGTCGCGCGACGAAATCGCGATGCACCGCGCTCGTGTTGCTGCCGGGGCCATCCTGGAGCACGCCGAGACAGTTCACGACGACGTCTACCGCGTGCTCGCTGAGGAGACGCGTCAGCGCGGCCGTGTCGAGGATGAGGATCGGCAGCTCGATGTCCAGCGCGCTCATCCTCTGCGCCGGCGACAGGCTCCGCGCCACGCCGACGACGCGAAAGCCCCGCGTGCGCAGATCGTCGGTGACGAAGCGGCCGATCAGGCCGGAGGCGCCGAGCACCAAAACGGTTCGCTCACTCATCGCTTCTCTCAAAACGGTTTCGCGATCATCAGCCACAGGATGGCCATCGTCGCGCCGAAGCCGGGGAAGCCGAACGCGAACCAGCGGCGGAATAGCACGAAATAGCGCTGTGGGAGCGCACTGCGCTGCGCAGCAGCCTTGCGCGCGAGGTCGCGCATCTCGATCTGCATGAACACGACCGGCACCCAGAACAAGCCGGCAATCGCGTAGAGCGCGAGTGAGGCCAGCAGCCAGCGCTCCGTGATCGAGGTCGCCGACAGCATCATCAGCACGCCGCCGCTGACCGGCTGGAGGATCACGGCCGACACCGTGAAGATCGCATCCGCGATGACCACGACCGAAGCGGTGCGGGCGATGAACTCCGGGTCCTGCGTGCGATGCGCCATCAGCATGAAGAAGGCGATGCCGGTCCCGGTGCCGAGAATGACGATGGCGCCGAGGACGTGAACAAATTTGAACAGGAAATACAGCGTCATGGCTTCTTGGTCGCCACAGGCTTGGGCGGGTTCAGCGCCCGCGCGAGCTCGCCGCTGGCGGCTTTGACGCCGGCTTCGGTTTCGATCATCCAATGGCCTTCGCTGCCGACGGCCGGCAGCGGGCGAAACTCAGCCTTGCCGCCCGTGCCGCGAAACGCATCGACGAGTTTCTGCGAGAATGCCGGCGCGAAATAGCTGTCATTGGGCGCAACGAGCCAGGTGACGGGAATGCGCGCGGTCTTGCCGAATTCCGCTGCGGCGGCGAGCAGGGTGTGCGGCGCGCAGATTCGGTTCGGCTCATCATTGGCATGGCCGCCGCGTCCCGGTGCAAACACGGTGATGGCGGAGATCACCTTCGGATCGGCACCGGCGAGCGCCAGCGCACCCCATCCGCCGGCGGAATGGCCGATCACGATCGCGCCATCCTTGCGGATGAAATCCTGCTTTTGCAGCTGGACCAGCGCCAGTTTGATTGCGTCGGCCGTTGCGCGGCCCGAGCGCGTGTAGTCGGGCTCGCCGCAGCCGCCCTGATCCTCGAGGTAGCGGCCGCCGGTGGCACCATGGCCTGGCCGCTCCGGCACCAGCACGGCAAAGCCGCGCGCGACGAGATAGCCGGCGAGCGGGCGGTATTCCGGCTGCGGCATTTGCACCCGACGTAGCGTGTTCTGCGTCGAGGCGTGTGCGATCACCGCGAGCCGGAACGGACCTGGGCCCGAGGGGCGAAACAGCAGGGCATGCGCAGCAAGATCTGTATCCGGCGTTGGCACGCGCCATTCCTGCCGACGAAACGGTTCGCCCTCCTCTCCCGATGGACCGAACCTGACCTCTGCGCACAGAGGCGGCGCGGTCAGCAAGGCCAGCAGAGGCAGGAGCGCGATGGTATTGAGGAGCCGCATGAATTGCCGAGGGCGAACAAGAACAGCGACAGGCACACTAGTAGGAACGAATCACAATGAGCGGACTTTCTGCGGTGCCCATTGCCGTTCCTTCGTTGCCGCAAGCAACAGGAGTTTTGCACCGACGGCACGCACGCAGGTGCCCTCGGAGTTGCCGTCCTGTCTTTTTTCGGCACAACTCGGTTGAAATACTGATGCAGAAAGTCCACAGGTTAACCGATAATTAACGATAGGTCTTGCCGCCGGCGCGGCGACTTGGTTTGATCGCGTCCATGAGCACAACCCTGATCGAGGTCCGGCCGGCCAAAGCCGCAGATGCAACTGCGGTGGCGTCGACCCATGACGAAGCCTGGCGTTCGGCCTATCAGGGCATCATTCCCGGCGCCGAGCTGGAGAAGCTGATCAACCGCCGCGGTCCGCAATGGTGGGACAGCGCGATCCGCAAGGGCAGCCGCGTCAGCGTGCTGGTGTTCGGTGACAAGATCGCGGGCTATGCCAATTACGGCCGCAACCGGGCCCGCAGCCTGCATTTCGACGGCGAGATCTACGAGCTTTATCTGCGGCCCGAGTTTCAGGGCCTCGGCTTCGGCCGCCGCCTGTTTGCCGCCGCCCGCCGCGACCTGATGCAGAGCGGGCTGAAGAGCATGGTGGTGTGGGCGCTCTCGGACAACGATCCCGCTACCGAGTTCTACCGCGCCCTGGGTGGTCGCATGGTGGCGCGCTCGTCGGAGCGTTTCGGACCGAAGGCGCTCGACAAGGTTGCCTTCGCTTGGACCAATTGAGCTGCTGAAACCCTAGCCGGGCAGCGTTCCCATCCGTCGATACCGCAGGCCGCTTGCGCCGGTGATCACCGGATTCATTATTTCACAAAAACGCGATGGATCAGCGGGCCAAGCCCGCGTATGACAGCGCCAAAATCGCTGCCGGGCGCGATTTATCCTCGGCAACAACGGAGCCTTGAATGCGTATCGATGCGGTCTCGATCGGAAAGAACGTCCCCCACGACGTCAATGTCATCATCGAGGTCCCCGTGGGCGGCGAACCGATCAAGTACGAGATGGACAAGGAGGCCGGCACGCTGGTGGTCGACCGCTTCCTCTACACGCCGATGCGTTACCCCGGCAATTACGGCTTCATCCCGCATACGCTGTCGGATGACGGTGACCCCTGCGACGTGCTGATTATCAACACCCGCGCTATCATCCCCGGCGCCGTCATGAGCGTGCGCCCGGTTGGGGTGCTGTTCATGGAAGACGAAGCCGGCGGCGACGAGAAGATCCTGGCGGTGCCGTCGTCCAAGCTGACGCAGCGCTACGACAAGGTGAAGTCGTATTCCGATTTGCCTGACATCACGCTGCAGCAGATCCAGCACTTCTTCGAGCACTACAAGGATCTCGAAAAGGGCAAGTGGGTGAAGATCCTGCGCTGGGGCGGCCCGGAGGAAGCGCACCAGCTGATCCAAGAAGGCATCGAGCGCGAGAAGAAGAAGAAGGGCTGATCCGCACGGTCATTCCGGGGCGCGTCAGAGCGAACCCGGAATCCAGAGGTCGGGGCGCGAGATTCCGGGTTTGGCTCTGCGAGCCGCCTCGGAATGACGCTCAACTACACCGCCGGCTTCGGCAGGCCGGCGATCGCGCAGGCCGCGCGGAGCGTGTTCACCAACAGGCACGCCACCGTCATCTGGCCGACACCGCCCGGCACCGGCGTGATCGCGCCGGCAACGGCAAGCGCTTCCTGATAGGCGACATCGCCGACGAGGCGCGTCTTGCCGTCCTCCTTCGGGATGCGATTGATGCCCACATCGATCACGGTCGCACCCGGCTTCAGCCAGTCGCCGCGCACCATCTCTGGCCGGCCCACCGCCGCATAGACAAGATCCGCTTTCTTCACGAGGCCAGGCAGGTCGCGCGAGCGCGAATGCGCGATCGTCACCGTGGCGTTCTCGTTCAGCAGCAATTGCACGAGCGGGCGGCCGACCAGGTTGGAGCGGCCGATGACGATGGCGTTCATGCCTTCGAGCGAGGCGTGCACGCTTTTGGTCAGGATGATGCAGCCGAGCGGGGTGCAGGGCGACAGCGCCTCGAAGCCGCCGGCGAGCCGGCCGGCATTGTTCGGATGCAGCCCGTCGACATCCTTGGCGGGGTCGATGGCGTTGATGACCGCTTCGGTGTTCAGCCCCTTCGGCAACGGCAATTGCACGAGAATGCCGTGCACGGCGGGATCGCGGTTGAGCTTTGCCACCAGCGCAAGCAGGTCTGCCTGGGAGACGTCGGCCGGCAGCTTGTGCTCGAACGAGGCCATGCCCGCGGCCTGGGTCTGGGTGTGTTTTGAACGGACATAGACTTCGCTGGCGGGGTCGTTGCCGACCAGGACCACTGCAAGGCCCGGCACCAGATTGTGCTCGCGCTTGACGCGGGCGACCTCCTCGGCGACGCGGCCACGGAGCTCCGCCGCAATGACTTTTCCATCGATGATATCAGCGGTCATGTCCGTTCTCTCAATCTGTCGGTTTGGCCGATGTGAGCTGGCGCAGGGTTTCGCCGAGACGCGCCGGATCGCCGTCGACCGCGATCTGCTTCAGCCGCGACGTGGCTCCGGATAGCAATTTTACATTGCTCTTGGGCACGCCGAGCGATTTCGCCAGCAGCGCCAGCACGGCCTTGTTGGCCTCGCCGCCATCGGCAATGGCGCGCACCCGCACCTTGAGCACGCTGCGGCCATCCGAAAGCTGCTCGATCCCGTCGATGTCGTCGCGGCCGCCGCGCGGCGTCACCCGCAGCGCGATGCTGATTCCTGCGGCCGAGTAGCGCCAAGGGTCCTTAGGGCAAGGCTCCTGACAACAAGGCTCCTTGTTGGCAACCAAGGCGCTCCCGCCCGCTTAGACCACGTTCGGGTAGATGTAGTACAGGATCACCCGCTCGATGAACATGATGATCAGGATCAGGATGATCGGCGAGATGTCGAGACCGCCGAGGCTGGGCAGGAAATTGCGAATCGGCGCCAGCAGAGGCTCGGTGATCCGGTAGAGGAACTCCGCCACCGCCGACACGAACTGGTTACGCGTGTTCACCACGTTGAAGGCGATCAGCCAGGACAGGATCGCGGAGGCGATCAGCAGCCAGACGTAGAGGTCGAGCACGATGATGACGATGTCGAGAACGGCACGCATGGCTTATGAGGCCTCTGGCTTTTGGAAACTCTGGCTCGGTCGGGATTGACGCCCCGTTTGCTAGATATCGGTTCCGTCAGGCCCAAACAAGGGAAGTCGGCACCCTGAGAGCTAAAACCGGGTTACGCCCGTCCTTGACTTGACCTTGGCGGGGACTTAAATGGCGCCCGGTTGTCGGCCGCGTTCACCAGAGCGGCCAGCAAAGGGGCCATAGCTCAGCTGGGAGAGCGCGTCGTTCGCAATGACGAGGTCGGCGGTTCGATCCCGCCTGGCTCCACCAGCCTTCGCTCGCTTCGCGAGCTACGGCTAGGCAAGCCAGCCGTGCTCTCTCGTAGCGAAGTGAGCGAAGGCTGTCCCGCCATAGCCCGAAGGGCGACGGCGGACCCTCTCCGTGAACTCCCCCTACCTCCCCGTAAACCTTGGCGGCCGCTTCTCCATGAAGCTCGCCACGCCCTCCCTGAAATCACTCCCGTTCAGCGCCACCATCATCTCCCTGTTGGCCTCGATCGTCGCCTCGGCCAGCGTCTGGAACGGCACCTCGTAGAGCTGGCGCTTGATCACGGCCATCGCGCTCGGCGAGACGAAATCGGCGAGATCGCGCGCGTAAGTATACGTCTCTTCACGCAGCTTCTCCGGCGGACAGAGCCGGTTGACCAGCCCGATCCGCAGTGCCTCCTCGCTCGACACGCGCCGCGCCGAGAGCAGCAGATCCAGCGCATTGGCGTGGCCGACGATGCGCGGCAGCATCCAGCTGATGCCGTGCTCGGCGATCAGGCCGCGCCGCGCGAAGGCGGTGGTGAACACGGTGTTGTCGGCGGCAAAGCGAAGGTCGCAATAGAGTGCATGCACCAGTCCAATGCCTGCCGTCGCGCCGTTCAGCATGGCGATCACAGGCTTCTTGATGGAAGGATAATAGCCGTACCGCGTCTGCCAGTCTGGCCGGCGATTCATGTCGAACGGCGGCAGGTTCGAGGCGCGCCTGACGTCGTTGGGATCGAGGCCCTTCAGCGCATCCATGTCGGCGCCGGCGCAGAAGGCGCGGCCCGCGCCGGTGAGGACGATGACGCGGACATTGTCGTCGGCGCTCGATGCCTCCATCGCGTTGCGCACGTCGCGCTCCATGACCGGCGTCCATGCATTCATGCGATCGGGGCGGTTGAGCGTGATGGTCGCGATCTTGTCGCTCACCTCATAGAGAATGTGTTCGTAGGCCATGACGCTCTCCCTTGTTTGCCGGCACGCGTTCGCACGCGCTCGTTAGAAGCGAGCCTAGCATACCCCGGGATGGGAGAAGGACTTGCGCCAAGGACCTGCGCCAAGGACTTGCGCGAAGCCGCGATTACTCGGCGGCTTGCGCCAGCATCGGCCGGCGCTCCAACCAGCCGTCGAGGAAATGATCGAGCCAGGCGCGTTCGGCGACATCGTAGACGGCGCGATCCGCGAAATGATGATGCCGCTGCCGTGCACCGGGCGCGCTGAATCCGTCATAGCCGCGCGTGGTCCAGCGGCACATCATCGCATAGGTCACATCGGGGTGGAACTGCACGCCGAAAGCATTGCCCGTGCGGAACGCCTGCACCGGGAAATCATCGCCTTCGGCGAGCAAGTCGGCGCCTCCAGGCAGCTCAAAGCCCTCGCGATGCCAGTGATAGACCTGCGCCGGCCAGTGCGGGCAGAGCGCGCGGCCCGCGGCGGTCGGCCTGATCGGGTAGTACCCGATCTGCGTCAGCGCCTGCGCATGCGGCGCGACACGGGCCCCGAGCTGCATCGCCAGCATCTGCGCCCCTAAGCAGATGCCGAGCAACGGGCGCTGCTCGCGGAGCGGAATTTCGATCCAGTCGATCTCACGGCGAATGTAGTCGTCGGAATCATTGGCGCTCATCGGCCCGCCGAAGATCACGGCCCCGGCATGCTGATCGAGCGTCTCGGGCAGGGGATCGCCGAAGCGAGGACGGCGGATGTCGAGGCGGTGGCCGAGCGCGCGCAACGCATTGCCGACGCGGCCGGGTGTCGAGCATTCCTGATGCAGGACGATCAGAACCGGCAGCCGGGTTTCAGCGGCGGCGACGCTCGCCGCCCTCTGTGGGAAGGCGACCACCTCTGCGCCACCAAACCTGTCCGTCCGGAACGACATGGCCTCTGCGAGTGCTATCGGTTCAGACCGCCAGCATAGCTAAGCGATGGTTAACATCGTGTGAGTTTGCGCACACACGCGCACGTCTGGAAGCAAGCTCCGGGCCACTACGGACGCGGGCGGCGGCGTTCAGCGCCGCTGCCGCTGGAACCGGCTAGTGGCCGCCAGGATGAAGCCGCGTGGGAAGAAGCGCAGCGCGAACGGCACAATCTTGTTGCCGAGGCCGGGCAGCACTGCCCGTTTGTTGGCCATCAGAGCGCGATACGCCTCCCGCGCAACCTCGGCAGCTGAGACGTTGAGAAAGGCCGTGTCATGTTGCGAGCCGACGCCGGCGCGGGCCTGGAATTCCGTGGGGACCGGGCCCGGGCAAAGCACGGTGACACGGACGCCGCGGGGAGCGAGCTCCGCCCGCAATGCTTCGGTGAAGGAAATCACATAGGCCTTGGATGCGTAGTACACGGCCATGCCGGGGCCGGGCAGGAAGCCTGCAACCGAGCCGACATTGAGAAGACCGCCCTTGTTCCGGATGAGCTGATCGGCGAAGCGCAGCGACAGATCCGTCAGGGCGCGGACGTTGACATCGACGATACCGAGCTGCGCGACGCGATCGCGCTCGATGGCATCGCCGAATACGCCGAAGCCGGCATTGTTGACGAGATGATCGAGCTCGACGCCTTCGGCGGCAAGTGTCGCGGCGATCCTCTCACCGGCATGCGGGTCCTCGAGATCGCAGGCGATCACGATCGGCTTCTTGCCACCCTTGGCGGCGATCTCGTTCGCGAGCGCTTCGAGCCGATCCACCCGTCTCGCCGTCAATGCGAGGCGATGTCCATTGGCGGCAAACACACGCGCCAGCTCCATCCCGATGCCCGCCGAGGCACCGGTGATCAACGTTACCCGCTCATTCACGATCGAAGTCTCTTGAAGTGAAGTCTGTGGTCCCGGCAATACCAGAACGAGAGCATAAGCCGTGCGCGCCAGGCAAGCGGCGCTGGCAGCATGGCTGCTTGTGAGAGCGACAGTGGAAGCAGGAAAGACCGGTATTTGCAGTCGAATCCGCAGAAGCGGGGGACCGCCGGGCTTATATTAAAGTTTCGTCATGTGGCTCGCAGGCCAGGCAATCCGCCGGGGACCGGTCCGACGGCGCGATCCCTGACCTGGCCACCGGCACGCTCCGCAATGGCGTGCTTCAGCTCGATCCGGTCACGCTGGGAGATGCCGAGCAGGTCGGACGCGCGCCAGACCACATTGTCCTCGAACTCGCTGACCTCTCCGTCGGCATAGACCAGCTCCCACATCATCTGCACGATCCGCTTGCGACCCGCTTCGTCGAGCGAGCGCATGATGACGCTGGTGAAGTGATAGAGGTCGACGGCCTCGCCTTCGACCTGGGTGGCGTCGGCGATGAGACGGTCAGCGGTGCCGCGGTCGAGCCCGAAATGGCTTTCGATCAGGCTGTGCAGCTTGCGCTGCTCGGCCGCGCTCGGCTGGCCGTCCAGCGAGACCACATGGACCAGCAGCGCGGTCGCGGCCAGCCGGTAATCGCTGTCGCCAAATGCGCGGTCCTGGGCTTGGGGACCGACAATGTCGGCGATGAATTGGCGCAAGCCGTCGAGCATAGGTCCTACCGAGATTGATGACGCCGCAAGGAGCGCGGCCGTTACCAGCATTATATGAGCAAGAAACCCAACCGGCGCAACGTGCGTCAGTTCCGCGCGCGTATTACGTTTCGGCAATCTGTTCAGCGTCATTCCGGGGCGATGCGCCAGCATCGAACCCGGAATGACGAATGATGCCTCACGGTATCTCGTACACCACCATCTTGTCGGCGATGCCACGGAGCGCGGCCTGCTTCTGGATCGGCTTGATGGCGCGCTGCTCGAGCACCTCGGCGACTGCGGGAGCGTCCAGCACCGGGCCGGTGATGTGGATCTCCTGCGCGGTCGACAGGCTCTGCACGCGGGCGGCGATGTTGACGGTCTGGCCGAAATAATCCTGCCGCTCGTTGAGCATGACTGCGAGGCAGGGGCCTTCGTGGATCCCGATCTTGAGAATGAGGTCGTTGGCGCCGCGCTGCTTGTTCAATTCGTCCATCGCCGCGCGCATGCGCAGTCCCGCGGTGATGGCGTGCTCGGGCCTGACGAAGGTCGCCATCACGGCATCGCCGATCGTCTTCACGACCGCACCCTTCTCGGCGGCGATGATCTCCAGCAGCGCGCGAAAATGCGCCCGCACGAGGTCGAAGGCATTGAGGTCGCCGACCCGCTCATACAGCGCCGTCGAACCCTTCAGGTCGGTGAACAGGAACGTCAGGGACGTGATCTTCAGTCGCTGGTCGACATTGAGGTTGTCGGCCTTGAAGACGTCGCGGAACGTCTGGTTGGACAGCATGCGCTTGGCGGTCAGGATCGGCTTGCGCTTGCCGATCATCTCGTGCAACGCGTGGTCGGCAATCCAGACCGAGGGCAATACGCGACTGTCCGATTGGTTCTCGAGCATGAGACGCAACGGTCCGGGGCGCATCACGGTGGTCCCCGTCGGCGCCTCCAGCTTGTTGAACATGATCGACAGCTGCTGACGCTCGCTGGTCGGCTCACCCTGAACGTCCAGGAAATGGGCGGAATGGGTGACCGGCTCGAACACGATGATGAACTGGCTCGGCAGATTGAGTGAGAGGATCGCCTTCTCGCCGGCGGGCAATTCGAGGGCTTCGAGCGTTACCTGGTTGATCAGGCGGGAAAAGGATTCGTCGTTGATGTCGACGCCTGAGCTCCAGAACATCTGCCGCACATACTCCCAGATCGGCAACGTGTCGGGATCATGAGCACCGATGCGGCGGACCCGCGGGCTGACGGTGAAGGCCACTTCGACCATCTCGTCGACGGAGGCCTCGTATCCGGCGGCGCAGAGCGCGCAATTGTAGTCGTCGTGCTTCAACGACTTCAGTGTGGCGTGCGCGCCCAGCACGCCTCCGCAGCCGGGACACAGCACGTTCCAGCTCATGTCGAACAGGCCGAGCCGCGAGGCGTGCAGGAAGCCGGAAATGACCTTCTCCTGGTCGAGCCCGGTCCGGTCGGCAAAATCCAGCGCATTGATCCGGTTGAGATCGCGATCATGACCGTTGGCGATCAGCTGCGCGATGGCCTCCACCACAACGGAATCGGCGGTCTGCTTCAGAACGGAGAACTGGGCCTGGATGTCGCTCATGGCGGAACTCTATGTAGGCCGGGTCACGCCAGCGGCCAGACGCGAGCCTGTCACCGACGCGTGATGCGGAACAGGGGTGAATGGTCCGGCTGGGTGGTGACGACGCCGAGCGGAATTACGGGGGTCGCGGGGTCGGCAAGCTCGATTCGGTACGCTCCGATCAGCCGCGCCAGCGCCAGCACGGATTCGGCTTGGGCAAACGGTGCGCCGATGCAGACGCGCGGACCTGCGCCGAACGGCAGGTAGGCAAAACGGTCCGGCGCCTCCTGCGACATGAAGCGCTTTGGAATGAATGCGTTCGGCTGATCCCACAGCTTCTCGTGCCGGTGCAAGAGCCAGGGCGCGATCATGATGATGTCGCCCTTGCCGATCTCGACGCCCGCCGCATTGTCCCTATCGCGCGCGGCACGCGCGACCAGGAAGGCCGGCGGATAGAGCCGCATGGTTTCGTCGATCACCGCGCGGGTGAATTTCTGGCGATCGATGTCGGCCATGCTGTCGAGATGCTCGCCGCGGGTCTCGGACGCCACCTCCTCCTGCGTATCGGGATCGAGCGCGAGCAGGTAGAGCGCCCAGAACAGCGCCGTCGCCGTGGTCTCATGACCGGCGAGGATCATGGTCGCGACCTCGTCGACCAGCTGCTCGTCGGAGAAGCCCTGGCCCGTCTCGGGATCGCGTGCCTCGTCCATGAGATCGAACAAATCGCGCGGCGGCGCACCGTCCTTCTTGCCCGCCTTACGCCGCTCGGCGATCAGCATGGCCACGAACTCGGTCCAGCGCTTGCGGAAACGGGCGCGGGCAAAATCCATCGGGCTCGGCCAGGACACCGGCAGCACCATGTCGAGGAAGTACGGACGCCCCAACCGCGCGGCATATTCCATGATGAAGTTGCGCAGGGTTGCGCCGTGCTGGTCCATGCCGAACGAGAACATCGTGCGACCGGCGATCTCAAGCGTCATGCGCTGCATGATCGCGCGCAGGTCGACCGGCTCACCGGTTTGCGCGTCCAGCTTGGCGATGGTTTCGTCGAGCACGGCCGTCATGTGCGGAACGAGGTTTGCGGTCGCGCGCGGCGTGAAGGCCGGCGCCAGCGTGCGGCGCTGAAACGTCCAGGAATGACCTTCCGCGATCAGAAGGCCGTCGCCGAGCACGGGGCGCAGCATGCGGATGCCGGCCGGCGTGCGCGTGTAGTTCTCGTAATTGCTGAGCAGCACGTGCCGGATCGCGTCCGGCTGGTTCAGGATGAAGCTATTGCGGAAGAAGAAGCGGCCAGAAATGACCTCTTCCTCGTAGGCGCGTTGACCCCAGGTCGCGATCATATTCTGCCTGATGACCGCGAGCCGGCCGAAGAACGACATATCGTCGGGCGCTCGCGGAGGAGCCGGAGGGGTGATGGGCCGACGCACGCTGGCGATATTCATGGCTCTCTCCCGCAAGGTGGGACGAAGGTAAATAGCTAGTAAGTCAGCTCGGCGATGGCAATCCGGTTCTCGGACGCAGGCCAGGCGCGTGCCACAATCCGTTCTTCGCCGAATTGGGCCACGATGTTACGGCCAACCTCGGTGGCGGGAAGCCGCAGGGTGGCTGCCGCATCCGTGGGCACGCCCGGCTTGACGTCGGCCGGCTCCTTGCCGTCGAGCAGCACCACGTCGCGCGGCAGGCCGAAATAGCCGCGCGGGCGCGACATGATCACGACGGCGCCGGCGGCCTTGTCGGCCGGCCCGAGCGGCCGCGCGGGCCGCAGATGCACAACCTCGGACGAGCGCGGGAAGGGCGAGCGGTAGATGTGCGTCGTCGGCGCATCCGGCGAGGTCAGCACGAATTCGAGCGACCAGGCGGGATCGACCTGCGCCGGCCCCCAACGGCCATTTGAGCCTGTTGTCGAGCTGTACAGCGCACCTTCTTTGCGCTCCCCGGTATCAGGATCGACACGGAAGACATCGACGATTGCACCCGCGACCGGACGATTGGTCGGCACGCCGCCGGGCGTACCCGTGACGAGGCCGCTCAATCTCACGCTGGTCTCCGGCACGATCGCGATGCGCGCAGGTTCGCGCCCCGCGATGAACTTGTAAATCTCGCGGAACGCGCGCGGGTGAAACGCCACCTCGCGATGGTCGAGCGCGCCGAGCACGAGATTGGTGGCGCCCTTCAGCTCCGGCCCTTCGGCGGTGACATTGGTCGGCATGCCGGGCTTGCCGATAAAGCGGCCGTCGGGTTGCGCGAATTTGTCCAGACCGTCGCTGCGCAGCGTGAGGAAAGCGACTCCCGGCGTCACCTCACTCTCGCCCTCGTTCAGTCCGCGCAGGAACGTGCCGCGGCCATTGAATTCGTTGTTCGGCTGGTCGTCTGTTGCGAACACGCCGTGATTGGGCGTACCGCACAGCACCGCATGGCTGACATCACCGGCGCCGCCGTTCTTGATGACGTTACGGATCGCGTAGCCGCCGCGCGAGCTGCCGACCAGCGCCACGCGGGCTGCGCCGGTGCGGCGCTTCAACTCGGTGATGGCGGCAGCGAGCTCGAGGCGCTGGTCCTCGGTCGAGGAGCGACCCGCCTGCTCGACCTTGTCGTCGTTGCGCGCCAGCGGGTCGGTGAAATTGATCGCCATCATGCGATCGCGCGCGATACCGTTGGACTCCATCCGCCAAAGCGTCGTCATCCAGAGCGCGCCGTAATCGCCATTGCCGTGGACGAACAGAATCGGCGGCAGCTCCGTGGCGGGCGCGGTCTGCGCCAGCGCGCCCGTCCGCAAGCTCGCAAGTGCGAAAGGCACGCTCGCAGCCCCTCGCAAAATCGTCCGTCGCGACAGCTTCATCAGTTCCTCCCGGCAAGCCTAGCTCTTTGCACTGCTTATACCGGCCTAAGCACTGGACAGCGAAGGACTTTCGCGGGCATCACTGAATTGGCCGGAATCACCACGACCACTTCTGCCATCCGACATGGAAGGGGATATGACCGAGCAGCCGAACCGCCCGAAAATGGCCGCCGACGGCATCACAGCGCCCCTGCGGTACACCGTGTTCCGGCGGATCTGGCTCGCCAGCCTGCTCTCCAATCTCGGCCTCCTGATCCAGGGCGTGGGTGCGGCCTGGGCGATGACGCAGATGGCGGCCTCGGCAGACAAGGTGGCCCTGGTGCAGACCGCGCTCATGCTGCCGATCATGCTGATCTCGATGCCGGCCGGCGCCATCGCCGACATGTATGACCGCCGCATCGTCAGCGTGATTTCGCTGTCGATCGCGCTGATCGGCGCGAGCGTGCTCACCGTGCTGGCCGGCTTCAACCTGATCACCCCGGAATTGCTGCTCGCCTTCTGCTTCATCGTCGGCAGCGGCAATGCGCTGTTCGGTCCGGCCTGGCAGTCCTCGGTCAGCGAACAAGTGCCGCCCGAGGCATTGGCGTCCGCGGTGGCGCTGAACGGCATCAGCTACAACATCGCGCGCAGCTTCGGTCCGGCGGTCGGCGGCGTCATCGTCGCTGCGCTCGGTGCGGTGGCCGCATTCGCCTGCAATGCGATCCTCTATCTGCCGCTGCTGGTGGTGCTGCTGCTCTGGCGCCGCAACACCGAGGTGTCGCGCCTGCCGCGGGAAAAGCTCAACCGCGCCATGGTCTCGGGCGTGCGCTACATCACCAATTCGCCGCCGATCAAGATCGTGCTGTTGCGCACGCTGGTGATGGGCCTGATCGGCGGCGCGGTGATGGCGCTGATGCCGCTGGTCGCGCGCGACCTCCTGCATGGCGGCGCGCAGATGTATGGCATCATGCTCGGCGCCTTCGGCATGGGCGCGGTGATCGGCGCGCTCAACATCCACGAATTGCGCAAGCGCATGAGCGGCGAGGCCGCGATCCGCGCCTGCACCATCACGATGGCCTTCACCATGGCCGCCCTCGCTTTGAGCACGGAGCCGGTGCTGACGGCGGCCGCGCTGGTGCTAGGCGGCGCAGTCTGGATGGCGGCGATCGCGCTGTTCAATATCGGCGTGCAGCTCTCGGCCCCGCGCTGGGTCGCCGGTCGCTCGCTCGCAGCCTTCCAGGCCGCGATCGCCGGGGGCATCGCGATCGGCGCCTGGGGCTGGGGCCATCTCACCGACTATGCCGGCGTCGAGATCGCATTGCTGACCTCGGCCGGCCTGATGCTGATCTCGCCGCTGCTCGGCATCTGGCTCACGATGCCGCGTGTCGGAGCCCGCAACGAGGATGCGGACATGCTGGCCGATCCCGAGGTGAGGCTGTCGCTGACAGGGCGCAGCGGCCCGCTCGTGGTCGAGATCGAATATCGGGTTGCGCAAGAGAATGCGCGCGCGTTCCACAACGTGATGCAGGACGTGCAGCTCTCGCGCCAGCGCAACGGTGCCTATGGCTGGTCGATCGCGCGCGACATCGCCGACCCCGAGCTGTGGACCGAGCGCTATCACTGCCCGACCTGGCTCGACTATTTGCGTCAGCGCAACCGTGCGACCCAGTCCGAACGCGCGCTGCATCAGCAGGCGATCGATTTCCACATCGGTCCCGAGCCGGTGCGAATCCGCCGCATGCTGGAGCGCCCCTTCGGTTCGGTGCGCTGGAAGGACGACACGCCGGACCGTGCCAACAGCGAGGTGCTGCCGGTGGTCGCGACCGCGGCGGGAAGCAGTACGTAGGCCTCTCGTCATTCCGGGGCGCGCCGTAAGGAGCGAACCCGGAATCCATTTATCGCAGGAGTTGGTCGCGCGATGGATCCTCAGGTGCGCAGTTGCGCACCATAGTTCGCGCTTCGCGCGCCCCGGAATGACGATCACTGCCCGTGCTGGGTCAGCACCTTGTCGCAGGCCTTGCTCAGCTTGGTGCGGTTCTGCTTCAGGCAGGCCAGCACGGCACCGTCGCCATTGTCCATTACGGGACGGCAGAAGCGCGTGACGTCGCGCGCGCAGGCATCATGGCCGGGCTGCTGTTGCGCGGAGGCGCTCGATGCGCACAGGAGCAAGGAAATAACGAAAAGCAGTCTGGTCATCGCGCAATTGCCTCTTACCCGGAAAGACGTGCGGGCGAAGCTAGTGCGACGATCCCGCACCTGCAACGGCTTTGTTGACTAGCTGCAGGGCGCCGCCGCATCACCCCGGCTTCATGCCGGGGGGCATGACGAGGGGAGCTGCAGCGTCTTGGTTACTGTGTGTCCTGAGCGTCAGCGACCTTGCGCGAGGCGCCCTTGGCGAGGGTCTTGTCCATCACCGCGCGGCATCCGGCGCTGAGGTCCGAGCGATGCTTGATCATGCACGCGGTGATCTTCGGGATATTGGGGATCTCGGCCGAGCAGAGACGGAAGGCATCGCCCGTGCACATCTGCTGCGCCTCGGCCGAGAAGGCGAAGCTCGCGCCCGTCGAAGCGATCGAGACGATGGCGGCAAAGCCCAGGGCCAGGCTGGTGTCGCGGATCTTGCCGGTAAACGACTTGGTCATTTGAAGCTCCCGTTGGCGCCGCCTCAGCGGGCCCGTTGTCGATGGGAGCTACGATGCTCCGGCAAAACCGTTTCCACTGTGATGACGCTCACGGGAGACCCGTCCTCTGTGATCTCAGTCACTCAGACGCAGCCCACTGAAATTCCTTCGCAACCGCTGTCGTGTTGGTGTCACGTTAACTCTTACTTCGCATTAATGGCTCGTCGCGCGGGAAATTCCGCCGGTTTGGTTGCGTAATTGGAAAGAGTAACGATGCGTAATGCGTTGGGCCTGATGCTGGCCAGTGTAGTTGCGGCGGTCGTGATCGCCGCCGGCGGTTGGTTTTATTATTCCGCGCGCGCCGACCAGGGCGCTCCCAAGACAGTTGCCGCCCGTGCCGCCGACCCATTGCCGGCACAGGCGAAGCTCGCCGCCAAGGACGACGTCGAGACCACCGCGGCCGTCGCGGCCAAGCCGGCCGCAGCAGCTCCAGCACCTGCCCCCGTGCCGGTCATGCCGATGCAGCCGAAGCAGGCCTGCGCCAATCCGAACGCGCTGGGCGTGTCCCGCGTCGTCGAGATCGACACGACGGGCGGCCCCGGCTTCGGCTTCGAGCATTTCAAGCAGTTCGACTTCCTGACCGAGAAGGAGGTCGTGCTGACCTTCGACGACGGTCCGTGGCCGGTCAACACGCCCACGGTGCTGAAGGCGCTCGCGGACGAATGCACCAAGGGCCTGTTCTTCTCGGTCGGCAAGCACGCGACCTACCATCCGGAGATCCTGAAGCAGGTGCTGGCCCAGGGCCACACGGTGGGCACGCACACCTGGTCGCATGTCAATCTGAACAGCAAGAAGTTGACCGAGCAGCAGGTCAAGGACGAGGTTGAGAAGGGCTTCAGCGCAGTGAAATTCGCGCTCGGCACCAACCCGGCGCCGTTCTTCCGCTTTCCGCAGCTTCAGCACAATCCCGCGATGGTGAGCTATTTCGGCACCCGCAACGTCGCGATGTTCTCGACCGAAATCGACTCCTTCGACTTCAGGAAGGGCGCGACGCCGGAGAAGATCGTCGAGACCGTGATGACGAGGCTGGACAAGCTCGGCAAGGGCATCATCCTGATGCACGACTTCCAGAAGAACACGGGCCTCGCCCTGCCGACGCTGCTCGCGCGGCTGAAGGCCGGCGGTTACAAGGTCGTGCAGATGAAGGCCAAGACGAGCCTCCAGACGCTGCCGGAATATGACGAGGCGCTGATGAAGGACATGAAGGTGCCGACCGCAGGCACGAACTCCCGTCCGATCGCGAGCGTCGTGCAAACGATCTCGCAATAAGCGCCAAATCCAAAACTCTTGCGTCATGGCCGGGCTTGTCCCGGCCATCCACGTTTTAGGATCAGGCGCGAAGACGTGGATGCCCGGGTCAAGCCCGGGCATGACGGCGAGATCAGGGTACAGGTCGGCGCCTCACCAATAGATGCCGTGGCGATGCAGCTCGCTGATGATGCGGCGCTCGGTCCAGCTGCGCTTGGGTTTCGGCTTGTCCGCCTTTGTCGTCATCTTGGTGGCAGGCTTGGTCGTCGTGACCGGCGCGGAGGCCGTCGCCGGTGTGGTGACCGTCGGAGTGGTCGCCACTGTCGGCGCAGAGAGCGACACCGCCGGCGGACGATCGGAATATTTCGGAGCCTCGGCGGCCGGCCCGGCTTCGCTCACCTGCGCCGTCACGGTGCTCACCGATGTCGTGGTTTGCGGAGTGGAGGTCTGTTCGCCTGCCGCCGCCAGCGACAGACCGCGGGAGCCGCCTGCCTGGGCGGAGGCCGAAGCCAGCAGCATGGCGGCAATCAGAATGATCTTGCGCATGTGAAGTCTCCCCGTGTTGGCGTGACAGGACGTTAGGGGAGCCATGTCTGCGATTATGTGATCGCGATCACGCAGCCGAGCGAGCCCTGATGCAGGCTGATGCCTGGTCATCGGAGCGCTTGGGGATCGGATGAACCGGGGCGCTGGTGCCGCAAGAGGGATTCGAACCCCCGACCCCGTCATTACGAATGACGTGCTCTACCGACTGAGCTATTGCGGCGAACCTGCCGGGACCAAAGCAATGCCGGCCCCGATACGCGCGCCCCTGATATCGGGCATGGCCCGAATTGGCAAGGACAAGCGGGAGGCGAAATACCGCTCACGCGCCCCAGCGGGACCAGAATCCGCGCCAGCCGCCCGCTTGGGCTTTGGGCGTGCCGATTTGTTCCGTAAATTCGTCGCTTGGGCCGTCGTCGTCGATCCCGGGATCGTCCGGTGCGCGGACGATCGGGATGACGGTCTGAGTCGGCGCCGAGGCGGGCTTGCTGAGGTTGGCGCGGGTCCGGAAGACCGGCGTCGGCGCCGGCGGCGATGATTCGGCGGGCGCCGGAGCCGGATTCGCCGGCTCGGCGGGCGTGACGACCGGCTCGTCGACCTTCGCAGTTTGCTCCCCAGTCTCCTTGGCCACTTCCTTGGTAGCCTCCTTCGCGGCGTCCTTGGCCTGAGGGGGTGAATTGTCCTGCGCGGCCGGTGCCGGCAGCGGGGCCACCTCCGGCGGTTCCACCGCGGCTTCGCTGGGAGCGGCGGTCACCCGCTTCGGCGGCGGAGCGGCCAGCATGGCTTCCTCGAAGGCCGAGGATTCGAGCGTGGGGCCCTTGTCCGAGGGCAGGCTCGCGACCGGCGCCTGCCACTGGAACGCATCGAGGCGGCCGGTGACCGGGGAGACCGGACGCCAGCGGTCGCTGACATAGCCGTCCGCGGTCCAGGCGGGATCGAGCCGGGCGCGCACCGCGCGCAAGGTCCAGGCGCGGGCGCGGCCGCCGTCACCATGCTCTGTGCGCTCGATCTCGGCCATCAGCAGCGCGACGCGCTGGGTCGGATCCTTGAGATAAGGCGCGAGCACCTCGCGCGCGCGGGCGAACTCGGAGGCCTCGATCGCAACACGCGCGATCGCGAGCTGCCCTTCGACATAACCGGGCTTGTCGGCGGGGGTCTTCGCGGCGAGAGTTTCTACCCGCTGCAAGCGGTGCCACGCGGAATCGCCGAGCTTCACATGCGCATAGGCATCCGCGAGATCGGGATGCGGATTGGCGAGCCAGGCGGCTTCGACCAGCTTCATGGCGCGGCGCACCTGATGCGCCTCGCTCTCGAATTTTGCCGCGAGCACGGCCGCCGGCACCAGGGTCGGCGCGAGCTTGACCGCCTCCATCACGCTCTCGCGCGCGACGTCGCGGTCCATCGTTTCCAGCTCCAGCGCACGCGCGGCGAGCAGCACACCGCGCTGCCGGCGATAGGTCTGCTTGTCGATCAGGCCCGCGGACAGATTCGAATCGAGGATCGCGAGCGCGCCGCTCCAGTCGCCGCGCGCGCAGCGGAAGCCGAGCACCGCGTGCGAGGCCCAGGTCGCGGACGGCGACAGCTTGATCGCTTCCTCCGCAATCATCACGGCGCCGACCGCATCATCGGCGCGCTGCGCCTCGATGAAGAGACCGCGCAGGCCGAGCAGCCGCGTGTCCTCGCGTTCGGCCATGGCGCGGAAGACGCGTTGCGCCTCGTCGCGATTGCCTTCGAGCTGCGCCGACTGCGCGTGCAAAAGCAGTGCGAGCGGATCGTTCGGTGCATGCCGCCGCGCCGCCTCGGCGTGCCGGCGCGCGAGCGCGGAATCGCCGTGGCCGATCGCGAGCAGGCCATGGGTGATGGCGTGACGGCCGCGGGCATGGCGCTTGTCATGACGGCGTCGGCGCAAGCGCCCCGGCATGCGCCAGATCATCGTCAGGATGCTCCAGACCAGCACGACGGAAGCGGCGAAGAGGCCGAGCAAGAACACGAACCTCGGCAGCGTCGTTGAGATGCGGAAGCTGCCCGCGGTCAGGACGAGATCACCGGACTGGTCGGCGACCCAGGCCGCGCCGGCCGCCGCCAGTGCGATCAAGACGAGAAAGAGGACGATGCGAAGCATGGCGATCCCTATACGCGCCGATTGTTGCGCGAATCTTATTGAGTAGATTTGGCGAGATCCGCCATGGCATCGTCGGCGAATTTGCGGGACGCGGCGAGCGCGGCGTCGCGGGCGTCGGCTTTGTCGAGCCAGGCCTGCGCCGGAGCACGATCAGCCTCGGGCAGCGTCTTCAGCTCGCGCCGCGCTTCGGCGAAATCGCTACGGAGCGCCGCCGCCGTGACGCGCGTCACGATGGCGCCGCGATCGTTGCCGACGCCATCGGTGCGCTCGATCCGCACGAGCTTTGACGCGCCGGCCTGGAGCCGCTCGACAATGCCGGCCTCGCTCGACGGAGCTTCAGCCGGCGGCGACAGCTTCGGCACGATATTGAGGAGCTCGCGGCTCAGCGCCGCCGATGTCGGGATGCCGGACGATGCAAACGCCTCGAGCGGCTTGAGCATATCGGGCTTGGTCGCCAGCGACCGCGCCGCCGCCAATTGCGATTGATAGGGATCGCCGTGGCGAACGGCAACGTCGAGCAGGGACGCCGCGACCACATAGCGGAGCGGCTTGTCGTCCATCGTCTTGGCCTCGGTCTTGGCCTCGGCGATCTTCTCGCCCTGCTGCGCAAGCTCGGCCCGCTCGGTCTTGCTCGCGCGCTCGAGCTGGGCGATGCGGTCGGTGAGCGCGGCAAGATCGGGCGCGGCACTCGGCGGCGCGGATTTCGCATCGTTCAGCGCGCTCGCCGTCTTATCGAACTGTGCGCGCAAATTGGCGATGTCGCCGCGCAGTGCGCTCGCCGCTTTCTCCAACGCGTCGATCCGCGCGACTTGGGCCGGATCGGCCGCCGGCCTCGCGGCCCTGGCTTCGACCGCGGCAACGCGTCCGCTCAGCGCATCGACGGTCGCACTGGTGACCTGCGGCGCGGCCGGCGGGGCCTGCACCGCGGGCCAGCCCAGCATCCAGCCGACTGCGATCACGACCGCAGCCGCGGCAACGCCGGAGAACGGCGCGATGACCCAGGGCGAAATCGGCGCCGATACAGGCACCGCCGCGGAGGCCTGCTGCTCTGCAGATTCGGACTGAGGCTCGGCCTTGACCTGTTCCGAGCCGGGCTCTTCCACCCTGGCCTGCTCCTGCGCGACATGCTCGGATGCCTCGGACTCGCCCGCGACCTGCTGCGGCTGGGTCGAGACTTCCGTCGCCTCGAGGTCGATGGTGGGCGGGGTGCGCTTGGCACGACCCGGATCGGGCGCCAATCCAGCGTCTTCAGGCTTGTCGTCGGCCATCGTGACGGTTCCTCACACTTCCATACCAGGGTGGATTAGATTGCGTCGGATTCGGCCCGACCTTTACGCCAAACGGGTCCGCAACGCACGCTCCAAGGTGTCGAATAGGGCAGTTTCGTCCGGCGTTGCGGCCACCAGAACCTGTGACGCGCCGGCATCGCGCAGCACGCCCGCAACAGTCTCGGACAGGCAGCAATGCGGGATCGCCAGCGCCGAAATTTCGACACCTTCGTCCCGCGCCGCATCGAGGAACGCACGTGCGCTGCGCCGGGAGTAGTGCAGCACCGCCTCGATCCCGTGGGCGGCAAAGCCCTCGCACACCTCGCGCGGCAGATGCTTCACCGGCGCCATGCGGTAGGTCGTCTGCGTCACCACGCGGAAACCTTCCGCCCCGAGTTCGCCGCCGAGGTCGCGCGACAGATCCGCGCCGGCGAGATACAGCAGCGTGCTGTTTTTCTTCAGCACCTTGTCGCACGCGCTCTGCATCACCTTGTCGCGCAAGGACGCGGCGTCGCCCCCGGCGACGATCACCTCGGCAAAACCAGCCTCTCGCGCCACTGCAGCCGTATGTTCGCCGACCGCGAACAATGGCAGCTCCAGCAGACCGAGGTCCGGCAATTGCGGCGCTATAGCGCGAATCGCGTTGGCCGAGGTGACGAGAACGGCATCATAAGAAACTTCGCTCTCGCCTTGGAAGGCGACCGGCTCGAGCTTGAGCGCCGGCGCAAGCAGTACCGCATGCCCGCGCGTGCGCAGATTGTCCGCCGTCGCCGCATTGTCGGGATGCGGCCGTGTGACAAGAATGGACATCGCTGCTGTTCCCGGACCATTTGGCGGTGACGCATTGACCAGAACGGCTGCGCGTGACGATTGCGCAAGCCGACCCCGGGATGCTACCGGACGTACCAGAACTCTGCTTTATGGATGAGCGCAAGGGCGCAAATTGGATAACAATTCGCCAATGCTGGTGCTGGGCATCGAAACCACCTGCGACGAGACCGCCGCGGCCGTGATCGAACGCGCGGCCGACGGCAAGGGCAAGATCCTGTCCAACATCGTGCGGTCGCAGATCGAGGAGCATGCCCGCTTCGGCGGCGTGGTGCCGGAGATCGCCGCGCGCGCGCATGTCGACGTGCTCGATGGGATCATCGACCGCGCCATGAACGAGGCCGGCATCGATTATGCTCAGCTCGACGGCGTCGCGGCGGCCGCGGGGCCCGGGCTGATCGGCGGCGTCATCGTCGGACTCACCACCGCGAAGGCGATCGCGATGGTGCACGACACGCCGCTGGTCGCGGTGAATCATCTCGAAGCGCATGCGCTGACGCCGCGTCTCACCGACGGCATCGAATTTCCCTATTGCCTGTTCCTCGCCTCCGGCGGCCATACCCAGATCGTCGCGGTCACCGGTGTCGGCCAATATGTGCGGCTTGGCACCACGGTTGACGACGCCATCGGCGAGGCCTTCGACAAGGTCGCGAAGATGCTGGCCCTGCCGTATCCCGGCGGCCCGCAGGTCGAGCGCGCGGCGGCAGGTGGCGATGCCACGCGCTTTGCGTTTCCCCGGCCGATGCAGGGGCGCCCCGATGCCAATTTCTCGCTGTCGGGACTGAAGACGGCGGTGCGCACCGAAGCGAGCCGGCTGGCCGAGCTCACGCCGCAGGACATCAGCGATCTCTGCGCGAGCTTCCAGGCCGCCGTGCTCGATTCAACGGCCGACCGGCTGAGCGTCGGCCTGAAGCTTTTCCGCGAGCAGTTCGGCGCACCGCGCGCGCTGGTCGCCGCCGGCGGCGTTGCCGCCAATCAGGCGATCCGCGGCGCGCTTGACGATGTCGCGAAGCAGGCCGGGACGCAGCTGATCATGCCACCGCCCGCGCTGTGCACCGACAACGGCGCCATGATCGCCTGGGCCGGCGCCGAGCGCCTGGCGCTTGGCCTGACCGACACGATGGACGCGCAGCCGCGCGCACGCTGGCTGCTCGATGCCAACGCGACCGCGCCCGCAGGCTACGGCAAGACTCGGGCGGGATTCTAGGGATGACCGCGTTCCAATCCGTCGCAGTGATCGGCGCGGGCGCCTGGGGTACGGCGCTGGCGACGGTGGCGGCGCGAGCAGGGCGAAACGTGACGCTGTGGGCACGCAATGCCGAGCACGCCGCGCGGATCGCATCGACGCGCGACAATCCGCGTCTGCCCGGGATTCGGATCGTGCCTGAGACCGTCGTGACGAGCGATCTGGCGCTCGCCGCGCGTGCCGACATGCTGCTGATCGCAACGCCGGCGCAACATTTGCGCGGTGCGGTCAACATGCTGGCCTCGCACATCACGAAGGCGGTGCCGATCGTCGCCTGCGCCAAGGGTATCGAGCACGGCACCCATAAGTTCATGACCGACGTGATCGCCGAGGCCGCGCCGCACGCGCAGCCGGCGATCCTGTCGGGGCCGAGCTTTGCCGACGACGTCGCACGCGGCCTGCCGACGGCAGTGACCCTGGCGGCAAGCGATGAGGCGCTCGCCAGCAGCCTGGTGCAGGCGCTGGGCTCGCGGACATTCCGCCCCTATCACTCCACCGACATTCGCGGCGTCGAGATCGGCGGCGCCGCCAAGAATGTGCTGGCGATCGCGGTCGGCATTGCGGTCGGGCGCGAGCTTGGCGCCTCCGCGCAGGCGGCGCTCACGACCCGCGGCTTTGCCGAGCTGACGCGCCTCGGCCGTGCGCTCGGCGCACGCAGCGAGACGCTCACCGGCCTGTCGGGCCTCGGTGATCTCATTCTGACCTGCTCGAGCCCGCAATCGCGCAACTTCGCGCTCGGCCTCGCGCTCGGCCGCGGCGAGCAGCCTCCCGCCGGCAAGCTCGCCGAGGGCGAGTTCACCGCCCCCGTGCTGATCGAGCTCGCCGCTTCGCAAAACATCGAGTTGCCGGTATCTGAGGCGGTCGCATCGATCCTGAGCGGCAAAAGCACGATCGATGCCGCGATCTCGGCGCTGATGACGCGCCCCTTCAAGGCAGAGGAATAAGCATGGCGTACTGGCTCGTGAAATCCGAACCGTCGGTGTGGTCCTGGGACCAGCAGGTTGCGAAGGGCGCCAAGGGCGAGGCCTGGACCGGCGTGCGCAATTTCACCGCCCGTCAGAACCTCGTGAACATGAAGAAGGGCGACAAGGCGTTCTTCTATCATTCCAACGAGGGCAAGGAGATCGTCGGCATCGCCGAGATCATCAAGGAGGCCTATCCCGATCCAACCGACAAGACCGGCAAATTCGTCTGCGTCGACATCAAGGCCGACAAACCCCTGAAGACGCCGGTGACGATGGCCGCGATCAAGGCCGAGAAGAAGCTCGAAGGTATGGCGCTGGTGAAATATTCGCGCCTCTCCGTGCAGCCGGTGACGGCAGAGGAGTGGAAGCTCGTCTGCAAGATGGGCGGGATGTAGTTGCGTCGTTTCGTAGCCCGGATGGAGCGCAGCGCAATCCGGGAAAGTCTCGATTGAAGCCCGATCCCGGATTACGCTTCGCTCCATCCGGGCTACGATATCCGGGCTTGCGACTCCTCCAGCGCAAACACCTCGCACGGCGCGGCAATGCCGCGCAGCTCATGCGTCCCAAGCGCAACCAGCGGCATCTCTGTCTCGGCGGCGAGCGCGCCCGACACCAGCACCGTCCGGCCCAGCGGCTTGCACAATCCCTCCAGACGGCTGGCGAGGTTGACGGCGGGGCCGATCGCGGTGAAGTCGAGCCGGTTCGCGGCGCCGATATTGCCCCAGAGCATCTCGCCGAGATGGAGCGCGGCGCCAAACGACAAAGGCGGCAGCCCTTGCGCGCGGCGCTCCTTGTTGAGATACGCCATCCCGGCTTCGGCTGCGCTTGCCGCGCGCAAAGCAGCGTCACAGGCGCGGCGCGGGGACGCCTCGAGCACCGGAAAGATCGCGAGCACGCCGTCGCCGATGAATTTCAGCACCTCGCCGCCGAAGGCGTGAACCGCGCCGGCGATGCGATCGAACCACGCGTCGAGCGCCGCGATGACATCGGCCGGCGGGACGGTCTCCGACAGGTTCGTGAAATTGCGCAGGTCCGCATAGAGCAGTGCGGCCTGGATAGTCTCGCCGAGATCGCGGCGCAGAGGCGCCGCCAGTACCCGCTCCGCGCTGCGCGTGCCGAGGTAAGCATCGAGCGTCGCCCGCAAGGTCGCGCGCGCGGCGAGGAGGGCCAGCGGCGTTGCGGCGAAACGCGCGGCCTGACGCAATTGCTCGATCTCATCCGCCGTGAACGGGCGCGGCCCGATCCAGCCGAGCAGCGGGCCATCGGGCTGTCCGGCGACATCTTCATGCACATCGCCGCCGGCGATATCGCGCAGCCAGCGGCGGCCGGCGTCGTCGGGTGGATCGGGCGCGAGGCCGCCCGGCGCGAAGCCGAGCGCTTCGATCACCTGGCCGCTGTCGGCACGCCACAGCCAGGTCCGCTTCGCGATCAGCGGATGCGGCACCTCCAGCGTCAGGGCGCCTGCCGCGAGCGGCACGCCATCGGCGGCCAGATGCGCGCCGAGCTCCGCGAGCAGGTGGTCGGCCCCGCGACAATCCGAGGCCGCATCGAGGAGCCAGGCGAGGGTCGGCGAGAGCTGCATCCGGCGATCATGGCGAAACAGGGCCGTCTTTGCCACGGGCAATCCTTGACGGAGCGCAGGGCCGCCGCCATGTCCCATCGTCAGACCAGGGATGATCGCCGATGCCCGAGCCATTCATAGTGCGACGCGAGACCCAGATCGCGGCCCCGCGCGCCACTGTCTTCGCCTACCTCACCGACCCCGAAAAGATCCTGAGCTGGATGGGCTCCGACGCAACCACGGAGCCTTATCCCGGCGGGCTCTACCTGCTCAAGGGCGTCAGCCCGGACGGCGCCGCCGCCCGCGGCGCGTTCCGCGAGGTCGTGCCGGTGCATCGTCTGGCCTATACGTTCGGCTGGGAGGGTGGTCAGGAAGTGCCGCCCGGCTCGAGCCTGATCGAGATCGACCTGATCGAGCAGGACGGCGGCACGCTGCTGCGCATGACCCATAGCGGCCTGCCGAACGAAGCGCAGGCGGCCGCTCATGCAACGGGTTGGGCGCACTACCTTGAGCGGCTCACGATCGCAGCCGCAGGCGGCGACCCCGGTCCTGACAAGGGTGTGTCAGATAAGAAGTAGCTCTCGTAGGGTGGACAAAGGCGCGCTCTTCGCGCCGTGCCCACCACCCGTCACCATGGGCAAATGGTGGGCACGCTTCGCTTTGCCCACCTTACGAGAGCGGCGCTTCGTTACACTGCCGCGGTCGCCACCACCTGCGCCAGCAGCTGCTCGCGCCTGGCCTGCGAGCGCTGACCCGTCATGGTCGCGGCGAAGCGCTCGAGGATGCCCTCCTCGAAGGCGGTGACGATGGTGTCGTGGACGTAGCTCTTGCGGCAGATCGCCGGCGTGTTGGAGAGCTGGTCGGCGGCGGCGCGGATCGCATCCAGCACCTGCTTCTTGCGGCCGCGCTGGCTGCTCGCCGGCGTGATCCGCGACAGCGATTCCACCACGACGGCGGACGCCATCAGCGTGCGGAAATCCTTCAGGGAAATCTTGATGCCGGCGATCTCGCGCAGAAACGCGTTCACCTGGGTGGTGTTGACCGCGCGCACGATGTCGGAGGCATCGCGATACTGGAACATGCGCTTGCCGGGAACGCTCTGCAAAATGCCGATGGCGCGCACCAGCTTGGCGGCGTCGCACTCCTTGCGCACCGCCTTGCCGCCCTTGGCCTTGAAGGTCAGCACGAAACAATCGTCTTCCAGCGTGACGTTTGACTTCAGCAGTGTGGTCGCGCCGCGGGTGCCGTTGAGGCGGGCGTAGGATTCGTTGCCGGGGCGGATCGCGGTGCGCGCGATCAGCTCGATCACGGCCGAGAGCGCGAACTCGCGCGTCGGCTCGTCCCCTGACAGGAACGCCGAGACCTTGCGCCGGATTTTCGGCAGCGCGCCGACGAGCTTTGCCAGGCGATGCGCCTTGCGCTGCTCGCGGACCTTCTCCCAGTCGGCGTGATAGCGATATTGCAGCCGGCCCGCGGCATCGCGGCCTACCGCCTGAAGGTGCAAGTTGGGATCGGCGGAGTAGCGTACCTCGCGATAGGCAGGCGGCACCGCCATGGCGTGCAGCCGGCGTATGGTGCGGGCGTCGCGGATATGCGCCCCGTTGGGACGGACGAAGGAATAGCCCTTGCCGCGCCTGATACGGCGGATGGTCAGCTCGTTCTGGTCGCCGAGCCGCAAGCCGAGCTCCTTGGCGAGGGCCTCGACCGTCGCCGCAGGCGCCGTGTCGTAGGTCTTCTTGGGGCTCGGGCGCCTGAAACCACCCGGTTTCGGCCATTGTCCGAGGGCCTTGGCCAGGGCAATGGCTGCAGGATCGGCTGAAGCGGGCCGTATCGTCCCGAGATTCTGCTGATCCATCATGGTCTTACGCCTTAGCCCTGTCCTGTTGTCGATCAATGCCGCTGTTGTGATTTTTGTTCCGAGGAGTCTCTTTGGACCCGGGTTGGCCATTTAGGGTGTTCCGAACACGATTGCGAGTCCCGAATCAGTGAGAAGAGGTTGCTAAATACCTCTCCTCGCCGCATGGGGGCTCTGCGGTCTCTGTTCTGGCGGTTTGGGTAGAGAGCCGGAAGGTGCCCGTCGGCCCTGTTTCAGATTTGCGACAGCGGGCCTTCCGGACCTTGATCCTTCGCATGGCCAGCTGCCCGCCGAAGGTCCAGCTTGTGCTCCTTGTCGGGTCCGGTTAGCCCGACGCATAATCCATCAAATGATGATGTCGGCATTGCCTGAGCTTGCCGCATGTGGAGGGAAGCATGTCCGAGAAGATCTACGATATCCCCGCGGAGTGGGCGAAGCGCGCCTGGGTCGACCAGGCCAAGTACAAGGAGATGTACGCCCGTTCGATCTCGGACCCGAACGGTTTCTGGGCGGAGCAGGCCAAGCGCATCGACTGGATGAAGGCGCCGACGAAAATCGAGAACGTCTCGTTCGCGCCGGGCAACATCTCGATCAAATGGTTCGAGGACGGCATCCTGAACGTCGCCTACAATTGCATCGACCGGCATCTCGCCAAACGCGCCAACCAGACCGCGATCATCTGGGAGGGCGACGATCCCTCGCAGTCCAAGCACATCACCTACAAGGAGCTGCATGACGAGGTCTGCCGGATGGCCAACATCCTGCGCACCCGCAACGTCGGGAAGGGCGACCGCGTCACCATCTACCTGCCGATGATTCCCGAGGCCGCCTATGCAATGCTGGCCTGCGCGCGGATCGGCGCGATCCACTCCGTGGTGTTCGCGGGCTTCTCACCTGACAGCCTCGCCCAACGCATCAACGACTGCCAATCCAAGGTGATCATCACGGCGGACGAAGGCCTACGCGGCGGCAAGAAGGTGCCGCTGAAGGCCAATGTCGATGCGGCGCTTGGCAAGGCCGACGGCGTCGACTGGGTCGTCGTGGTCAAGCGCACCGGCGCCAAGGTCGACATGAACCCCACGCGCGACCTCTGGTACCACGAGGCCGCGGCGATGGTGACCACGGAATGCCCGGTCGAGCACATGCACGCCGAGGATCCGCTGTTCATCCTCTACACGTCGGGCTCGACCGGCCAACCCAAGGGCGTGCTGCACACCTCCGGCGGCTATCTCGTGTTCGCCTCGATGACGCATCAATACGTCTTCGACTATCACGACGGCGACATCTACTGGTGCACCGCCGACGTCGGCTGGGTCACCGGCCACAGCTACATTCTCTATGGGCCGCTCGCCAACGGCGCGACCACGCTGATGTTCGAGGGCGTGCCGAATTATCCGGATAATTCGCGGTTCTGGAACGTCATCGACAAGCACAAGGTCAACATCTTCTACACCGCGCCGACCGCGATCCGCGCGCTGATGCAGTCCGGCGACGAACCGGTGAAGAAGACCTCGCGCGCCTCGCTCCGCCTGCTCGGCTCGGTCGGCGAGCCCATCAATCCCGAAGCCTGGGAGTGGTATCACCGCGTCGTCGGCGACGACCGCTGCCCGATCGTCGACACGTGGTGGCAGACCGAGACCGGCGGCATCCTGATCACGCCGCTGCCGGGCGCGACCAAGCTGAAGCCCGGCTCGGCGACGCAACCGTTCTTCGGCGTGGTGCCTGAGATCGTCGATGCCGACGGCAAGGTGCTGGAAGGCGAGACATCAGGCAATCTCTGCCTGACGCGGTCCTGGCCCGGCCAGATGCGCACGGTCTACGGCGACCACGCCCGCTTCGAACAAACTTACTTCTCGACCTACAAGGGCAAATACTTCACCGGCGACGGCTGCCGCCGCGACGCCGACGGCTATTACTGGATCACCGGCCGCGTCGACGACGTCATCAACGTCTCCGGCCACCGCATGGGCACCGCCGAAGTCGAGAGCGCGCTGGTCGCGCATGAGAAGGTGTCGGAAGCCGCCGTCGTCGGCTTCCCGCACGACATCAAGGGTCAGGGCATCTACGCCTATGTCACCCTGATGGCCGGCGTGCAGCCGAGCGACGAGTTGCGCAAGGAGCTCGTGACCTGGGTGCGCAAGGAGATCGGCCCGATCGCCTCGCCCGACCAGATCCAGTTCGCCCCGGGCCTGCCCAAGACCCGCTCCGGCAAGATCATGCGCCGCATCCTGCGCAAGATCGCCGAGGACGAGCCGGGCAGCCTCGGCGACACCTCGACGCTCGCCGATCCCGCCGTTGTCGATGATCTCGTCAAGAACCGGCAGAACAAGAAGTCGGCGTAAGGCGAGTTCGTGCCCCGGACGCAGCGCAGCGCTCCTTCAGCGGTGCGCTGCTGAGCCGGGGCCCATCTAAACGTCAGAACGTGTAGCTTCCTGGATCCCGGCTCTGCGCAGCAGCGTTTCCTGCTGCAGCGCATCCGGGACACGCGATTAGTTTTCGCGTCAGCGCGCCCTCTCACCAACGGCCATTCACACCCTCACGCTGTTGTCAGCGGGCGCGGCAGCGCGCCTGCATCTTTCCCGCCGAGTGTTGTTTTCAGGTCATTTACTTTATTTCGAACATTTTCTTTGTTCCCCCTGCTGGCCGGCCCTCGGCAGCCGCGGCTGGAAACCATTGGGTTAACGGGCGCGGTTAAGAATGAGCATCGACGAGGGCTTGGTGCGGCGACGATTGCCGGTTCTGCGTCATTTTGGACGATCCGTTTTGGGCAAGGGGAAGCATCGATGTCGATGAGGATTGCGGTGGCGCTGGCCGCCACCATCGCGGCTGGGGCCTTGACGTCGACGGCGGCGCAGGCGCGGCCGGAAATGGTGGGGGCACACCTGGCTGACTATTCGCCGGGCACCATCGTGGTCAAAACCAGCGAGCGGCGGCTTTATCTCATCCTCGGGAACGGCCAGGCCGTGCGCTATCCGGTCGGCGTCGGCAAAGCCGGCAAGCAGTGGGCCGGCACCACGAAGATCGACGGCAAATATCTCAATCCGGCCTGGGCGCCGCCCGCCGAGGTGAAGCGCGACAAGCCTGGTATCCCCGACGTCATTCCGGGCGGCTCGCCGCGCAACCCGATGGGCGTTGCGGCGATGACGCTCGCCGGCGGCGAATATGCGATCCACGGCACCAACGTGCCGGGCTCGATCGGCGGCTTCGTCTCCTATGGCTGCATCCGCATGCTCAACGACGACATCACCGATCTCTACGGCCGCGTCTTCGTCGGCACGACGGTGGTCGTGACGCGCTGATCGCCTGAATCAGCCGAGATGAAATAAAAAGGCCGCGTCTTCGACGCGGCCTTTTTATTGCCAGAACCGCCAGCCGCGCGCGCACCAGCCGTCGCGATGGCCGCCATTGTAGCTGCGCACGAAGCCGCCGGCGAGCAGTGCCGCCGAGACGTTCGCAGTCCGCCGGGTCGCGACGTCGGCGAGGACTCGGCCGTATTTGTCGGGAGCGAGATTGGTGATGGTCACGCCGCCCTGGCCGAGCAGATCGCGCAAGGCACGGGCCGCAGCTTCGGCCTTGTCCAGCTCCTCCTGGCAGGACGCTTTCAGTTCGGGCGCATCGATGCCGCGCAGCCGAATGCGGACCACGGGATCGCGTCCCTCGTGCAGACGAACACGGGCGAGAAAAGTGTCGCCATCGATGGCGCGGATGAATTCGACCGGACGCACATCCGCGTGGCCGGTCTGCTGAAGAACGATCTCGGCATCTCCATTGCGATCGGTATCGCGAACAAGCCAGTGCGTTCCATGACGGAATGTGAGCACGACGGCCAGCGCGATGCCCACCACGAACATCCAGGGCAATAGGCCGGAGAGGCGGCGGCCGAACGGCGAGCCGCTGAACTGCGGCCGGTAGGAATTGGGGCGATCCTGGAAACGCATCAACTCACGCTATGTCTGAGTCGGGGGAACTCACAAGCACGAGCGTGTCCATAAACGACGCCGAATGCGCCGGAGGCCATGCACGAAAGTTCCGTCTGTCAAAGAGGTTAGCCGTAGTTCTACTGGGGATCCGCGAATATTTTCCAAATCTCAATCATTGGTTGCGAATAGCTGTTATACGACAAACCGAGGGGAGATTGCCGTGAGGTCATTCAGGTTTCGCATTGGAACAAAGCTCGGCATCGTGACGGGCGTGAGCGTCGTGCTCGTCGGCGGCATGCTGACCAATCAGATGCTCGGCAACCGCTCCATTGCCGAATCCAATCGCCTCGTCACGATCAACTATCTCAACAAGGGCAATGCGCAGGCGGCTCAGACGGCGATGGCACGCGCGCAGCTCGCCGCTCTCGAACTCGGCTCGGCACCGTCAGCCGGAGAGGTCGACAGGCTCCTCGAGCTTCTCCGTACCCGGGCCGGCGAAGCCGGCACCGAAATCGATGCCGCGAGAGAGCGGGCGACCCGCAAGGTCACACAGGACGCTTACCGCGAGGCCAAGAAGTTCGTCGATGCGTATCTGGCCAGCGGCGTCGAGCTCGCCGCGGCGCAAAAGGCGGTCATCGCCGCCCCCGCGGGTGGCGCCAAGCTTGCAGCAGAGTCGGCCAAGGCAAGTATTCTCGCAGAGCATATGCGTCCGGCAGCGCAGGAAGTCAGCAAGCGCATCGACGATCTCGTCGGCGTCGCCAACGAATTCGCCGCGCGCCGCAAGGGCGAGATGCTGGCCGAGTTGGACCGCGTCGCCAATTTCGCTTTGATCGTCGGCCTATTCGTCGTCCTGACGTTGGTCGGCTCCGCAGTCTTTTCCGTCTTGAACGTCGCCCGTCCGATCCGTCGCATCGGCGATGTGCTCCTGCAGCTCGCCGGAGGCAACAAGGCGATCGAAATTCCCTACACCCGCCGTGGCGACGAGGTCGGCGACAACGCCCGCGCGGCACAGACCTTCAAGGACAATCTGATCCGCATCGAGCAGATGGAAGCCGAGCAGAAGAACCATCAAGCCGCTGCGGCCGCTCAGCGCAAGCAGGAGATGACGCGGCTTGCCAACGCGTTCGAAACTGCGGTCGGCGGCATCATCAACTCGGTGTCAGCCGCATCCCAGGAGCTCGAATCCGCGGCCGGCACGTTGTCGGGTACGGCCGAACAAACCCAGCAGCTCTCCGGAATGGTCGCCGCCGCCTCGGAGGAAGCCTCCACCAATGTCGGGGCCGTGGCGTCCGCGGCCGAGGAAATGAGCACGTCGGTCGTCGAGATCGGCCGTCAGGTGCACGATTCCAGCCGTATCGCCGGCGATGCGGTCAAGCAGGCCGAGCGCACCGATGCCCGGATCAACGAGCTGCTCAAGGCGGCGGGCCGCATCGGCGACGTCGTCAAATTGATCACGGCGATCGCCGAACAGACCAACCTCCTGGCGCTAAACGCAACGATCGAGGCGGCGCGCGCCGGCGAGTCAGGCCGCGGCTTTGCGGTCGTGGCGAGCGAGGTCAAGGCGCTCGCGGCGCAAACCGCGCGAGCGACCGAGGAAATCAGCGCGCAGATCGCCGGCATGCAATCGGCAACGCAGGACTCCGTCGGAGCGATCAAGGAAATCGGAACGACCATCGGCCGCATCTCCGATATTTCCACGACCATTGCCGCGACGATCGAACAGCAGGGCGCAGCGACGGCCGAGATTGCGCGAAACGTCAGCGAAGCCGCCAAGGGAACGGTCGAAGTCGCGGACAAGATCGCCCAGGTCAGCCATGGCGCGAGCGCGACCGGCGCGGCGTCGGGACAAGTGTTGGCGTCGGCGCGTTCACTGTCGAGCGAAAGCAGCCTCCTGAAGACGGAGGTCGAGAAGTTCCTCAGCACCGTGCGCGCTGCGTAATGCACAACGAAGCCGCGAGCACGATTGCCGTGCTCGCCGGACATTTATGAAGCCCCCGGGATTTCCCGGGTTTGACCGGGGTCGTAATCAACACTAGGTTGAACATTGAGCCGTAAGCAACTGGCTTGCGGAACCTGTTCAGCGAGTCCCCCGCCATGAATATCGATGCGTCGTCCCCCGATTCGCTCGAGCGAATCGCCGAACTCGTTCGTCGGCAAGATAGTTCTCTCGACACCACGCTGCTTCCGCCGGTGGAGGGGTTCCAAACCAGGACCGTCGCGCTCGAAACACTGATGCGCGAGGTGACGGAGTGCCTGGCGGACGGCTTCCGGCATCGCTCGCCGCAAGACTTTCCCATGCTCTATTTTGCATGCGGCAAGGCGCGCGTCGGATCGACGGCCCTGAGCAATCTGTTCGGCATGACCGGGATGCCTTCCTACTATCAGCCTTTGAAGGCCATGCTGCGCGATGCGCTCGTCGGCAAGAGGCCGGCGCCGTGGGCCGTGCCGTCGGCAGACGACGAGCCGCACATCTTCAGCAAGGAAACGATCGGGCCCTACGTGCTCGCCGAGAGCCTGTTCAATCCGCTCAAGCTGCTGATCGAGGCGGGCTATCCGCGGCACCGGCTGCATCTCATCATGCTCGACCGTGAGCCGGCGAGTTCACTGGCATCGTGGCTCGACAAGCTGATCTCGCGCGCGCCTGAAGATGTATTGCTGCGGCACTATGTCGTCGCCGCGCTCAGCGCGGCTCAAGTCGCAAGCTACGCCCAGCGACAGGGCGTTGCCGTCACTCACTACGTCTACGAGGTGAGCAAGGAGGCCGTGTCCTCGGTTCGTGTCCTGTTCGAACGGATCGGCCTTTCGGGCAGCTTCAACGAGAATGCCGTGACGTCCTGGCGTGAGCCGGGAGACTCGCACGCGAACAATGCGCGCGTCATCTTCCCGAGCGAAGCGACGATCTACAAGGTGCCCAATTTGCACACCTCCGACAGTGCCTATCGCTACCAGCGCCGTGCGACGGCCTCTCTGAGCGAAGCGCAACGCGAGGCTCTGGAGCGCTGCGGGGTCAATGATGCCTATCGCGTCGCGGTCGCCGCCTGTGTTCGCGATCTCGGCCTGAATGCGGCACTGTCGCAACGTCTGTTCGGCGACTGGTTTGCTGCGGCTGCGTGATGGTCATGCTGGACGTTCCCACCGGAGCCGATTCCGCACTCCGTGAAGGTGCTGGCGGCAAGCAGCGTCACGTCGCCAGCCACCTCCGCCGTCTGGAGGCGGAAAGCATCCACATCCTGCGAGAGACGGCGGCCGAGTTCCGCAAGCCGGTCATGCTGTATTCCATCGGGAAGGATTCCTCGGTGCTGCTGCATCTGGCGATGAAGGCCTTCGATCCCGGCAAGCCGCCGTTTCCGCTGCTGCATGTCGATACGACCTGGAAGTTTCGCGAGATGATCGCGTTTCGGGACCGACGCGCGCGCGAGCTCGGCCTCGACCTGATCGTCCATACCAATAATGACGGATTGAGCCAGGGCATCGACCCTTTCACCCACGGCTCGGCCCGCTACACCGACGTCATGAAGACGCAAGCGCTGCGACAGGCGCTGGACTTCCACGGCTTCGACGCCGCGATCGGAGGCGCGCGGCGCGACGAGGAGAAGTCGCGCGCCAAGGAGCGCGTGTTCTCACACCGCAGCGCTGCGCATCGCTGGGATCCGAAGAACCAGCGGCCGGAGCTGTGGGGCTTGTACAACACGAGGCTCGCGCCCGGCGAGAGCATGCGGGTGTTTCCGCTGTCGAACTGGACCGAGATCGACGTGTGGGACTACATCCTGCTCGAGGACATCCCGATCGTTCCGCTCTATCTCGCAGCGGCGCGCCCCGTGGTCGAGCGCGACGGAGCATTGATCATGGTGGACGACGACCGGATGCCGCTGCAGCCCGGCGAGGAGCCGCAATCGCGCTCCGTCAGGTTTCGCACCCTCGGCTGCTATCCCCTCACCGGTGCAACGAGCTCGACGGCGGCAACCCTGCCCGAGATCGTGCAGGAGATGATGGCGTCGCGCACCTCCGAACGACAGGGACGCATGATCGACCGGGACAGTCCCGCATCGATGGAGCGCAAGAAGGCGGAAGGTTATTTCTGATGTCCTATCACGAGGCACCGGCGATCGCCGCCGCCGATGCGCCGCAGCTCGAGCAAGACGATCGCCCGACGTTGCGTTTCGTCACCTGCGGCAGCGTCGACGACGGCAAGAGCACGCTGGTCGGTCGGCTGCTCTACGATTCGAAGACGCTGCTCGACGACCAGC
Organism: Bradyrhizobium sp. IC3195; assembly: GCF_020193585.1. Classification (NCBI taxonomy): domain Bacteria; kingdom Pseudomonadati; phylum Pseudomonadota; class Alphaproteobacteria; order Hyphomicrobiales; family Nitrobacteraceae; genus Bradyrhizobium; species Bradyrhizobium sp. IC3195. Next base: position 98,876 of record NZ_JADYVG010000017.1, on the reverse strand, counting down.
TCGACGCGCTCGCCTCGGAGAGCAGGACCGCCGGCACCACCGGCGGCGACCTCGACTTCGCGCTGCTGGTCGACGGGTTGCAGGCCGAGCGCGAGCAGGGCATCACCATCGACGTGGCCTACCGCTTCTTCGCCACGAAGCTGCGCCGCTTCATCGTCGCCGACACGCCGGGACATGCGCAATATACGCGCAACATGGCGACCGGTGCCTCCAATGCTGATCTCGCCGTGGTGCTGGTCGACGCGCGCAAGGGCGTTATCACGCAGACGCGGCGTCACAGCCACATCCTGTCGCTGCTCGGCGTCCGCCACGTCGTGCTCGCCGTGAACAAGATGGACCTGATCGGATTTGACGGCGATCGCTTCGCTTCCATCACCGCCGAATACCTGACTCTGGCCGGTCAGCTCGGGATCTCCCAGGTCCAGTGCATCCCGGTCGTGGCGCCCGACGGCGACAATATCGTCGCCGCGAGCACGCGCATGCCCTGGTACGAGGGACCGACCGTTACGGCCTATCTGGAATCCGTGGACGTGGCCGGGGACACCTCGCAGCAGCCGTTCCGGCTGCCGGTGCAATGGGTGAGCCGGCCGCATGCGGATTTTCGCGGCTTCTGCGGACGGATCACGAGCGGAACGATCTCGGTGGGCGATGCCGTTCGCGCGCAACCGTCGGGACACCAGACCCGCATCGCGCGCATTCTCACGCCCGCCGGCGAGCGCAATCACGCAAGGTCGGGCGAGTCCATCACCCTAACGCTCGCCGATGAGATCGACGTCAGCCGCGGCGACGTGCTGACCGCCGGATCTGCAGCGCCGGTGTCGGATCAGCTCGCGGCCCATCTCGTCTGGTTCGATGGCGAGGCCATGGTCGCCGGCCGGCGCTATTTGCTCCGGTGCGGTACCGCCTCGACCGGCGCGGTGATCACGGAACTCAAGCACCGGATCGCCATCGACACCATGGCGCGGGAAAGCGCCGCCACGCTCGACGTCAATGAGATCGGCTATGTCCATCTCGATCTCGACCGCCCGCTGGTGTTCGAGGCCTATCGCGACAACCGCGAGATGGGCAGTTTCATCTTGATCGACCCGATCAGCCATCGCACTGCCGCGGCGGGAATGATCGACATGTCGCTCCGCCGCGCCACCAACGTTCATTGGCAGCGGCTTGCGGTCGACAAATCCGTGCGAGCCCGGCTGAAGCAGCAACGGCCCTGCGTGCTCTGGTTCACGGGGCTGAGCGGCGCCGGCAAATCGACCATCGCCAATCTCGTCGACAGCCGGCTCGCCGAGCTCGGGCGCCATGCCGCGTTGCTCGACGGCGACAATCTTCGTCACGGCATCAACCGCGACCTCGGCTTTTCCAACGCGGAGAGAACGGAGAACGTCCGGCGCGTCGCGGAGATCGCGGGGCTGTTCGTCGATGCCGGCTTGATCGCGCTGGTGGCGGTGATCTCGCCGTTCCGCAGCGAGCGCCAGCTGGCGCGCCAGCGGCTCGAGGCGGGCGAGTTCATCGAGATCCATGTCGCGACGCCGCTTGCCGAATGCGAGCGCCGCGATCCCAAGGGGCTCTATCGCAAGGCTAGGTCGGGCCAGCTGCCGGCATTCACCGGCATCGATGCCCCCTACGAAGCGCCGCTGGCGCCCGACATCACCATCGACACCTCGGAGCTGTCGAGCGAGGCGGCCTGCGAACGCATCATCCGCTACTTGCGAGCGCACAACTACCTGTGACGACCGGGACGAGATCTGCCGGCGTTATCCAGCCGCTCCGACTGCAAGCTCAGAAGTCGGAAGCGATGCCCTTGCGCTCCCAATCGCCGTAGCGGGTGGGCTCGGGCCCCTTCGGCCCCTGCAGCTCCTTCGCCTTGGTCTTGTTCTTGGCCTCATCCTTGGCCTTGGCGGCCGCAGCCTGCCGGCGCGCCTCGGCCTCGGCCAGCGCGCGCTGGGCGGCCGGCGACAGCGGCTTGCGATCGGGAACGGGGTCACTCATCGCCGCGCTTTCTAGCGCAGGACCGGGCACAACGCGATGCCCAATAACGCATTCCTGAAATCGGCTCGGAGCGCTGAAAAACCCGCAAGCGATTCTTACATTTGGCATATTCGCGTGTCAGAGATCGCCTTCTCAAGGCATGCGCCCATCGCGGCGGAACTGCCGCTCGTTCAGAACCTTGCTTCCGCATGCCATCTCAACGTTTCGTCCCTCCGTCCGAAGTGCCCGGCCTTGCGGCGCGACGGATTGCCGCCGACATCGTCGACGGCGTGCTGCACAAGCACCGCACGCTCGACGACCAGCTCGACGGCGGCGGTGCCCATCCCGGACTGAAGACGCTGGCCGACCGCGACCGCGCGCTGATGCGGCGCCTGGTCGCCACGGTGCTGCGCCGGCTCGGCACGCTCGGCCATGTGCTGTCCCGCCTGCTCGACAAGGGCGTTCCCTCCGACGCGCCACGCGCGCAGAGCGCACTTTTGATCGGCGCCGCCCAGATCCTCTGGATGGACGTGCCGGATCACGCCGCGGTCGATCTCTCCGTCCGCCTCGTGCAATCCGACCGCCGCGCCGCGCGCTATGCCGGGCTCGTCAACGCCGTGCTGCGCCGCTGTGCGCGCGAGGGCAAGGCGCTGGTCGAGGAGGTCGCGACGCAATCGCTGGATCTGCCGCCATGGCTGCTCGCGCGCTGGAGCGCTCATTATGGCGAGGCGACCGCACGAGACATGGCATCAGCGCTCGGCCACGAGCCCTCGCTCGATCTCACGGTGAAATCGGATCCCGCCCAATGGGCAAGCCGCCTGCATGGTGAGACGCTGCCGACGGGAACGGTGCGGATGCTGCTGCATGGTTCGGTGACCATGCTGCCCGGCTTCGCCGAAGGACAATGGTGGGTACAGGACGCCGCTGCTGCGTTGCCCGCCCGGCTGTTCGGCGATGTCAAAGGCAAGTCCATTGCCGATCTCTGCGCCGCCCCCGGCGGCAAGACCGCGCAGCTGGTGCTCTCGGGCGCGCAGGTCACGGCGATCGACCGCTCGCCGGCACGGGTGGCGCGTTTGCGCGAAAACCTGGCCCGGCTGTCGCTGCAGGCCGAGACCGTCGTCGCTGACGCCGTGGAATGGGCCGGCCCGGCCGAGGCCTTCGACGGTATTCTGATCGATGCTCCCTGCACCTCCACCGGCACGATCCGCCGGCATCCCGACGTCGCATGGCTGCGGCAGGACTCCGACATCGCGACCCTGGCCGCGCTCCAGCAGCGGCTGCTGCGCAAGTCGGTGTCGCTGCTCAAGCCGGGCGGGACGCTGGTCTATTGCACCTGTTCGCTGGAACCCGAGGAGGGCGAGCAGGCGGTGGCCGCACTGCTCGCCGCCGAGCCCGCGCTTCGCCGCGCTCCGATCGTGGCATCGGAGGTTGCGGGCCTCGACGAAATCCTCAACGGGGACGGCGACCTGCGCACCCTGCCCTGCCATCTGCCGAACGCCGATCCCAGGCTCGGCGGGCTCGACGGATTTTTCGCGGCCCGGCTCGTTAAATCCTGATTTTGCACTGGATTTTGCGACCACGACCCTGATTCGCGCCGTTCAAGGTGGTGTCAGGCGTCCGATTTTGGGATTAATAAGGATTCGTCACTGATCCTCTCCCCCATCAAGGCAAGGCGTGTCGGTCGCTCAACGCAGACGTATCTCGACGCTGGTCATGAACCGCTTCGCGCGGAACATGCTCGCGCGCGCGAGCGGCGGTTCCGTTGTGCTGTCGCGGGTCTGGCCCGGCCGCACCGACCGGCTGATCATCGCGCCGCATGACCTGCGGACCGCGGATGCGACTCGCGCTGCCGAGATCTATGCCGGTCGCTTCGTCTTCGCCGGCAAGATCGTCAATTGCCATGGCCGCTCGATCTTCGACCTCGAGCCGCCGTCGGAGGATTGGGAGGTTGCGCTGCTCGGCTTCGGCTGGCTGCGGCACTTGCGCGCCGCCGATACGGCGCTGACGCGGGCGAATGCGCGCGCGCTGATCGAGGACTGGATCTCGAATCCCGCCAACAAGCGCCGCCCCGTCGCGCGCCGCGCCGACGTACTGGCGAGGCGCGTGATTTCGCTGCTCTCGCAGGCGCCGCTGGTGCTGAGCGAGACCGACAACAAGTTCTACCGCCGTTACTTGCGGGCGCTGGCGCGCGAGATCCGCTTCCTGCGCTACACCATGGTCGACATTCCGGACGGGGTGCCGAAGCTGCAGGTGCTGATCGCGCTGTGCTATGCGTCCCTGTGCCTCGCCAACCAGACGCGTCACATCCGCAGCGCCTCCAAGAAGCTGTCCGACGAATTGCAGCGGCAGATCCTGCCCGATGGCGGCCACATCTCGCGCAATCCGGGCGCGCTGATCGAGCTCCTGATCGACCTCTTGCCGCTGCGGCAGACTTTTGCCGCGCGCAATATCGCGCCGCCGCCGGCCCTGCTCAATGCGATCGACCGCATGATGCCGATGCTGCGCTTCTTCCGGCACGGCGACGGCAATTTCGCCCTGTTCAACGGCATGAGCGCGACCTCGTCCGACCTGCTCGCCACGCTGCTTGCCTATGACGACACCCACGGCGCACCGATGGCGAACATGCCGCATACCGGCTTTCAGCGCCTTGATGCCGGCCAGACCACTGTGATCATCGACACCGGCCCGCCGCCGCCGGCCGGCGTCAGTCACGACGCCCATGCCGGCTGCCTCTCGTTCGAATTGTCGTCCGGCATCAGCCGCATCGTCACCAATTGCGGCATGCCGACCACCGGCCGCGACAATTGGCGGCCGTTCGCGCGCAGCACGGCGGCGCATTCGACGCTGACCTATCATGAGTCGTCGTCATGCCAGTTCGTCGAGATGTCGGCGATGAAGCGGCTCCTGCACGGCGCGCCCGTCACCAGCGGCCCGGTCGAGGTCGAGAGCTATCGCGAGGTCGTGCAGAACGGCACGCTGCTCACGACCTCACATGACGGCTATCTCGCCAAGTTCGGCGCGATCCACCGCCGCGTGCTGATGATCGCCAATGACGGCGCGCGCATCGACGGCGAGGACGCGCTGTCGCCGCCGCAGGGCGGACGCTTCAAGGGCGCCGATGCCGATTTCGCGCTGCGCTTCCATCTGCATCCCGCAGTGAAGGCAAGCCGGCTGTCGGATGCGCGCGGCGTCATGCTGGTGCTGCCGAACCGCGACGTCTGGACCTTCGAGGCATTGGACGACAAGGTCGATCTCGAGGACAGCGTGTTCCTGGCCGGCAATGACGGCCCGCGCCGCACCGCCCAGATCGTGATCCGTCAGAACGCCCGCCAGGCGCCGTCGATCCGCTGGAGCTTTGTCCGCTCCACCGCCTCGCCCGCAGTGACCAATGCCCGCCGCAACGCCCGGCGCGAGCCGGAACTTCCGTTGTAAACAGGCGCGATCCGGCCCTATCTACCCGTTGAGAGCGACGCCAAAAGCTGCTATCGAGCGCTCGCTCGCGCGACTGGCGACCTTGGATGGAGCACCATCGGGAAGCGCGGGACATATAAGCCGCGCGCCTGGGCATAGACACTCCCTGAACAGAGGATCTTGCTCATGACTGACCGTCCCCGCCGCGTCACCCGCGCCCTTCTCTCCGTCTCCGACAAGACCGGCCTGATCGAGTTCGCCAAGGCGCTCGCCGCGCACGATGTCGAGCTGGTCTCGACCGGCGGCACCGCGAAAGCAATCGCCGCGGCCGGCCTTAAGGTGAAGGACGTCTCCGACCTCACCGGATTCCCCGAGATGATGGACGGCCGCGTCAAGACGCTGCATCCGAAGGTGCATGGCGGCCTGCTCGCGATCCGCGACAATAAGGACCATGCGGAGGCGATGAAAGCGCACGGCATCGCGCCGATCGACCTGCTCGTCGTCAATCTCTATCCGTTCGAGGCGACCGTCGACAAAGGCGCGGGCTTCGAGGATTGCATCGAGAACATCGACATCGGCGGCCCCGCGATGATCCGCGCCGCCGCCAAGAATCACGACGACGTTGTCGTCGTGGTCGAGGCGCAGGACTATCAGGCCGTGCTCGACGAGCTTGCCGCCAACAAGGGCGCGACCACGCTAAAGCTGCGCCGGCGGCTCGCCGCGAAGGCCTATGCCCGCACTGCGGCCTATGACGCCGCGATCTCGAACTGGTTCAACCGTCAGCTCGAGATCGACGCGCCCGACTTCCGCGCTTTCGGCGGCAGGCTGATCCAGTCGTTGCGCTACGGCGAGAACCCGCACCAGACCGCCGCATTCTATGCGACGCCGGACAAGCGCCCCGGCGTCTCGACCGCGCGGCAGCTCCAGGGCAAGGAGCTCTCCTACAACAACATCAACGACACCGATGCCGCCTATGAATGCATCGGCGAGTTCGACGCCAAGCGCACCGCGGCCTGCGTCATCGTCAAGCATGCCAATCCCTGCGGCGTCGCCGAAGGGCCGAACCTCGTCGAGGCCTATCGCAGGGCGCTGGCCTGCGATTCCACCTCGGCCTTCGGCGGCATCATCGCGATGAACCGCGCCCTCGATGCCGATACCGCGCGCGAGATTACCAAGATCTTCACTGAGGTCATCATCGCGCCCGATGCCAGCGAAGAGGCGATCGCCATCATCGGCGGCAAGAAGAACCTGCGCCTGCTGCTCGCCGGCAGCCTGCCCGATCCGCGTGCGCCGGGCCTGACCGCCAAGACGGTGGCCGGCGGCCTGCTGGTGCAAAGCCGCGACAACGCCGTTGTCGACGACATGACGTTCAAGGTCGTCACCAAGCGCGCGCCGACGGATGCGGAGATGCGTGATCTGAAGTTTGCGTTCCGGGTGGCAAAACACGTCAAGTCCAACACCATCATCTACGCCAAGGATCTCGCCACCGTCGGTATCGGCGCGGGTCAGATGAGCCGGGTGGATTCAGCGCGGATCGCCGCACGCAAGGCGCAGGATGCTGCCAGCGAGCTGAAGCTCGCCGAACCGCTCACCAAGGGTTCGGTGGTGGCCTCGGATGCATTCTTCCCGTTCGCCGACGGCATGCTCGCCTGCATCGAAGCCGGCGCCACCGCCGTGGTGCAGCCCGGCGGCTCCATGCGCGACGACGAGGTGATCAAGGCCGCCGACGAGCACGGCATCGCCATGGTGTTCACGGGAACGCGGCACTTCAGGCACTGAGTTGCTGTCATTCCGGGGCGCGCGAAGCGCGAACCCGGACTCCATTGTGCAGGGTCCCATGCGGAGAAATGGATTCCGGGCTCGCGCCAAGCGGCGCGCCCCGGAATGACGATGGGGATGCTAATCCCGCACCCGCATCAACAGCCCCAATCCCGCAACGAAGAACACCACCAGCACGGCCATGCCGGCCTTCTGGCTGGCGGTCAGCGCGGTGACCAGGCCGATCAGGAGCGGGCCGATGAAGGACGTCACCTTTCCCGTCAGCGCAAACAGGCCGAAATATTGCGCGATGCGATCCTTCGGCGCGAGATGGATCAGCAGCGTGCGGGAAGCGGCCTGGAGCGGGCCGCCGGCTGCACCGATCAGGCAGCCCAGCACGAGATAGGCGCGCTCGGCCGTACTCGAGAACAGGGCAGCGCCCGCTTGCGGCGGCGCGGTCTTGACGAACAGGACGCTGTCCTTGTCGACGAGGAGAATCGCGGCCACCGACAGCAGCAGGACCAGCAGGCTGCCGGCGATGACGCGCTTCGGCCCGAGACGATCATCCAGCTTGCCGCCGAACCAGGCGCCGAGCGCGCCGGCGATCGCGAGCATGATGCCGAACGTCCCGATCTGGATGGTGTGCCAGCCGAAGGTGCCCGCGGCATAGATGCCGCCGAAGGCGAACAGCGACACCAGACCATCGGTGTAGATCATGTTGGCGAGCAGGAATGCCGCGAGCGATTTCTGCCTCGGCAGACTCTTGATCGACTGCTTCAGCTCCGACAGGCCTTCGCGCAACGCCTCGCCCAGCGGGCGCTTCGCCGGATAATCCGGCGTGAACAGGAACATCGGCGTCACGAAGATGATGAACCACAGCGCGGTCAGCGGCCCCGCGGCACGATCGCCCTGACGTGTGAGGGGATCGAGGCCGAAGAGCGGCGTGACGCCGAGCAGCGTGCGGCCGGTCTCGGGATTGGCGGCGAGCAGGCCGAGCACGATGATCAGGCTGACGATGCCGCCAATGTAGCCCGTGGCCCAGCCGGTGCCGGAGAGACGGCCGATTCGCTCCGGCGGCACCAGCGTCGGCATCATCGCGTTGTTGAAGAGCGTGGCAAATTCCGCACCGACGCTGGCGAGCGCAACTGCGGTGAGCACAAGCGGAATGACCGCATGATCGCCGGGCTTGCCGATCCAGAGCGTGCAGGACGCCAGCACCAGCACCGTACCGAAACCTGCGATCCACGGTTTCCTGCGGCCCGAAGCGTCGGCGATGGCGCCGAGCACCGGCGACAACAGCGCGATCGCAAGGCCCGCGGCCGCCATCGCAAAGCCCCACAAGGATTGACCGGCGGCGGGATTTGGCGCAATGGCCGTCGCGAAATAGGGCGCGAACACGAAGGTCGTGATCAGCGTGAAATATGGCTGCGCGGCCCAATCGAAGAAGATCCAACTCACGACGGCGGCGCGCGGCGGATAGGTCCGCGCCACGCCGGCCATGCGCGCATCCGGAGCGATTGTCGTCATCACGCAGCACCCATCACGAACAGTTTTGCCTCTCTTAGAGCAAACGGTATAGCATTACAGTGACGGGTGTGAACCGGTGCAACGCCACGGCGGGAATTCGATGATGTCGTCATATTCGACACGGCGGAGATTTTTAGCCGCCATTGCCGTCCTGGTGCTCGGTCTCGCCCCTGCGACCGCTCAGGATGCACGGCAGGGCTATGTTCCGCCCGCACGCGAGGCAGTGCGCGCCGTCGCCGCCGAGCACGGCATGGTGGTGGCGCAGGAGAAGATCTCCGCGCAGATCGGCGCCGACATCCTGCGGCGCGGCGGCAATGCCATCGACGCTGCGGTCGCGACCGGCTTCGCGATGGCCGTGACCTATCCGCGTGCCGGCAATATCGGCGGCGGCGGCTTCATGGTGATCCATTCCGCCGATCGCAATGAAGACATCACGATCGACTATCGCGAAACCGCGCCGGCCGCGACCACGCCGCAGATCTTCCTCGGCGCCGACGGCAAGCCCGACGCGACGAAGTCACGGGATTCCGCGCTCGGCATCGGCGTGCCCGGCACCGTCGCCGGCCTTGCGCTCGCGCTCGAGAAATACGGCTCGGGTCAGTTCACGCTGGCGCAACTGCTGGCGCCTGCGATCGCGCTCGCACGCGATGGCTTCATCGTCAGCGACGACATGGCCGATACGTTGCCGGGCTGGCACCGGCGGCTGGCACGCTGGCCTTCTTCGGCCAGGATATTCTCGCGTCCGGATGGCACGCCGCTGGGCGAAGGCGATCGGCTGGTGCAGGGCGATCTCGCCGAAACGCTGGCGGCCGTCGCTGCACAGGGGCCGCGGGGATTCTACGAGGGGCCGGTCGCCGAGAAGCTCGCCAAGGCCGTGACCGATGCCGGCGGCATCATGACGCCGGCCGACCTCAAGGCCTATCAGCCGGTCATCCGCACGCCGGTGCGTGGCAGCTACCGCGGCTATGACATCGTGTCGATGCCGCTACCCTCATCCGGCGGCGTCGTGCTGATGGAGACGCTCAACATCCTCGAGGGCTTCCCTCTGGCCGATCTGAAGCAGGGATCGGCGGCGTCGCTGCATCTCTTGATCGAAGCCATGAAGCGCGCTTATGCCGATCGCGCCCGCTATCTCGGTGATCCCGCCTTCGTCAACGCGCCGATCGAGACCCTCATTGCGAAGGACTATGCCGCGAAGCTGCGCGCGCACATTTCCCCCGAACGCGCCACGCCGTCAAAAGAGCTCGTGGCCTCTCCTGCCGCGCCGCGTGAGGGCAGCAACACCACGCATTTTTCCGTCGTCGATGCCCGCGGCAACGCCGTCAGCAACACTTACACGCTGAACTTCAGCTACGGCGTCGGCCTCGTCGCCGACGGCACCGGCGTGCTGCTCAACAACGAGCTCGACGATTTCACCGCGGCAATCGGCGCCTCCAATGCCTATGGCCTCGTCGGCTTCGAAGCGAACCTTCCCGGACCCGGTAAGCGGCCGCTGTCGTCGATGTCACCGACCATCGTGCTGAGGGACGGCAAGCCGGTGCTGGTGACGGGCTCGCCCGGCGGCAGCCGCATCATCTCGACCGTGCTGCAGGTGATCGTGAACGTGCTCGACTACAAGATGGATGTTGCGGCCGCGGTCGCAGCGCCGCGGCTGCACCACCAATGGCTGCCGGATGAAGTGCGCGTCGAGCGCGGCTTTCCCGAGGGCGTGCTGCTCGAGCTGAAGGCGATGGGGCACCTCGTCCTCGAGCCGATGGGGCAGACATCTGCCAACTCGATTCTGGTGACGCCGAACGGAACGCTGGGCGCAGCCGATCCGCGCACGCGCGGCGCGGAGGCGGCGGGGCAGTAACCTGCTCCCGGAATGACGGGGTAAGGGAGCTTACCGCCCGACCTGATACGGCCCGCCCTTCTCCAGCGCGCGCGCATATGCAGGCCGGGCGTGGATGCGCTCCAGGAACGCCATCGCCTTGGGATGGCCCTGCTCGAGGCCGCCGCGAGCTTGGGCGGCTTCGAGCGGAAAGCTCATCTGGATGTCAGCCGCGGTGAACTCGCTGCCGGCGAACCATTCGCTCTTGCCGAGCTCGCCTTCCCAATAGTCCATGTGCTGCTTCAGCTGCGGATTGACCAGCGCGGTCAGCGCCTGGTTGCAGACCTTGCGCACCAGCGGGCGCAGCAGGGCCGGCGCACGCTTCGGCATCAGCGTGAACAGCAGCTTGAGCAGCAGCGGCTGCATCGCGGATCCTTCCGCATAGTGCAGCCAATAGGTGTAGCGCAGCCGCTCCGGCGTGCCCGGCGCGGGGATCAGCTGTCCGTTGCCATAGGTGGCGATGAGATACTCGATGATCGCGCCTGACTCGGCGATGGTGTTGCCGTTGTCGGTGATGACGGGCGATTTGCCGAGCGGATGGATGGCGCGCAGCTCCTTCGGCGCGCGCATGTCCGGCTGACGCTGATAGCGCACGATCTCGTAGGGAACGCCCAGCTCCTCGAGCAGCCACAGCACGCGCTGCGAGCGGGAATTGTTGAGGTGGTGAACGGTCAGCATCGCGGGGTCCTCAAGGCTTGGTCGTGGTCATCGGCCGCGCCGTTGGTGCCAGCCCGGGAACACATTGTCGAGCCGTCGCTGCAGATATTTTCACCCGGGTATATTGACGCGGCGAATTTACCCGGGTATTAAACCGGCAACGCGATCAATATGGCAATGATTCCAATGCAAGGGACCTACACAGCCTTCACCGGCCAGCGCCGGCTGGCCTCCGGCACTGCGGGCGACGTCGCGCTTGCCGTCAAGCGTGCCACGCAGCCGCTGGACCAGCCAATTATCATCTTCGACGACGGCACCGGGCGGTCGATCGATTTCGACCTGCGCGGCGACGACCGCGAGGTGCTGGCCCGGCTAGCAACGCTCATGCCGCAAGCCGAGACGGCCGAAGCACCCGCAGAGCCGCGCGGTCGCGGCCGGCCGAAGCTCGGCGTGGTCGCGCGCGAGGTGACCTTGCTGCCGCGGCACTGGGAGTGGCTCAACGCACAGGCCGGCGGCGCTTCGGTCGCGCTGCGCAAGCTCGTCGACGAAGCCAGGCGCGCCAGCGGCGACAAGGACCGCGAGCGGCAGGCGCGCGATGCGGCCTACCACTTCATGTCGACCATGGCCGGCGATCTGCCGCAGTTCGAGGAAGCCTCGCGCGCCCTGTTCGCGGATGACCGGCGACGCTTCACCGGCCTGATCGCCGACTGGCCGACCGACATCCGCGACCACATCGTCAAGCTCGCCTACAGCGACCGCGCTTAAACCGCGCGCCGCTTCTCACGCCCCATCGACGGCCGAGCCGCGCATTGCGCGGCAACGGCTTCGCACGCCCTGATGAAAGGCCAATGCCATGTCTGCCGCAAAGCCGCTCTGGACCACATTCCTCCGCTTTCTCGCACCCCTGATGCTGAGCAACGCGCTGCAATCGCTGTTCGGCACCGTCAGCAACGTCTATCTCGGCCAGATGGTCGGCGTCGGCGCGCTCGCCGCGGTCTCGGCGTTTTTCCCGGTGATGTTCTTCCTGTTCGCCTTCGTCATGGGCCTCAGCACCGGCGCCACCGTGCTGATCGGCCAGGCCTTCGGCGCCGGCGAGCATGGCCGGATCAAGATCATCGTCGGCACGACACTCGCCGTCGGCCTGCTGCTCTCGATAGCGATTGCACTCGTTGGCGGGATCTTCAGCCGGCCCCTGATGGTGATGCTCGCCACGCCCGCGGACATTCTCGATGAAGCCAGCGCCTATGCGCGCATCATGCTGTTGACGATGCCGCTCGGCTTCATCTTCCTGCTGATGACGGCGATGATCCGCGGCGTCGGCGATGGAGTGACACCGCTGCTGGCGCTGGCCTTGTCGACGGCGATCGGCCTGATCCTGACGCCGATGCTGATCCGCGGCACGTTCGGATTGCCGGTGGCCGGCATCACCAGTCCTGCCTGGGCGGCTGCGATCGCGAACACGCTGACGCTGATCGTGCTGGCTGCCTATCTGCTGCGGAGAAAGCACGCGCTCGCGCCGGATGCGACGCTGCTGCGTCACCTCCGACTAAACGGCGCCGTGCTCGGCAAAGTCCTCGGGATCGGCCTGCCGAGCGCGATCGGCATGGTGGTGATGGCGATCGCCGAGCTTGTGCTGCTCGGCCTCGTCAACGGCTTCGGCTCGAATGCCACCGCGGCCTATGGCGCCGTCAACCAGGTGATGGGCTACACCCAGTTCACGGCGATGTCGATTTCGATCGCGGTCTCGATCCTCGGCGCCCAGGCCGTCGGCGGCGGCGACCGGGCCCAGCTTGACGGCATCGTGCGGATGGGCCTTGCGTTCAATATCGTCCTGACCGGCGGGTTGGTGGCGCTGATCTACCTCGCGCCACGCGCGGTGCTCGGTATCTTCATCACCGACGGCGCCGTGCTGGATCTGGCGAAGGGATTGCTCAACATCGCCTTGTGGAGCTCGGTGCCGTTCGGGCTCGCCACGGTGTTCTCGGGCGCAATGCGCGGCGCCGGCGTCGCGTTGACGCCGATGCTGCTGTCGATCTTCGCGATCGCCGCAATCGAGCTGCCGGCTGCAATCATCCTCAGCCACACGGTCGGCCTGACCGGCGTGTGGGCCGCCTATCCCATCGTGTTCTGCGCCATGTTGATTCTGCAGATGGGCTATTACCATCTGGTGTGGCGCAAGCGGGCGATGCAGCGCCTGATCTGACGGTCAAAGTATTATGACCGTCATTAAACGATAGACCTGTGGCGCGGCCTGCGCCACAATGAGAAAAAGCCGCTCAGAAAGCCAGGCCAGGGAGAATGATTTTGACCCGCACCGCCCCGCAATTCCTGTTCGATTTCGGTAGCCCCAACGCCTATCTCAGCCATCTGGCGATTCCAGCCATCGAACAGCGGATCGGCGTCAAGTTCGAATATGTGCCGATCCTGCTCGGCGGCATCTTCAAGTCGACCAACAACAAGTCGCCGGCCGAGACGCTCGCCGGCATCAAGAACAAGCGGGAGTTCCAGCAGGTCGAGACCGAGCGCTTCATCAAACGCTTCCATGTCCAGCCCTATGTCTGGAATCCGCACTTTCCCGTCAACACGCTGAACCTGATGCGCGCAGCGATCGCAGCGCAGCTCGAGGGCGTGTTCGAGACATATGTCGAGGCCACCTTCCACCACATGTGGCGCGAGCCGAAGAAGATGGACGATCCCGAGATCGCGGCGAAGGCGCTGGCGTCGTCTGGTCTCGATGCGCAAAAGCTGTTCGCCCGCGCCGGGGAACCCGAGGTGAAGGCCAAGCTGATCAAGAACACCGAGGAGGCGGTCGCCCGCGGCGCCTTCGGCTCGCCGACCTTCTTCGTCGACAATGAAATGTTCTTCGGCAAGGAGCAGTTGCGCGAGGTCGAGGAGATGGTGTCGGGAAAGTGAAGCGCGCGAATGGCGAGTAGCGAATAGCGAGTGGAAATCGCGCCCACTATTCGCTACTCCCTATTCGCCATTCGCCAATAGTAAAAGCGGAGTTCTCCCATGCGCATCCTCGTGGTCGGCGCCGGCGCCATCGGCGGCTATTTCGGTGGCAGGCTGTTGCAGGCCGGCCGCGACGTGACCTTCCTGGTTAGGCCTCGCCGCGCCGACGAGCTCGCGAGCGCCGGCCTCGTCATCAAGAGCCCGAACGGCGATGTGACCTTGAAGAACCCGCCGACGGTTCAGGCCGACGCAATCAAGGACACGTTCGACGTCGTGCTGCTCAGCTGCAAGGCATTCGACCTCGACGATGCCATCAAGTCGTTCGTCCCCGCGGTGGGGCCGAACACCGCAATCATCCCGATGCTCAACGGCATGAAGCATCTCGACACGCTGGACACGAAGTTCGGCAAGGAGCGCGTACTCGGCGGCCTCTGCGCCATTGCGGCCACGCTGAACGAGAAGCGCGAGGTGGTGCAGCTCCAGCCGATGCAGTCGCTCAGCTACGGCGAGCGCGACGGCGGGATGTCGGACCGGGTGAAGGCGATCGACGAGGCCTTCAAGAGCGGCATCAATGGCGCCAGCGCCAGCCAGAACATCATGCAGGACATGTGGGAGAAGTGGGTGTTCCTGTCCTCGCTCGCAGCAAGCACCAGCCTGATGCGGACGTCCGTCGGCAATATCCTCGCCGCGCCCGGCGGCCGGGAGTTCCTGCTCGGCATGTTGGATGAGACCAGCGCGGTTGCCACGGCGTCCGGCTATCCGCCGGGCGGCCCGTTCTTCGATCGCGTCAAAGGCAATCTCACCACCGAGGGCTCGCCGCTGACGGCGTCGATGTTCCGCGACATCAAGGCCGGCCTGCCTGTCGAGGCCGATCACGTCATTGGCGATCTCATCGCGCGCGCCGACTCCGCCAAGGTGCCGGTGCCGAAGCTGCGCATCGCCTATACGCATCTGAAGGCGTATGAGAGGCAGCGGGCGGGGTAGGGCGTAACCACACATTCGGTGTCGTCCCGGGGCTCGCGACTGTGTCGCGCCCCGGGGATGACGAGCTGCGATTGACGAAACAGCTCAGCGCTATTTCAAGTGCGCGAGATAGTGCGAGACGGCGGTGATCTCCTCATCGCTCATGTGATAGGCGACGTCGGCCATCGCGGCGACGCCGCCGCCGACACGCTGGCCGGCCTTGTAATCGTGCAGCGCCTTGACGAGATATTCCTCACGTTGCCCCGCGAGCCGCGCCACCGCCTTGGTGCCGGCATAGCTGTCGGTATGGCATGAGCCGCAGCGGCGGCCGGCGGCCACCTGCGCCCCCTTCTTCGACAGGTCGGGATCCCCGTCTTCGGGTCCCTTCGGCGGCGCCAGCGAGGCGAAGTAAGCGCCGAAATTGCGGATGTCCTCGTTGGTGATCCCTTCCACGATCGGCTGCATCTGATCGTTCTTGCGCGCGCCGGCGCGGAAGAACACGAGCTGCCATTGCAGGAATTGATCGGGCTGGCCGGCGAGCGAGGGGATGTTCTCGGTCTGCGAAATGCCGTTCTCGCCGTGGCAGCCGGAGCAGGCGGCGGCCTTCTCCTTGATCGCGGCATTGTCGGCGGCCGTAGCCGGGATGAAGGCGTCGAGCGTCAGGAGCGCAACCGCGCTGATTGCGTGCGAAATGATCTGCCGGCGCATGGGGGAGGATTCCGATCTATCGAGCTCGTCATTCCGGGGCGTGCGGAGCACGAGCCCGGAATCCATAACCACGAGCCGGGGTTATGGGTTCCGGACTTGCGCTGCGGCGCAATCCAGAACGACAGCATGAGGCACTGAAACGGAAGAAGCTGCGGCCGTCACCCGGTCGCAGCTTTCTCCGTCAGGTCGCGCTACTTCTTGCTGTAGCTGATGCGATAGATCGCGCCGGCCCAATCGTCGGCCACAAGGATTGATCCGTCCTTGGCGATGATGATGTCGTTGGGACGGCCGAGATAGCCCTGGTCACCCTCGAGCCAGCCGGAGGCGAAGACCTCCCGCTTCGGGTTCTTGCCGTCAGGCCCGACGATCACCCGCACGATGCGCGCGCCCTGGTACTTGTGGCGATTCCAGGAGCCGTGCTCCGCGATCAGGATGTTGTTCTTGTAGTCGGCGGGGAACTGGTCGCCGGTGTAGAACTTCATGCCGAGCGGTGCGACATGGGCACCGAGGTTCAGTACGGGCGGCGTGAACTCGGAGCATTTGTGGCCCATCGCGAACTTGTCGTCAGGCAGATTGCCCTGATGGCAATAGGGATAGCCGAAATGCTCGCCGATCCGGTTGATCATGTTCAGCTTGTCCGAGGGCAGATCATCGCTGATCCAGTCGCGGGCATTCTCCGTGAACCAGAGCTTGCCGGTGCGCGGATCGACGTCGCCGCCGACCGAGTTGCGGACGCCGAGCGCCCAGATTTCGGCGTTGCCGGTCTTGGGATCGACGCGCCGGATCTGCGACACGCTGGTCGGCGGAATGCCGATGTTGAAGGGCGGGCCGAACGGCAGGAAGAACCAGCCTTCCTTGTCGACCGCGATGTACTTCCAGCCATGCGCGGCATAGGACGGCATGTCGTCATAAACGACCTTGCCCTGGCCGAGATTGTCGAGATTGGCTTCGGCGTTGTCGTAGCGGATCAGCTTGTCGACGGCGATGACATAGAGCGCGCCGTCCTTGAAGGCGAGACCGGTGGGCATGTTCAGGCCCTTGAGGACGGTCTTGACCTCTTTCTTTCCGTTGTTGTCCTTGATGGCATAGACGTTGCCGAGACCGAACGAGCCGACGAACAACGTGCCCTTGTCGCCCCAGGCCATCTGCCGCGCGGCCAGCACGCCGGAGGCGTAGACCTCGATCTTGAAGCCCGGGGGCAGCTTGATCTTCTTGACGATGTTGGCGAGCTCGGCGTCGGAGGCGCCGGTCGGCGGGCCCGACGGCGGCGCGAGGCCCTTCTGCGCCTCGGTCTCGTCACCAAGGAACCAGTCATCCGGCGGATGGGTCCAGAACTCCTTGGTGCTGGAATCGTATTTCTTCAGCGGCTTGTTCTTGTCCTGCTGCTGCGCGTTGCCGGCGCCGGTCCCCGCGAGAAGGGCCACGGCTGCAAGCGCCAACACGGATCGATGGAACATCGATGTCATCGCATCACTCCCCTAAGGCAGCCATCAGGGCTGCGCATTATTTTCTTTTGCTAGTCGAGAGGCGAAGTCTTGAGCCCGTCGGGACGACAGGCGCAAAAAGGTTAGCACATCTGCCCATCGTGAGAAGCGCGCCGGATGCAGCGCGGCTGCGCGCAGCAAAAATTGAGACGGAATGTCAATGAACGGATGAACGCTGCGACGACCGCGCCTCGCGCTGCAACGCGGAATCAACAGCGCGCGCGCAACGTCGTCAGGCGGTCCGCCGGGGTGGGCATACAAAAGTGCGAAAACAACCCCATGCACAGTAGAACTGCGCAAGTTGATCCGCGCGCGGTGACGCCGGACAATCATTTGAAGCGTCGAGTAAAATAATCGCGGCGCTCACGGGGCGACGGGGTAGGGTCCGTCGTCGAACAGCGTGTCGTGGTAGCCTTTCGATCCGACCTCACGCGCCAGCGTGCTGCGGACGTCGCGGCCATCGCGCAGGCTGCGCAGCACATGCGCGAAGTCGAATTCGGGTCGCCAGCCGAGCTCCCGCCGCGCGCGCTCGTTGACATAGACCCGGTCAATCGCGGGGAAGAGCCGCCAGCCGCGCGCCGCATAGAGCTGCGCGCACTCCGGATAGAGCTCGCGCACGACGCCGGCGGCATCGCGCGCCAGCGCTCCGAGATGACGTTGCTCGAACGGGCTCGTCGCCGAGACGATGTAGCGGGCGAAGCCGATGCCGGGCGCGCGCTCGACGGCGAGCAGATGCGCGCTTACCGCGTCCGCGATATCCAGCCGGCGGTAGAGCAGCTCGTTGGCCTGCGCGTTCTCCAGCGTGTAGGCCGACCGCATCGCCGGATCGTCGTCGTCCTCCGGAAAGAAGCGCGAGGTCCGCAAGGTAACGATCGGTAGCGCGCGCTCGCGAAAGAACAGCTCGCAGAGGTTCTCGGCCATCAGCTTGGTCGTGCCGTAGATGTTCTTCGGCACCGATGGCAGCTCCTCGGTGACCCACACCGCCGCCTGTCCCGCCTCGGGCCGCAGCTGCGAGCCGAATGCGCTGGTGGTGCTGGTGAAGACAAAGCTCTTCACGCCGGCCGCGACTGCCGCCTCGAGCAGGTTCAGCGTTCCTGACACGTTGGTGTCGACAAAATCCTGCTTGGAATGGGTCGCCACATGCGGCTTGTGCAGCGTCGCGGTGTGGATCACGGCAATGACGCCGTCCATCTGGCGCCGCACGAAGGCGGGATCGACGATGGAGCCGACGGCATCGGTGAAGGGGGAGGGCTTGAGATCGACGCCGCGGGCGGGCGACCCGCGCCCACGGAGCGTCCGCAGGACCGCCTCCCCGAGATGGCCAGCGCTACCGGTGACCAGGATTGTCATTGCAAGTCTCGCCCGCCGTTGCGCTTGGCTTTTTGCTCTTCGTATTGCGCCTGGAGCATTGGATTGCTCGTCTCGCCTGCGACTGTGTCTGCGTTGCCGCCGTCCAGGCCCGGCGCGGCCTTGATCCCGTCGGCGATGTTGCTCTCCAAGCCCTTGCGGATGAATGGCTTAAGGTAAGCATCAAGTTTGCCCTTGCCCGGCTCTTCGAGCTCCTGCGTCAGGGCTGCGAGATACTGAACTTTGTCCGTGGCGGCCCAATCGATGCTGATGCCTGCACGCCGCGCAAGTTCCGCATGGATCAGCATGATAGTGCGGCCATTGCCGTCCAGGAATGGATGGCCATAGGCGAGATAGCCCATCACTTCGCCGGGCTTTTCCGCCATGAACGCCTCGTCTTGTCCCTTCTCCAACGCGTAGTCGATAGCTTTGCGGATGAATTGGGATGGGCGAAGATCACAGAGCCCTTCTTTACGAAGATGTGGGACGCGTTCGTATGACGGTCCTCTCCAGCCCAGGGGAACACTCCTTCAAAGAACGTTTTGTGTGTTTGGAGGACATCGGCGTAGCTTAGGGAAGGCTGCGCCTTGAGATGATCCAAGGCTGCATCGATGCCGGTCAGAAAGGAATTGTGCAGGAGGCGCTGAACGATTCCGGGATCTTTGGCCTTCGCGACGTTGCGCAAATAACCGCGCGTCGCAAAATCTCCAAACGGATCAAACGTCACAGACGGCTTTCGCGAAGATAGCGCGCTTGAAGACGCACCGCTTGGACACGATCCAAAATCCCGGCGCGCTGGAGTGCGACGATGGTATTCTCGATAGGATCGAAATTCACGTCATCGCCGGAGAGCCGCGTCACGTGATGGGCAAAGACATCGTTCGATGTCGCGATCACTGCCACGTTGTTAGCGGCCGCCAACCGCTGGATTACACCAGCGGTATACTGGGCCTTGGTGGCGGAGCGCTGAGCAGACATGGAAACTCCTCTCCCCAAATATAGTGAACCAAGGCCTGAGAATCCATTGAGTTGCTGCCTTCCCGGCGTCTTCACTTGCCCGTAAACTACCGAAAGACCTTCAAAATTGCTCCGGCCTCGGTTTGAGGCCGCTCTCGCAAGCGCGGACAGCAAATCGCCGTACGAGGCGGCTCATGCCCAACAACAGCTCGCGCTTGCCCTTTGGAGTCTTTGAGGCTCATACAATGCTCTCCGAGGTTGGAGAGCGCTTCCTAGGCCAGCCTAGGAAAAACTGGAGCGGGCGAAGGGGCTCGAACCCTCGACCCCGACCTTGGCAAGGTCGTGCTCTACCACTGAGCTACACCCGCATCCTGTGTCGGTCGCGTGACGCGCCGACAACGGCTGTCGTATGCCAAAAGCGGGAGGGGAATGCAACAGCTACAGGCGGCCTCAATTCGCAATTCGGACCCCGTATGGAGCCCGAAGCCGGCCAAATCGACCGGAAACGTCTCGGAACCGGCGAATCGGGGTGCCTGGATTGAAATTCGGCCCATTCGGCCCAATTTAGGAGCCGACCACAAGCATATGACGCGGCGGCGTGCTAAAGAGCCGCCATTCCAGACATGACGAGGGAATCCCGTGACGATCATCGACCAGGGTAACGGAGCGGCGGGCCCGGCTGCGGCCGACCTGATCAAGGACACCACCACCCAGACCTTCGTGAAGGACGTCATCGAGGAATCGAAGCGCCAGCCCGTGCTGATCGATTTCTGGGCGGAATGGTGCGGCCCCTGCAAGCAGCTCACCCCCGTCCTGGAGAAGGCGGTGAAGGCGGCCAAGGGCAAGGTCAAGCTGGTCAAGATGAACATCGACCATCATCCGGCGATCCCGGGCCAGATGGGCATCCAGTCGATCCCGGCCGTGATCGCCTTCGTCAACGGCCAGCCGGCCGACGGCTTCATGGGCGCGGTGCCGGAGAGCCAGGTCAACGCCTTCATCGAGCGGCTGACCAAGGGCGTCACCGCGCCGGGCGAGGTCAACGTCGCCGAGATCGTGCAGGAGGCCGACGCGGTGCTCGCCGAGGGCGACGCGGCGGCGGCGGCGCAGATCTATGCCGAGGCGCTGCAGCATGATTCCACCAACATCGCGGCGCTTGCGGGCCTTGCGAAGTGCTACGCCGTTTCCGGCGCGATGGAGCAGGCCAAGCAGACGCTGGCCATGGTGCCGGAATCCAAGCGCAACGACCCGGCCGTGAAGGCGGTGCAGACCGCGATCGATCTCGCCGAGCAGGCGAAATCGCTCGGACCGGTTGCCGAGCTGGAACAGAAAGTCGCCGCAAACCCGCTCGATCATCAGGCCCGATTCGACCTCGCCACCGCGCTCAACGCCCAAGGCAACCGCGCGGCGGCGACCGAGCAGCTGCTCGAGATCATCAAGCGCGACCGCAAATGGAACGACGACGGCGCCCGCAAGCAGCTGGTGCAGTTCTTCGAGGCCTGGGGCGGCACGGATGATGCAACCGTCGAAGGCCGCAAACGTTTGTCGACGATCCTGTTTTCGTAACGGCCTTTTTTGAGCATGATCTGTTCGGAAAACCGCTCCACACTTTGCGCTAACGCGGTCCTTCGGATCCGGATCATGCGCTAGCAACGCCAGGGGACCGGGCAGATGCCGATCAACATCGAATATCGCGGGCCCGCCGACCTCCCGGAGATCATTCCGGTCTTCCCGCTGCCGGGCGCGCTGCTGCTGCCCCGCGGTCAGATGCCGCTCAACATCTTCGAGCCGCGCTACCTTTCGATGGTCGACGATTCCTTCCGCGACGGCCATCGCCTGATCGGCATGATCCAGCCCGACATCGCGCATTCGCGGAAGGATTCCGACAAGCCGGCGCTGTTCCGCGTCGGCTGCGTCGGCCGCATCACCCAGCTCGCCGAGTCCGGCGACGGCCGCTACATCCTCGAGCTCACCGGCGTTTCGCGCTTCAAGGTGGTCGAGGAGCTCGAGGTGCTCACCCCCTACCGGCAGTGCAAGGTGGACTTCTTCGCCTACGTCGACGATTTCACCGCGCGCCGCGGCGAGGAGGAGGTCGACCGCGAGGCGCTGCTGGCGGTGCTGGCGGACTTCCTGAAGGCCAACAACCTCAAGGTCGACTGGGAGGGCGTCGAGAGCGCGCCCAATGAAGCCCTCGTCAATGCGCTCGCGATGATGTCGCCTTACGGCCCCGCCGAGAAGCAGGCCATGCTGGAGGCGCCCGACCTGAAGACCCGCGCCGAGATCCTGATCGCCGTCACCGAGATGGACCTCGCCAAGAAGCGCACCAGCGGCGACCCGCCGCTGCAGTGATCGTCAAGCGACCCAAAGCGCGATGCGATTAGGATGAATCCTCATCGCGCTTTGGGTTTTTTGGTTTGAGCATGATCTTTTCGGAAAACCGCTACACACTTTGCGCTGACGCGGCCCTTCGGGTCCGGATCATGCTCTATGCGGCAAACTCGCCGGCCTCGGCCTTTCGATCCGCAAGCCGCGCGATCGTCGAGGCCCGTATCGGCGGGCTGAGGTGGAAGCCCTGGGCCTCGACGCAGCCCTCCTGGCGCAGGATGTCCAGCTGCTCGGCGGTTTCGACGCCTTCGGCGGTGGACGTCTTGCCGAGACTCGTGGCGAACTGGACCACGGCCCGCGCGATCCGATGGGGCTCCTCCATCGGACTGGACAGCTCGCTGACGAAGCTGCGATCGATCTTGATCTTGTCGAAGGGAAACTTCTGCAGAAAGCTGAGCGACGAATAGCCGGTGCCGAAATCGTCGAGGGCAATCCGCACCCCGAGCTCGCGCAGCTGGCTGAGTGCTGCGAATACGGTCCCGCTGTCATGCATGATGACGGTTTCGGTGACCTCGAGCTCGAGCCGGTCTGAAGCAATCCCCGACGCCGCCAGTGCGCTCACGATCGTCGACACGAGCTCCTTGCTCCTGAATTGCGCTGGAGACAGGTTGATCGCGATCTTCAGGTCGGAACGCCATTTTGCCGCTTCGGCACAGGCGGTTCTCAACACCCATTCCCCCAGCGGCAGGATCAAGCCAGTTTCCTCCGCGACGGGAATGAATTCGCCGGGCGAGACCAGACCCCGCTCGGGGTGATGCCAACGCAGCAACGCCTCGAAGCCACAGGTCTCGCCGCTCTTCAAATTGACGAACGGCTGGTAGTGGAGCTCGAATTCGCTCCTCGCAAGCGCCTTCCGCAGATCCCGCTCCAGGTTGCGGCGCGCATGCAGGAGCCGGTCCAGCTCCGGCTCGAAGAAGCGGAATGCACCACGTCCGCCGCTCTTGGCCGAGTAGAGGGCAAGATCTGCGCTCCTGAGGATCGTGTCGGAATCGGCGCCGTCTCGGGGCGCAAGGGCGATCCCGATGCTGGTGCCGACAATGACCTGATGATCGCCGAGATCGAACGGCTCGCTGAGCGCGCCATGGATCGCCTCGGCGAGAGAGGCCGCGTCCGCAGCCGGATTGGTCACGTAGTCGACGATTGCGAATTCGTCGCCGCCCAGTCGGGCGACGAACGTCGTCTCCCTGATGCAATCCAGCAAGCGCGCCGCGACTGAGCGCAGCAGCAGGTCGCCCGCCGGATGTCCGAGCGTGTCGTTGACCTCCTTGAAGCGGTCGAGGTCGAGCAGGAGAACCGCCAGATGGAGATTTCCGCCACGCGTATCGGCGAGTGCAGGCTCCAGACGCGCCTTGAGCAGCACGCGGTTCGGCAACTCGGTGAGCGCATCGTGTTCCGCCATGTAGGTGATCTTCGCCTCGGACCGGCGTTGCTCGGTGACATCCAGATGCGTAGCCACCCAGCCGCCGCCGGCCATCGGCTGCCGCGTCACGCAGATCAGCCGCCCATCGGCGAACGCATCGATGCGGCTCGAGACGGCATGGATCGGCAGTGCTTCGAGCCTGGCGATCTGCCGTTCGGCGGCGAAATCGCTGGCCTCGCCTTCGAGTATGCCGCTGGTGACGCGATGACGGATGATGTCGCGGTGCGGAGTTCCCGCACGCAGCAATTCCGGCGGCAGCCGGTACAAACGGGCGTAACGCTCGTTGCAGATGACGAGCCGCTTCCCGGCGTCGAACATGCAAAGGCCCTCGACCATATGGTTGATGGCCGTGTCCAGCCTCAGCTTCTGTTCCTTGAGCTCGTTCTGCGACCCTTCGAGCTGCTGCCGGGCGATGGAGAGCTGGCTGATGATCTCCTCGAACCTGGCGGTTCTGGTCGCCAGACGACGATCGGCCAGCACTCCGATCAGGCTCATGCCCAGCACGGACAATGCGACGCCGGCGATGGCGAGCGCGAGGAAGGCCGGAGACAGCGAAAGCGTATCGGTCGCGAGCGCCGGATCCGGTGTGATCTGCACGGCGCCCATGGCCGTGAAGTGATGCGACACGATGGCGAGCGTCAGCAGGGTGGCGGCTGCCAGCGTGCCGCTATAACCCTGACGGGTGAGCGCTGCCGCCAGCGCAGCGTAGCCAAAACACATGCCCAGAACGATGGAGAGGAGCACGAGGTCCACGGACCAGGAGACTCGGCCCGGCACTTCGAGCGCCCACATTCCGAGATAGTGCATGCTGGCAATGCCGCCACCGATGATGACGCCGCCAGCCGCCGCGCGCCAGGGGCCGGACGTGACGACCGCGACGCCGAAGCCGACCGAGGTCAGCAGCATTGCCGCCGCGAGAGAGGACGCCGTCAACACGATGCCGTAGCCCGTCGTGACCCCGGGCTCGTAGGCGAGCATCGCGACGAAATGCGTAGCCCAAATGCCGTATCCGATGGCCGCGCCGGCAATGGCGATCCAGATCCACCGGGTTCTCCCGCGCGTTGCGATCGCGCGGTGGAAGATGCTGACCGCGACGATGCTGGCAACGAAGCAGACCAGAGCAGCGAGCACGACGAGCCGCCAATCGTGTTCGGCCGTAAGGCAGGAGAAAACGCGGAACATTCAGTTTCGCCCCATCGTCGATATTGTTGATGTTTGTCGATGCTGGACCGGCTAATCGCCCTTCGCGTTAATTTTGTGCCGCGCCTGATCGCATGCTTAGCGGCTTGCCAACACCGTCCGTAAAATTTGATCTGTGGGGCTAACACGTTCCGCGCGCCGGTCGCGCCGGAAGCCCGCTGCGCGCGTTTGCGGATGACTGGAGATGGACGCGGATGCGCTTGCGTCCGGTGATCATCGCGCTGCAGGAGTCCCATCAGCGCCACGCCAGCAACGTGGAGCACGAAAGGGACGAGACGGCATCCGAAGAATGCCTGGTCGATCGGTAACGGATCTGGTCCGCTTTAGATGAGTTCTAGTACCCGGCAACCGACATCACGACGACCGCACTGAGCGCCATCCAGCCGAAATGCCGGCCCCGCGTCGCCCAGGCGTTGGCGAGGGCGGAGCAGCCGAACACGCAGGCCATGGTCGCGACGATCCAGTGACGAGCCGGCTCCGATTGCATCCACGGCGCCGCGATCAGCAGCACGCCACCGCCGATCCAGGCCACGGTCGAGGCCTGCCACACCAGCCGGATCAAGGTGCGGAGGCGCTCCGGCTCGATGCGCGCGCGGGCGAAGACCTTAGCTTCGCCGAGGTAGCCGTGAACGAGCGCAACGGCGATGGTCACGACGCCCGCACACTGGAGCAGCAGATCCCGCATCGACGCCTCCATACACTCATGTATGTTTCGATAGCGTCTGGCCAAGCGCTTGTCAATACACTAGTGTATGGTGCGCTTTTCGGGAAACGACATGAACCAACAGCTCTCCGCTGACGATTGGACTGGCCAGGGCCTCAAGGCCCTGGCCAAGAGCGGCTTCACGGCCTTGAAGGCCGAGCCGCTCGCCAAGGCCATGGGCGTATCGCGCGGCAGCTTCTATTGGCATTTCGCCGATCTCGCCGCGTTTCACGCCGCGGTGCTGAAGCGCTGGCGCGAGATCGCGGCCGAGCGGATCATCGCCGACGTCGAAGCCGCCGGCGACGAGCCGGTCAAGATGCTGCTGCGGAGATCCTTCGGCGCGCGGCTCGACCTCGAACGCGCGGTGCGCAATTGGGCGGCGTTCGATGCTAGCGCGCAAGGGGCGGTGCGTGCCATCGATCGCCGCAGGCTCGATTATATCGAGGAGCTGCTGCAAAAGCGGGGGCTCGCCCCGGCACCGGCGCAGGCCCGCGCGCAGATCCTGTACTGGACATTTCTCGGTTTCGCCCTGTCAGGCCCGTCAATCCCGGCCGCGCGGCTGCGGACCATCCTCGACGAGCTCCTGGCGATGGTCTCCGCCTAAAGCGCGATGGCGGGCGCGAATTTCTATGCTAAAGGCAAGCAAGTGCCGGAGACTTCCATGAACGCGCCCACCGAACGTCCCGAAGCCAGCGTCGATCCAAAATTGCTGGAGATCCTGGTCTGCCCGCTGACCAAGGGCCCGCTGGAATTCGATGCTGAGCGGCAGGAGCTGATCTCGCGCAGCGCCAAGCTCGCTTATCCCATTCGCGACGGCATCCCGATCATGCTGCCGGAAGAGGCGCGCAAGATCGATTGATAACAGCGAGTGGGGAGTGGCGAATGGCGAATGGGTCCACTCGCCACTCGATACTCACCATTCGCCCTTACAACGCCTCGCCCTTCAACAGCCGCGGCACCTCGCCGGTGAGGCCTGCGGCCTGGCGGATGAAGAGGTTCTTCAGCGGCGGGGCGCGGTCGACGAGGCCGAGGCCGATGTCGCGCACCGTGCGCAACAGCGTCGACTGGTTGGAGAACAGGAAGTTCAGCGAGTTGGTGGCGACGCCCATCGCCATGGTGTCGAACCGGCGCCAGCGCTGGTAGCGTTCGAGCACGTCCGCCCCGCCGATATCCAGGCCGAGCCGCGCGGCATCGACCACCACTTCCGCCAGCGCAGCGACGTCCTTCAGGCCCATGTTGAGGCCCTGGCCCGCGATGGGGTGGATGACATGGGCAGCGTCGCCGACCAGCGCGAGGCGCTCGGCGATGAAGGATCGCGCGACGAAATAAGACAGCGGAAACGCCCGCGGCTTGTCGAGCACCTTGACCTCGCCGAGATGCAGGCCGAAGCGCTGCTCGAGCTCGGCGTGGAATTCCTCGTCGCTGAGGGCGATGATGCGCGCGGCCTCAGTGCGGCGCTCGGTCCACACCAGCGAGGAGCGTTTGCCGGTGAGCGGCAGGATCGCGAACGGGCCGGCCGGCAGGAAGTGTTCCTCGGCGCGGCCCTCGTGATCGCGCTCGTGGCCGACGGTGACGACGATGCCGGACTGATCGTACTCCCAGCCATGAGTGACGATGCCGGCGCGCTCGCGCAGCTTCGACCGCGCGCCATCGGCGGCGACCAAGAGGCCCGCCGCGATCACGCTGCCGTCGCCGAGCGTCACCTCGATGCCGTCGGTGCGCGCATCGTAGGAGGCGACCGGGGTGGCGCGAAGATCGATGCCGTCGGCCTCGGCGCGCACCACCAGCGCGTCGATCAGGCGGCGGTTCTCGATCATATGCGCGAAGGGCTCGCCCGGCGCGACGTCGCCGGCGAAGTTCAGGAATACCGGGCGGGTGGCGTCCTCGAGCTTGGAATCGGTGACGACCATGTCGAGGATCGGCTGGGCCTCGCCCCGGACGTCGTCCCAGGCGCCGATCGTCTCGAACAGGCGGCGGCAGGCGGCGACGATCGCGGTGGCGCGGGGGTCGCGGCTCGGCCGCGTGCCGAGCGCGGGATCGGCGACGATGATTGGGATCTCGGGCCCGAGCCCCTGGCGTAGTGCCAAGGCCAGCGCAAGGCCGGCAAACGCGCCGCCACCGATGACAATGCTACCCTGTACCGACATACCAAAGCTTCCCGGACAATTCTCGGTCTTGCTAGCAGACTTGAGCTGGGCGAAACAGTGCGGTGAAACGAGGACCGCTAGCCCTTCGTTCCGTCATTCCGGGGCGCGCAACGCGCGTACCCGGAATCCGGAGGTTTATCAGCTCGAGATTTTCGGGTTCGCACCGCGTGCGCCCCGGAATGAGGCATCACTGGAAAGCACCATCATGTCCAAAGGACTGATCGACCTCATCGGGATCCTCGACCTCGAGCAGCTCGAGGTGAACCTGTTCCGCGGCAACAGCCCGAAGACGAGCTGGCAGCGGGTGTTCGGCGGCCAGGTGATCGGGCAGGCGATGGTCGCGGCCTGCCGCACCGTGGAGGGCCGGCTGCCGCATTCGCTGCATTGCTATTTCATCCTGCCGGGCGATCCGCAGATCCCGATCATCTATCAGGTCGAGCGCCTGCGCGACGGCAAAAGCTACTCGACCCGCCGCGTCACCGCGATCCAGCACGGCAACGCGATCTTCTCGATCATGGTCTCGTTCCACGCCGAGGAGGAGACTGCGTTCGACCACCAGGACAAGATGCCGGACGTGCCGCCGCCGGAAAAGCTCACGGCGGAGGAGGTGGCGAAGCAGCCGATGTTCAAGGAGATGCCGGACTTCATCCGCCGGTATTACGAATCCGATCGGCCGATCGAGCTGCGCCCGGTCGAGCTCGGCCGTTATTTCGGCCAGAAGATCGACGACGGCCGCATCCACGTCTGGATCAAGACCGCCGCCAAGCTGCCCGACGATCCGGCGCTGCACATGTGCGCGCTCGCTTACGCCTCGGACTTCTCGCTGCTCGATGCGATCATGGCGCGCTATGGCCGCACGCTGTTCGACAAGCGCATGATGCCGGCGAGTCTCGACCACGCGATGTGGTTCCATCGCCCGTTCCGCGCCGACGAATGGCTGCTCTACGCGCAGGATTCGCCGAGCGCGCAATCGGGACGGGGGCTGACCCGCGGCTCGATCTTCAAGCCGGACGGCACGCTGGTCGCCTCCGTCGCGCAGGAAGGCTCGGTGCGCGAACGGAAGGCCTGATCGCTTCAAGCAGCGCCTGAAGCGTTCGGATCATGCCCCGAGCGAGCCGCGCGGCGCGAGCTCGGTCTGCGAGGCGAACCAGTTCATGATCCAGCGGTACACCCACGGGATCGGGATGATGAAGCACATCAGGATGGCGGCCACGATGCCGCGCCAGAGGATATCGAGGCCGCTGCCCTTGAACACGATCTCGCGCCGGGTGCCCTCGACGTTGCGGCAGAACCAGCGCATCTGGGCCGCGGCCACCCAGGCCCAGCCGATGATGGTGATGATGGAAATCGCGAACAACAGATTCCAGCCGATATAGGCCCAGACCGAACCGGTGAAGCTGAGGCCCAGCGGCTGCTCGTTGGAGGCGAGGTTCGCGACCATCCATTTGATCAGGAGCCAGTAGAGCACGATCTGCACGATGAACAGCAGATTGCTCAATATCTCGCTGCCGACGAAGCCGAGCGCGATGGCGAGAACGATGAAGCCGAAATACCACGGCACCAATGTCATCGCATTGCCGGTGAAGCTGAGGTTCGGCCGCCCAGGGACCTTCACGCAGGAGACGATCCATCTGGTGTACCAGACGAAGGCCCAGGGCGCCGGGATGACGAAGATCATTCCGATCAGCAGGACGATGCTGCGCCAGGTGAATTCGAGGATGCTGAAATCGACCGAGAGCGATCCACCGCTTGCATAGCCGGCAGCGCCGCCATAGCCACTTCCGCCCGTCGGGACCATCGGCGGCGCACCGCCGCCGATCAGGCCGGGAATTTCGGCGGCCTTCTGCCAGCCGGCCATGCCCTCGGTCCAGACCAGGGTGTCCGGACGCACGACGCCCTGCGCAACGAGGTCGCGGAATTGCCCTTCCGGAAAGGGCCCCTGCTGCTTGCCCTCGGATGCGTAAAACCAACTCGCCATGGAACGTCCCCCTCGAAGTTACGTATGTACCGGCCGGGACGCTTCGGTTCACGCGTGGGTTCACCGCATCCATGCCAAAAATGCATTGTGAATGATGAACAGCTGCCCTGTACAGAGGCGGCCGTTCACATGATCGCCCTTGGCCAAACGTTTTTCCGCTTCAATCTGCAACTTTTTTGTGCCATTTGCCCGGAAAGATGCCAGATTGACGCAGCGCCGGGGACATACGGCGCGGCGCATCCCGGGGAATAGGCCTGACCATGAAACTCGTCGTCGCGATCATCAAACCCTTCAAGCTCGATGAGGTCCGCCAGGCCCTAACGGCGATCGGCGTGCACGGCATGACCGTGACCGAGGTGAAAGGCTATGGCCGGCAGAAGGGCCACACCGAGATCTATCGCGGCGCCGAATATGTCGTGAACTTCCTGCCGAAGCTGCGCATCGAGATCGCGGTCGCTTCCGACGTCGCCGACAAGGCGGTCGCCGTGATCACCGCGACGGCGCGCACCGGCCAGATCGGCGACGGCAAGATCTTCGTCACGCCGATCGACCACGCGCTGCGCATCCGCACCGGCGAGACCGACAGCGACGCGCTTTAACACAAATTATTCTTCGATCGCACCGGGCAACGACGCCACAGCGTGCGACGCCAATTGATGCCGGGGGGAACGATATGGCGGGATTGTCGCGCCGCGCAGCTGCAATGGCTGCGCCAATCGGATTTGTGTCCGCCATGGCTTCGCCGGCGCACGCGGCGGCCAACGAGATCAGCACCGCCGACACCGCCTGGATGATCGTCGCGACAGCGCTGGTGCTGATGATGACGATCCCGGGGCTTGCGCTGTTCTACTCCGGCATGGTGCGCAAGAAGAACGTGCTCGCCACCATGGCGCAGAGCCTGGCCGCGGTAACGCTGATCTCAATCCTCTGGGTGGCGTTCGGCTACTCGCTGTGCTTCGTCGGCGACGGCCCCTGGATCGGCACGCTCGATCGCTGGTTTCTCGCCGGCATGACCATGGACAGCGTCAACCCGGCGGCGAAGACGATCCCGGAATCGCTGTTCATGCTGTACCAGATGACGTTTGCCATCATCACGGTGGCGCTGGTCGCCGGCTCGGTCGCCGACCGCATGCGGTTCTCCGCCTATCTCCTGTTCTCGGTCGCCTGGTTCATCTTCGTCTACATTCCGCTGGCGCATTGGGTGTGGGGCGGCGGCTTCCTCGCCAGCATGGGCGTGCTCGATTTCGCCGGCGGTCTCGTCGTGCATCTGTCGGCCGGCACCGGCGGCCTCGTTGCAGCCAAGGTGATGGGACGCCGTCACGGCTACGGCACCGAGAATCTCTCGCCGTTCGATCTGTCGCTCGCAGTGATGGGCACCGGCCTGTTGTGGGTCGGCTGGTTCGGCTTCAACGGCGGCTCGGCACTCGGAGCGAACTCACGCGCGGTGATGGCGATCATCGCGACCCATCTGGCCGCCTGCGCGGGCGCGCTGACCTGGGGCGCGATCGAATGGGCGACGCGGCGCAAGCCCTCGGTGCTCGGCATGATCTCCGGCGCGGTCGCAGGTCTCGGCACCATCACGCCGGCCTCGGGCTTCGTCGCGCCATGGCACGGCATCGTCATCGGCATCATTGCCGGTGCGCTCTGCTACTGGGCCTGTACCTGGCTGAAGCACCGCTTCGACTACGACGATTCGCTCGACGTCTTCGGCGTCCACGGCATCGGCGGCCTGACCGGCACCCTGCTCGGCGGCGTGTTCGCCACCAGCGCCATCGGCGGCACCGCCGGCCTGCTGGAGGGCCATCCGCAGCAGCTCCTGATCCAGTTCTATGGGGTCGCCGTGACCTTCGTCTGGTCGGCGGGCGTCAGCTTCATCCTGCTCAAGCTGGTCGGCCTGTTCGTGCCCTTGCGCGTATCCCGTGAGCACGAGCTGGAGGGTCTGGATATTTCGCAGCACGGTGAAGCCCTGCAGTAGGCGCCGACGCTACGTAAATACCGCCTCGCTGCCCGACACGTGAGCAACATTGTGTCGGGAGCCTGTCTTGCCCTTATTTTCAGCAGGCGTGACCACGTTTTGAGCGCGACGTAATAGCGCACTGCATCGCAGCACCCGCCAAAGGCGAAAACCCCCGTCTTCATAGTCCGTTAGGCAATCCGCCTGATCTGGCACGGCATTTGATTCTAGGGGTCCGGCTGTGCCCGCGTAGTGAAACTTCTCCCTCGTGGCGAACCAGTCGAGAACGCCCGGCCACGTCCGGACCGGGCCCAAGCGGGGATAGGACCCATGAAAATTGTTATGGCGATCATCAAGCCATTCAAGCTTGAAGAAGTCCGTGACGCCCTGACCGCCATCGGCGTTCACGGTCTCACGGTGACGGAAGTCAAGGGGTATGGCCGCCAGAAGGGCCATACGGAAATCTATCGCGGCGCCGAATATGCCGTGAGCTTCCTGCCCAAGATCAAGATCGAGGTCGCTGTCGCCTCCGACCAGGTCGACAAGACCATCGATGCCATCACGTCCGCGGCGAAAACCGGACAGATCGGCGACGGCAAGATCTTCGTCATCAACCTCGACCACGCGGTGCGTATCCGCACCGGCGAGGCCGATGCCGCGGCCCTCTGATTTCGCGCTCAACCTTATCCAAGCAGGAGTAAACAATATGACGTTCAAGCGTCCCTATGGCGCGGGACTGGCGGCTCTCGCAGTCGGCCTGTTCGCTGCGACCGCAGCCTACGCCGAGCCAACGGTCAACAAGGGAGACAACGCCTGGATGCTGACATCGACAGTGCTGGTGCTGTTGATGACGATCCCCGGCCTCGCGCTGTTCTACGGCGGTCTGGTTCGTTCCAAGAACATGCTCTCCGTTCTGATGCAGGTGTTCTACACCGTCTGCGTCGTCTGCGTGATCTGGGCCGTATACGGCTACAGCCTCACCTTCACCGGCGGCTCCGACTTCATCGGCGGCTTCTCCAAGGCCTTCATGATGGGCGTCACCACCGACACGAAGGCCGCGACCTTCTCGGTCGACGCCAACATCTCGGAGCTGATTTACGTCTGCTTCCAGATGACCTTCGCGGCGATCACGCCCGCTCTCATCGTCGGCGCCTTCGCCGAGCGCATGAAGTTCGCGGCGATCGCGCTGTTCGTTCCGCTCTGGGTGACGCTGGTCTATTTCCCGATCGCGCACATGGTCTGGTACTGGCAGGGTCCGGACCTGATCCAGGATGCGGCCAAAGCGTTGGCTGCCGCTACTGACGCGGCGGCGAAGACCGCGGCCCAGGCCAAGCTCGACGAGCTCAACGCCGATGCCGGCTGGATCTTCAAGATGGGCGCGATCGACTTCGCGGGCGGCACCGTGGTGCACATCAACGCCGGTATCGCGGGCCTGGTCGGCGCTCTCCTGATCGGCAAGCGCGTCGGATACGGCAAGGAGCTGATGGCCCCGCACTCGCTGACCATGTCGATGATCGGCGCCTCGCTGCTCTGGGTCGGCTGGTTCGGCTTCAATGCCGGCTCCAATCTCGAGGCCAGCGGCGGCGCTGCGCTCGCCATGACCAACTCCTTCGTCGCCACCGCAGCCGCCGCGCTGTCGTGGATGTTCGCGGAGTGGATCATCAAGGGTCATCCCTCCGTGCTCGGCGTGATCTCAGGCGCCGTCGCGGGCCTCGTGGCCGTCACGCCCGCCGCCGGCTTCTCCGGCGTCATGGGAGCGATCGTCCTCGGCCTCGTCGTCGGCGTGGTCTGCCTGTTCTTCTGCACCGTGGTGAAGAACGCGCTCGGCTACGATGACTCCCTCGATGTGTTCGGCGTGCACTGCATCGGCGGCATCGTCGGCGCCATCGGCACCGGCATTCTGGTCAACCCCGCGCTCGGCGGCGCCGGCATCATCGACTATTCGGCGATCCCGCCGAAGGTCGCCGATTACGACTTCGCCACGCAGATGCTCGCCCAGATCAAGGCCGTCTGCACCACGCTGGTGTGGTCGGGCGTCGGCTCGGCGATCCTCTTCAAGGTTGTCGATGTGATCGTCGGCCTCCGCGCCAATGTCGAGAGCGAGCGTGAAGGCCTCGACATCACCGAGCACACCGAGCGCGCCTACAACATGTGACCCTCTCCTCCCGGGCGCGGTCTCTTCGGGGACCGCGTCCACAACTACGGTTCGGGCACATACCCGGCAATGCCCTGACCGTTGAGGGGCTCCAGCGCAAGCTGGAGCCCCTTTCTTTTGATGGCTCCGCCTGCAGGCACCTCCGGGGGAGGGGGACCGTCCATGCACGCCGCTGTCTCCGGCCCCATTATTCCCGCTCTGGACGCGGGCGGCGGCCGATGGTTAATCGCGTCTTAACCTCGCCCTATCTATGGTGAACTGAACCGCTTCCCGCCGGCGCCTATGGTAGCGACCGGCCGTTCCAAGAGTACTGGCGCCCAACGAATGGCTCTGACCGCTTCATCCCGTGCGCCGCAGGGCGGTAATGGCTCCGACTCCGAACGCTCGCCCTTCGTCCGGCTGAACGAGCTGCTGGCCCCGCATCAGCCGGGCAAGCCCTTGATTTCGCTTGCGGTCGGCGAGCCCCAGCATCCCGTGCCCGACTTCGTCGGCCCGGTGCTGGCCAAGCACATCGCCGATTTCGGCCGTTATCCCGCGAACAAGGGTACCGATCCGTTCCGCAACGCCGCCGGGGCCTGGCTGTCGACGCGCTTCAAGCTGCCGCGGCCGCTCGACCCCGAGAGCGAGATTCTCGTCCTCAATGGCAGCCGCGAGGGGCTGTTCCTCGCCGCGATCGCGGCCGCGCGCTATGTCGGCCCGCGTCCGGGCAAGCCCGCGATCCTGATGCCGAACCCGTTCTATCCGGTCTACGGCGCGGGCGCGCTTGCGGCCGCTTGCGAGCCGGTCCATCTGCCGACCACGGTCGAGAACGGCTTCCTGCCCGACCTCGACGCGATCGACGAAGCGACCCTGGCGCGCACGGTGGCGTTCTACCTGGCTTCGCCCGCCAATCCGCAGGGCTCGGTGGCGAGGCCCGGCTACTTCAAGCGCTTGAAGCAGCTCGCCGACCGCTACGGCTTCGTGATCCTCAGCGACGAATGTTATTCCGAGATCTACACCCGCGAGGCACCCGGCAGCGCGCTGGAATGCGCCGGCCCCGACTTCACGCGCGTGGTCGCGTTCCAGTCACTGTCGAAGCGCTCCAACCTGCCGGGCCTGCGCGTCGGCTTTGCCGCCGGCGACAAGAGGTTCATTGGCATGTTCCTCGAGCTGCGCAACATCGCCGCGCCCCAGGTGCCGGTGCCGCTGCAGCATGTCGCGACGGTCGCCTATGGCGACGAGGCGCATGTCGAGGAGAATCGGCGGCTGTACCGGATCAAGTTCGACCTCGCCGACCAGATCATCGGCAATCGTTACGGCTATCGCCGGCCCGATGGCGGCTTCTGCGTCTGGCTCAACACCTCCGAGATCGGCGACGACGTGTCGGTGACGCTCAAGCTGTTCAGGGAAGCCGGCGTGCGCGTGGTGCCCGGCAGCTTCCTGGCGCGACAGCAGCCTGACGGATTCAATCCCGGCGCAGGCTATATCCGCCTCGCACTGGTGCAGGACGGCGAGACCACGGCGCAGGCGCTGCACCGGCTGGTCGAGACTCTGGGTTAGGCGGGGCCCGTGAGCATGTCGGCAATCGAACGCGTCATTCCTCTGGTCGGCCATCTGCCGCCCTCGATCCGCGAGGGGCTGGCGCGGCGCATGCGCGAGCTCGCCGGCCTCGGCCTGATCGCGCTGGCGGGCATCGCCGCGGCGGCGCTGATGACGTGGTCGGTGCAGGATCCCAGTCTCAGCCACGCGACCTCGCGGCCGATCCGCAACATCCTCGG
Source organism: Bradyrhizobium sp. IC3195 (assembly GCF_020193585.1). NCBI lineage: Bacteria > Pseudomonadati > Pseudomonadota > Alphaproteobacteria > Hyphomicrobiales > Nitrobacteraceae > Bradyrhizobium > Bradyrhizobium sp. IC3195. Next base: position 63,578 of record NZ_JADYVG010000017.1, on the reverse strand, counting down.
CTATGCCGGCGCGATCGGCGCCGATCTCGCCATGCAGATCCTGGGGCTCGGCGCGATCATGCTGGTCCTGACCGTTGCGGTCTGGGGCTGGCGTATGATGACGCATCGGCCGTTCGACCGCGAAGCGCTGCGGCTCGGCTCCTGGATTCTCTGCACGGTGATCGCGGCAGGCTTCGTCAGTTGCTTTCAGCATGGCGGGGCCTGGCCGCTGCCGACCGGCCTCGGCGGCGTGGTCGGCGATGCGCTGGTGCGCGCGCCCGCGGTGATCTTCGGGCCGGCCGGTACGATCTATCGCATCGTGCTGGGCACGATCCTGTTCGCCGCGATGACAGCGACCTTCCTGATCGCCTGCGGCCTCGGCGCGCGCGAGCAAGACGACGAGATCGCTGAGGTCGCCGATGACGACAAGCCGCTCGACGAAGACGAGGAGAGCGATCGGGGTTCGGTCTCGCTGGGCTGGCTGTTCCATGCATTGATGAGCACCAAGGCGCGGCTGATCTGGCTGTGTGGTGCCGCCTACCGCTCGCTGGTCTCGAGCGGACCGAAGACCAAGTCCGCCCAGTTCAGCCGGCAGGAGCCGAATCTCGGCGGCGGCCGCTCGGCGCCGTCGATCTCGCCGCAGTCTCAAGACGAGGACTACGAGGACGAGCACGAAGACGAATTGGAGGACGAGGAGGAGGAAGAGGAGGAGCCCGCCGCGCGCGCCCCGAAGAAGAAAGCCGCGCCGAAGCCCGTTTCCAAGAAATCCTCCGACAAGTTCGACCTCCCGTCCGTCTCCATGCTGGCCGCACCAAAGGCCGGCGATCGCCAGCCGCTCAGCAAGGCCGAGCTGGAGAACAATTCCCGTTCGCTCGAAGGCGTGCTGCAGGATTTCGGCGTGCGCGGCGAGATCGTGAAGGCTAATCCCGGTCCGGTCGTTACGCTGTACGAGCTGGAGCCGGCGCCCGGCATCAAGTCCTCGCGCGTGATCGGCCTCGCCGACGACATCGCCCGCTCGATGAGCGCGCTGTCGGCACGCGTCGCCGTCGTGCCCGGCCGCAACGCGATCGGCATCGAGCTGCCGAACGCGCATCGCGAGAAAGTCTATTTGCGCGAATTGCTGGTGGCGAAGGAGGCGACCGACACGGTGGCGAAGCTGCCGCTCTGCCTCGGCAAGACCATCGGCGGCGACCCCGTCATCATCGACCTCGCGCGCACCCCGCACATGCTGATCGCCGGTACCACCGGCTCGGGCAAGTCGGTCGCGATCAACACCATGATCCTCAGCCTGGTCTACCGGCTGCGGCCGGACCAGTGCCGCCTGATCATGGTCGATCCGAAGATGCTCGAGCTCTCCGTCTATGACGGCATTCCCCATCTGCTCACGCCTGTTGTGACCGACCCGAAGAAGGCGGTGGTCGCGCTGAAATGGGCCGTGCGCGAGATGGAAGAGCGCTACAAGAACATGGCCAAGCTCGGTGTGCGCAACATCGACGGTTACAACACGCGCCTGCTCGAATTGAAGGCCAAGGGCGAGGAGCCGACGCGCACGGTGCATACCGGCTTCGACAAGGAGACCGGCAAGGCGATCTACGAGGAAGAGAAGCTCTCGCTCGATCCGCTGCCCTACATCGTCATCATCGTCGACGAAATGGCCGACCTGATGATGGTCGCCGGCAAGGACATCGAAGGCGCGGTGCAGCGTCTGGCGCAGATGGCGCGGGCCGCAGGCCTGCACGTGATCCTGGCGACGCAGCGTCCGTCGGTCGACGTCATCACCGGCACCATCAAGGCGAACTTCCCGACCCGTATCGCCTTCCAGGTCACCTCCAAGATCGACAGCCGCACCATTCTCGGCGAGATGGGCGCCGAGCAGCTGCTCGGCCAGGGCGACATGCTCTACATGGCGGGCGGCGGCCGCATCAGCCGCGTGCACGGACCGTTCGCCTCCGACGAGGAAGTCGAGAAGGTGGTGCGTCACCTCAAGACGCAGGGACAGCCGGAATATCTCGAAGCCGTCACCGCCGAAGAGCCGACCGAGGACGAGGACGGTGCCGTGTTCGACGCCACCGGCATGGGCGGCGATGGCGGCGGCGATCTCTTCCAGCAGGCGGTTGCGATCGTCAAACGCGATCGCAAGGCCTCGACCAGCTACATCCAGCGCCGTCTGCAAATCGGCTACAACCGCGCCGCATCGCTGATGGAGCGCATGGAACTGGAAGGCATCGTCGGTCCCGCCAACCATGCCGGCAAGCGCGAGATTCTGGTCGAGGAAGAAGACAGCCATATGTGAGGCGAGGAGCCTCTGAGCAACATTTCACGCAAATTCGATATCTGCTTTTGCCCGAAATCACGGTAAAAGGGCGCCCAGCCACACAGGACGACGCGTTGATCAGACATCCGGACATTCGATTCGCTGCCACCATCGCCGCGCGAAGCGCGCGCATGGCCGGCGTGCTTCTCGTCACCGCCGCGATGGTGACCGCTGCGTCGTTCGCGCAGACCGTGCCGGTGCCGAAGCCCGCGCCGAAGGGGCGTGACGGCGGCGCGACCGCCGGTGGGCCGGCCGTCACCGGCGCGACGCAGGCGCCGCCCAATCCGGTGATCCCGGATCCGCGGCGCAACGTTCCGAGCAGCATCTTCCAGACCTTCGACGCCAACCAGAAAGCGCAGGCGGCCAAGGTCAGCGCCTATCTGTCGTCGCTGCAGACGTTGGTCGGGAATTTCGTCCAGGTCGGTCCCGACGGCAGCAAGACGCAGGGCGACTTCTACATCCAGAAACCCGGCAAGGTACGCTTCGAATATGATGCGCCGAGCCCGATCGACATCGTCGCCGACGGATCCTCGCTCGTGGTGCGCGACCGCAAGCTCGCGACCCAGGACGTCTACCCGCTGTCGCAGACGCCGCTGCGCTTTCTATTGTCCGACCGCATCGACCTGATGAGGGACACCAATGTCGTTGGCGTCTCGGCCGACGACGTCTTCGTCAGCGTCACCATCGAGGAGAAGCAGGCCCTGGTCGGCACCAGCCGCTTGCTGCTGATGTTCGGCGCCAAGGACGGCCAGCTCAAGCAGTGGACCGTCACCGATCCGCAGGGCTACGACACGACGATTGCGGTGTACAATCTGGACTCGAGCAAGAAGCTCGACCCCAACATGTTCAAGATCGATTTCACCAATTACAACACGCCGTCGCGGGGTTGAGCGCTCCGCTGCCGTAGGGTGGGCAAAGGCGCTCTTGCGCCGTGCCCACCACCTCTCCTCACGGCCATCACGGTGGGCACGCTTCGCTTCGCCCACCCTACGAGAGCTCGCTGTGGACAAGCATTTTCCCCACGCCAATCCATGCTAAGACGCATTTCCTATGCGTCTTTCCCTGACAACCTGGAACATCAATTCGGTGCGGCTACGCATCGACCTGGTCGCGAAATTTCTCAAGAGCGCGCGGCCAGAAGTGCTGTGCCTGCAGGAGACTAAGTGCATCGACGATGCTTTTCCGCTGAAGCGCTTCAAGCGGCTCGGCTACGAGCACGTCGCGCTGAACGGTCAGAAGGGCTATCACGGCGTCGCCATCATCTCGAAGATCCCGTTCGAATCGAAGGACATCCGCACCTTCTGCGACAAGGTGGATTCGCGCCACATCTCGGTGTCGTTCGGTGAAAAGGCGGGCATCGCAAAACCACTGGTGCTGCATAATTTCTACGTGCCCGCGGGCGGCGACATTCCCGATCCCGCGCTGAACGAGAAATTCGACCACAAGCTCCGCTTCCTCGACGAGATGAAAGCGTGCGAGCCGCTGCATCCGCGCGGTGAGGACCGCCACATCCTGGTCGGCGATCTCAACGTCGCCCCGCACGAGAACGACGTGTGGTCGCACAAGCAGCTGCTGAAAGTGGTCTCGCACACGCCTGTCGAAACGGAGAAGCTGAAGGCGGCGCTCGCGGCCGGCGAATGGGTCGACGTCGCGCGCGAGCGCATCCCGATGTCGGAGAAGGTCTATACGTGGTGGAGCTACCGCTCCGCCGACTGGACCATCGGCGATCGCGGCCGCAGGCTCGACCACATCTGGGTCTCGCGCGCGCTGAAAGATGCAGTCAGCGATTTCAGGATTCTGCGCGATGCGCGCAGCTGGGAGCGGCCATCGGACCACGTGCCTGTGACGGTGACGCTGGAGGTGTGAGCCGCCCTCGTCATTCCGGGGCGCGCCACTTGGCGCGAGCCCGGAATCCATTCATCAACTGACTCTGCCGCTCAATGGATTCTCAGGTGCGCAATTGCGCACCATAGTTCGCGACTTCGTCGCGCCCCGGAATGACGAGTGGAGAGAGCTACGACGTCAGCTTCGCACCCGCCATCAAAATATCGCTGGCGATCTGGCTGGAGCGCACCGCGAACTCGTCGCGCAGGCGCACCGCCGCAGCGGGATCGCTTTCGAGCACGCGCTGGAACAGGCTGCGGGCGACGCGGATGACGGAGGAATGCTCCAGCGCGACCGCGCTCGACGGCCGCTTCATCGGCACCACCAGCGCGAGCTCGCCGATCAACGCGCCGGGACCGGCGATCATTTCGGCGCCGGCGCCGTCTTCAACCCGGAAGGCGCCGCGCTGGACCACGAAGCCGGCGTCGGCGTCGTCGCCGAGATTGAACAGCACGTCGCCGCGGACGAAATCACGCTGCTCCGAGCCGATCGCCAGCATGCGCAACGAGGCGTCTCCCAACAGGCGCAGTGTCGGGACACGCTCGAGAAGCGCTACATCATCGTCGATTGACATTCAGGTCCGAGGCTCGAAGGCGTGCGATCTAAAACGATTCGCACGCCATCGAAGCGTATCACGGCACCAGCTTGTAGCCACCGGCTTCCGTCACCAGGATCTCCGGGTTGGCGGCGTCCTTCTCGATCTTCTGGCGGAGGCGGTAGATGTGGGTTTCCAGCGTGTGCGTGGTGACGCCGGAATTATAGCCCCAAACCTCCTGGAGCAGGGTCTCGCGCGACACCGGCATCTGGCCGGCCCGGTAGAGGAAGCGGAGAATTGCGGTTTCCTTCTCGGTGAGGCGGACCTTGCGGGCATTGGCCGCGGTGAGCATCTTCGAGCCGGGACGGAAGGAGTAGGGTCCGACCGAGAACACCGCGTCCTCGCTGGCTTCATGCTGACGGAGCTGGGCGCGGATGCGCGCCAGCAGCACCGCGAAACGGAAGGGCTTTGCCACATAGTCGTTGGCGCCGGATTCCAGGCCCAGGATCGTGTCGGAATCGGTGTCGTGCCCGGTCAGCATGATGATCGGGGCCTTGAAGCCGCCCTTCCGCAGCGAGCGGACAACCTCGCGGCCGTCGGTGTCGGGCAGGCCGACATCCATCAGAACCAAATCGGGGGAATTGGCCTTCGCGGCGCTGGCGCCCTTGGCGCCGGTATCGACCGCAGAGGCTTCGAATTCTTCGTGTAGCGATAATTGCTCCACCAACGTGTCGCGCAGATCGGTATCGTCATCCACGATCAGGATCTTGCGGGCATTGGCCATGGGGGGTCATCCTTTTGGGGTCCGGCTCGGCGGCACATCCATGCCGCACCCAGCCGCGAGGGGAAGTTTAAGGTCGCCGTGATTATTGTTGTTCGTGTTGAAGTAGTGGGCTGTTACCGATTCACAAGCCAGAAGCACTCTAACTCAGAATAGCAGGACGTTTTGATGAATGTCCTGTAATGAATTCGACATTGCACGTTCACATGAAAAACAAAGCAGCTTCAGTCGGTTACATCAGGAATCGAGGCCCCGGGCCGCTCTCGGCGATCCGCGTTAAGCCTGCTGCCGGCAATCCGCGCCGAGGCTGGCTGACGGCGGGAGCGCTGACCATTCCGGTTGCGCTGGGGCGAGGCGGCATTCTCGCCAACAAGCGCGAGGGCGATGGCGGCACCCCCAGAGGCAGCTTCCGGCCCAGGCAATTGTGGTGGCGGGGCGACCGGCACAGCCGTCCCCGGACGTTCCTGCCGGCCCGGATGATCACCGGCGTGGACGCCTGGTGCGAGGATCCGCGGGACCGCCGCTACAACCAGAGCATCCGGCTCGGCGAGGGGCAGGGCGGCGACCGGCTCCAGCGCGCCGACCATCTCTACGACTTCATCATCGAGATCGACCACAACACCCGACCCCGCATCGCCGGCCGCGGCAGCGCGGTGTTCCTGCACCTTGCCCGCGACAATTTCGGCCCGACCGCCGGCTGCGTCTCCATGACGAAATCCGCCATGCTGCAATTGCTGCGGCGCCTGGGCCCGCGCACAAAGATCATCATCGGGTGAGGCACACCGCCGTCATTGCGAGGAGCCCTTGCGACAATATTGACAGCGTTCGGGCGGCATCCTCCCTCGCCAACGGCAATTACCGATGCCCGAAGATCGCGCTGCCGACGCGCACATGGGTGGCGCCGAGCATGATGGCGGTCGCGAAATCGGCGCTCATGCCCATCGAGAGATTCGTCAAGCCATTGCGCGCGGCGATCTTGGCGGTGAGCGCAAAGTGCGCGGCGGGCGGCTCGTCGACCGGCGGGATGCACATCAATCCGGAGATCGTCAGCCCGTAGGTGTCGCGGCAGCTTGCAATGAAGGCATCGGCCTCGCCCGGGGCAATCCCGGCCTTCTGCGGCTCCTCGCCGGTGTTGATCTGGACGAACAGCTGCGGGTGCCTGTTCTGGGATTCGATTTCCTTGGCTAATGCTTGGCAAATGCTCGGACGGTCGACCGAATGGATGGCGTCGAACAGCGCGACCGCCTCTTTCGCCTTGTTGGATTGCAGCGGCCCGATCAGATGCAGCGCGATATCGGGGTAAGCAGACGTTAACGCCGGCCACTTGGCTTTGGCCTCCTGCACCCGATTCTCGCCAAATACGCGCTGTCCTGCGGCGATAACCGGGATAATTGCATCCGCCGCGAACGTCTTGGACACGGCGATCAGCGTGACCGAGGCGCGGTCACGCTGCGCGTCCCTGCAGGCGCGTGCAATTTCGGCTTCGACCGCGGCGAGCGCGTTTGGTGAATGGCCGGTGACCGGCGCGACGTTGGCTTCCGTCATGACGTCTCTTGGTTGTGACCTTAAGCCCGAGTTAGGTCCAATTTTACCGAGTTCAAGAAACAGTTTTTGAACCCTTCGCTTTACCTTAGCCCGCGGGGTGGGTAGCGAAAATGGCAAGCGTCAGTCTCAACCGCAAGCGCGCGAAACTCAAGCAGGTTCTCGGTATCCGGGCGCGGCTTGCGTTGCTCGCGGTGATTCTTGTGACGCCCTTGATGATCGAGCGCATCCGTTCCCTCGAAGACACGCGCGCGCGGCAAGTTGCGCAGGCCGCGGCTGAATTCACCACGGTGGCGAGGCACAGCGCCGATGCGCAGCGCCAGGTGATCTCGTCAGTCGAGACCATTCTGAAATCGGAGGCCTTCATCCGCGCCTCCGCCGGCGGCATCAGCAAGAGCTGCGACGTGCTGCGCGCGAGCCTGCCGTCGAGCCTGCCCTGGATCCGCACGCTTCTGATCGCCGGCCAGGACGGCCGCATCCAATGCGCCACCAACAACATGTATGTCGGCCTCGATCTCAGCGACCGACCGTACTTCCAGCAGGCCCAGGAAACCGGCCGCTTCGTGCTGAGCGACTTCATCATGTCGCGACCGGTACCGTCGCCAACGGTGATGGCGGTCTATCCGGTCTCCGCCTTCAGCGGTGTGGCCGATGCCGTCGTGCTCGCCACCGTCAATCTCGACTGGATGTCGAAGGTCATGAACAATCTGGGCGGTCGCGCCGGCATCACTGCGGTGCTGGTCGACAGCGCGGGCACCGTGCTGGCGGCCGCGGCCGATCAGCACAGCGCGGTCGGCCGTCCGCTCGACAACATGCCGCTGATGTCCGCGATCGCCGACAAGGCGCTGCGCTCTGATCAGGATGAGGGTTCGCTGTCCTTTCTCGCCGCCGACGGCTCCCGCCGCGCGGTCAGCTATATCCGCATCGCCGGCACCAATGCCCGCCTGATCGCCAGCATCGACGAAGACAAGGTGTCCGCAGCGGTCAGCCGCGACATCCGCACCGCCTATCTGCAGCTCGCCTTCGTGCTCATGTTCGTCCTGCTCGGCGCGCTGATCGCCGCCGAAAAGCTCGTGATCAAGCCGATCGAGATGCTCGCCGACATGGCCAAGCGGCTCGGCGAGGGCGACCTGTCGGCGCGCGCCGCGCGCAATCGCCTGCCCGCCGAGTTCGTGCCGCTGGCCCGCGCGTTCAACGCGATGGCCGCGCAGCTGAGCCAGCGCGAGCGCGAGCTGATCGCAAGCAACGACCGCCTGACGGTGATGGCTTCGATCGACATGCTGTCCGGTCTCGCCAACCGCCGCGGCTTCCAGAGCCGGCTGGATTTCGAATGGATGCGCGCGCAGCAATATGGCAGCGAGCTGGCGCTTCTGATGATCGACGTCGACCATTTCAAGCTGTTCAACGACACCTACGGCCATCTCGAAGGCGATTCCTGCCTGACGCGGCTCGGCGAATCACTGTCCGGCATCGCCGCCGACACGATGGGCTTCGCGGCCCGCTACGGCGGCGAGGAGTTCTGCCTGCTGCTGCCGAACACCGACGTAACGCGCGCCGTCGCGATCGGCGAGCAGGTGCGTTCGTCCGTGCTGAGGCTCTGCCTGCCTCACATCACTTCGAACCACATGATCGTCACGGTCTCGATCGGCGTCGCCGCGACCAAGCCGAGCGAATCCTTGCGTCCCGGCGACCTGATCGAAGCCGCCGACGCCGCGCTCTACGCCGCCAAGCATCGTGGCCGCAACAATGTCGTCGAGCACGGCGTGCAGGCGATCGCGACCGGCACGGCCGAGATGATGATGGTGGCGAGCGCCTAAAGCGCTGGTCATCACCTCTCCCTGCTTGCGGGGAGAGTGAGCATACCGTCGCTGACCGCTAGCCCGCAGCCCCGGCGCGATCGAGCTCGATCTCCGTCACCACACGATTGCGGCCGCCGCCCTTGGCGAGATAGAGCGCACGGTCGCAGCGTTCGATCAGATCCGTGATCGCCTCGCCGACCCGGTATTGCGCCACGCCGATCGACACGCTGATGCCGGGCAGGGTCTCGCCGGTCGAGCGACGCGTGATCGTGCAATCTGCGATCGCGCGCCTGATCCGTTCGGCGATCTCGGCGCAAGCGGCCAGATCGGCGTCCGGCAGCACCGCGATCAGCTCCTCGCCGCCATAGCGGGCCGGCAGATCTTGCGCGCGAACCTTCTCGCGCAGGACCTTGGCCATCAGGCGCAGCACCTGGTCGCCGACACCGTGGCCGAAATTGTCGTTGAACGACTTGAAGTGGTCGATGTCGAGCATCAGCACGCTGAGCGGCTCGCCCCATTCCGCCGTCGTCTGCGCCTTGCGCAGGAATTCGTCGAGGGCCCGCCGGTTCGCCAGCCCGGTCAGCGTGTCGGTCCGGGCGCGCTGCTCGGATCGCGACAGCGAATCGCGGATCACGTCGAGCTCGCGGGTCTTTTCCGCAAAGCCTGCCTCCAGCCGCGTCGCCCGCGTGGCCGCCCGCGCCAGCTCGTTCATGAGCTGGGCAACCAGCAGCTTTGGATCGACGCCGGCCTTGCCTTGGTCGGCCACCTGGCTGATGACCTGCATCTGCGAATGATTGTCGGCGATCGCCGTCGTCAGAAACTCCTTCGCCGTCCCCATCAGCGCCTGCAGCCGCTCGGACGTGTCGACCACGACGGCACTCACCTGGGGCGCGACGTAGGTCTCGAACAGATCCTGATTGGTTTGGGCGTCGAAGGGACGATTGTGGTCGATCAGGAGATCGATCGCGTTGCGCAGATCGTCATGGCTGCCCGCGAAATACTGGAACCAGACGGCAAAGTTGGCCGGGGTCGGTGCAATCCGCTGTTCGGCCATGCTCCGCATTGCCCGCCCGGCGACGGACGCGGCATAGTCGTAATCGGGATCGTCGAAGCTGGAATCCATGTGCGGTAACGCGGCCTTGTCGGGCTGCAACTTGGCATCGACGCCTTAATCACACCCCAACGCGGACCCTCGTAGTTATGCGGAGGGGTCAAAGTTCCAAAACGCGGCAACCCATTGACCCCTTAAGGGCTTCTATGGCCTAGTCCGCCGTCTTGAGACGGCCGAACCACGAAAACCCAACGATTCCATGACCTCCGAACGCTATAACGCCCGCGACGCCGAACCGCGCTGGCAACGCCTCTGGGACGAGCAGGCGATCTTCGTCTCCAAAAACGACGATCCGCGGCCGAAATATTACGTGCTCGAGATGTTCCCCTACCCGTCCGGGCGCATCCATATCGGCCATGTCCGGAATTACACGCTCGGCGACGTGCTGGCCCGCTTCATGCGCGCCAAGGGGTTCAACGTGCTGCATCCGATGGGCTGGGACGCCTTCGGCCTGCCGGCCGAGAACGCCGCGATCGAGCGCAAGGTGGCGCCGAAGGCCTGGACCTACGACAACATCGCCGCGATGAAGAAGCAGCTCCGCTCGATCGGGCTGTCGCTGGACTGGTCCAGGGAGATCGCGACCTGCGACCCCTCCTACTACAAGCACCAGCAGAAGATGTTCCTGGATTTCCTGCGCGCAGGGCTTGCCGAGCGCGAGAAGCGCAAGGTGAACTGGGACCCCGTCGACATGACCGTGCTCGCCAACGAGCAGGTGATCGACGGCCGCGGCTGGCGCTCGGGCGCCGTTGTCGAGCAGCGCGAGATGAACCAGTGGGTCTTCAAGATCACGAAGTACTCGCAGGAGCTGCTGTCGGCGCTCGACGGGCTGGACCGCTGGCCCGACAAGGTGCGCCTGATGCAGCGCAACTGGATCGGCCGCTCCGAGGGCTTGTTGATCCGCTTCGCGCTGGATGCGGCGACGACGCCGGCCGGCGAGAGCGAGCTGAAGATCTTCACGACGCGGCCGGATACGCTGTTCGGCGCCAAGTTCATGGCGATCTCGGCGGATCATCCGCTGGCACAGGCCGCCGCCGCAAAGAACCCTGAGCTTGCGGCGTTCGTTGCCGAGATCAAGAAGATCGGCACCGCGCAGGAGATCATCGACACCGCGGAGAAGCAGGGTTTCGACACCGGCATCCGCGCGGTGCACCCGTTCGATCCCTCCTGGAAGCTGCCGGTCTATGTCGCCAATTTCGTGCTGATGGAATACGGCACCGGCGCCATCTTCGGCTGCCCGGCGCACGATCAGCGCGACCTCGACTTCGTCAACAAGTACGCTCTCGGCAACACGCCCGTCGTATGCCCGGAAGGCCAGGACCCGAAGAGCTTCGTCATCACCGACACCGCTTATGACGGCGACGGCCGCATGATCAATTCGCGCTTCCTCGACGGCATGACCATCGAGCAGGCGAAGGAAGAGGTGGCGAAGCGGCTCGAGACGGAGCTGCGCGGCAACGCGCCGGTCGGCGAGCGCCAGGTGAATTTCCGTCTGCGCGACTGGGGCATTTCGCGCCAGCGCTATTGGGGCTGCCCGATTCCCGTCATTCACTGTCCGAAATGCGACGTGGTGCCGGTGCCGGATGCCGACCTGCCCGTGAAGCTGCCGGACGATGCGACCTTCGACAAGCCGGGCAACGCACTCGATCATCATCCGAGCTGGAAGCACGTCACCTGCCCGCAATGCGGCGGCAAGGCTCAACGCGAAACCGACACCATGGACACGTTCGTGGATTCGTCCTGGTACTTTGCGCGCTTCACCGATCCCTGGAACGAGGCTTCGCCAACCACGCCTGCGGTCGCCAACCGGATGCTGCCGGTCGACCAATATATCGGCGGCGTCGAGCACGCGATCCTGCATCTGCTCTACAGCCGCTTCTTCACCCGCGCGATGAAAGCGACCGGGCATATCGCGCTGGACGAGCCGTTCGCCGGCATGTTCACGCAAGGCATGGTGGTGCACGAGACCTACCAGAAGGCCGACGGCAGCTATGTGCAGCCGGCCGAGGTGAAGGTCGAGGTCGGCGGCAACGGACGCCGCGCCACGCTGCTGACGACGGGCGAAGACATCGCGATCGGCCCGATCGAGAAGATGTCCAAGTCGAAGAAGAACACGGTCGACCCCGACGACATCATCGAGACTTATGGCGCCGACGTCGCCCGCTGGTTCATGCTGTCGGACTCCCCGCCCGACCGCGACGTGATCTGGAGCGACGAGCGCGTCCAGGGTGCCTCGCGCTTCGTGCAGCGGCTGTGGCGGCTGGTGAACGATGCCGCCACCCTCGGCAAGGCTGCGCCGGCGGCCCGGCCGGCCAGCTTCGGCCCGGACGCCACGGCGTTGCGCAAGGCCGCCCACGGCGCGCTGGACAAGGTCACCGCCGGCATCGAGCGGCTGCACTTCAACGTTTGCCTCGCCCATATCCGCGAATTCACCAATGCCTTCTCGGAGGTGCTCCAGCGCCCCGGCCAACCTGCCCCGGACCTCGCCTGGGCGATCCAGGAGGCCAGCCAGATCCTGGTCCAGCTGTTCTCGCCGATGATGCCGCACCTCGCCGAGGAGTGCTGGCAGGTGCTTTTTGAGAATGGTCTTGGCCGAAAGGGGCTGGTTTCGGAGGCCGATTGGCCGCAAATCGAACGCGATTTGCTGGTTGAAGACAGCGTGACCCTGGTGGTGCAGGTCAACGGCAAGAAGCGGGGTGAGGTCACAGTTGCAACAGCGGCCCAAAATCCGGAAATCGAGGCTGCCGTTTTGGCCCTCGATGCGGTAAAGCTGGCCCTGGACGGCAAGCCCGTCCGCAAGGTGATCATCGTTCCCAAGAGGATCGTGAATGTTATCGGCTAGGACCCGTATCGCAGCCCGCTTGCTGGCAGTTGCCGCGCTGGCGGCGCTGACGGCCGGCTGCTTCCAGCCGATGTATGCCGAGCGCAGCGACGGCACCCCGGGCCTGCGCGAGAAGCTGATGGGGGTCGAGCTGCCCCCGATCAACAAGCCCAATGCTTCCCGCGAGGCCCGCGTCGGCGTCGAAATCCGCAACGCGCTGGCCTTCAAGCTTTACGGCACGGCGACGGGCATGCCGCCGACCCACCGGCTCGACATCCGCTTCACCACCAGCCGCTCCTCCCTGATCGTCAGCTCCGCAACGGGATTGCCGACCAGCGAAAATCTCGGCATCGACGCCCAGTACAATCTGGTCGAAGTCGTAACCGGCAAGTCTGTGATGACCGGCTCGACCTTCTCGCGCGTGTCCTATGACATGCCGGGGTCCTATCAGCGCTTCTCGCGCACCCGCGCCGTGCGCGATGCCGAAGACCGGGCCGCCAACGAGATCGCCGAGAACATCACCACCCGGCTCGCCTCGTTCTTCACCGCGGGAACGTAATACGCTTCCGTCATTCCGGGTTCGCCTTCTGACGAGGCATTCCGGAATGACGAGTATCGGACGATATGGTCGCACTGCGCGGAAAAGAGATCGACGCCTTCCTCGCCCGCCCCGATGCGGGCCGTCCGATCATCCTGCTCTACGGTCCCGATGCCGGCCTCGTGCGCGAGCGCGCCGACGCGTTGATCGCGTCCGGCGTCGACGATCCCAACGATCCGTTCTCGCTGGTCAAGCTCGACGGTGACGAGCTCTCCGCCGAGCCGTCGCGCCTGGTCGACGAGGCCATGACGGTGCCGCTGTTCGGCGGCCGACGCGCCATCCGCGTTCGCGCCGGCTCGCGCAGCTTTGCCTCCGGCATCGAGACTCTGGCCGAGATGAACGTGAAGGATTGCCGCATCGTGATCGAGGCCGGCGAGCTCCGCCCGGAATCGCCGCTGCGCAAGGCCTGCGAGAAAGCCAAGACCGCCGTGGCGATCGGCTGTTATCCCGACACCGAGCGCGATCTTGCCAAGCTGATGGACGACGAGCTGCGGATCGCGAATTTGCGCATCGCGCCGGACGCCCGCGCGGCGCTGATGTCGTTCCTCGGCGGCGACCGTCAGGCCTCGCGCAATGAGCTGCGCAAGCTGACGCTCTACGCCCATGGCAAGGGCGAGGTCACGCTGGATGACGTCATGGCCGTGGTCGCCGATGCCTCGGAGCTGAAGCTCGATCCGATCGTCGACGGTGCCTTCGCCGGGCGGCCCGACATCGTCGAGACCGAGTTTGCAAAGGCAATGATCGCCGGGACCTATCCCGGCGTGATCATCTCGGCCGCGCAGCGCCAGGCCGCGTGGCTGCACAAATCGGCGCTGGCGATTGCCGACGGCACGCCTGCCTCCGCCGTGCTCGACGGCGGCTTTCCGCGCCTGCATTTTTCACGAAAGCCCGCGGTCGAAACCGCGCTGCGCAATTTCAGCCCGGCGCGGCTCGCCGCTGTGATCGAGCAGCTGGCGACCGCCGCCCTCGACACGCGCAAACAGTCCACCCTCGCCGCTGCCATCGCCCAGCGCGCGCTGATGGCAATCGCGGCGAATGCGAAACGGCGGGGCTAGGCCTCCGCTCTCACCACGTCATTGCGAGCGCAGCTCTCTCCACCAGTCATTGCGAGCCGAGCGAAGCAATGCAGAATCTCTCCGCAGAGGGACTCTCGATTGCTTCGCTGCGCTCGCAATGACGATGTGGAAATAGTTGCGCACCGACGCACGCCCTGTCGTCCTCGAAAGCGGGAACGACGCCGAGGATACGGTCTACAGCGCGCCCTTGGCCAGCCGCTTCATCACCTCGTCGAGCTGATCGAGGTTGCGGTAGTTGATCTGCACGGAGCCGCCGGGATCGCGGTGATTGACGGTGACCTTGAGACCGAGCGCGTCGCTGACGCGCTTCTCCAGATCGATCGTGTCGGGGTCCTTCTCCTTGCCCCCGCTGGCGCGCGCCTTTTGCGGCTTGCGCTCCGGCACGCCCTCTTCATGCGCAAGCGCCTCGGTCTGGCGGACGTTGAGACCTTCCTCGACGATGCGCTTGGCGGCGGCGAGTGGATCGGGCACGCCGATCAGCGCGCGAGCGTGGCCAGCCGTCAGCTCGCCGGTCGCGATGAAGGCCTGCACTTCGGCCGGCAGCTTGGTCAGCCGCATCATGTTGGCGACGTGACTGCGGCTCTTGCCGACGACCTTGGCGATGTCCTCCTGGCTGCGTTTGAACTCGTTGGCGAGCGCATGATAGCCCTGCGCCTCTTCCATCGGGTTGAGGTCCTCGCGCTGCACGTTCTCGACGATCGCGAATTCCAGCGCATCGCTGTCGCTGATGTCGACCGGGACGATCGGCACCTCGTGCAGCCCGGCCATCTGCGAGGCGCGCCAGCGTCGTTCGCCGGCAATGATCTCGAAGCGGTCCTGCGTGCCCTTCACCGGACGCACCACGATCGGCTGGATCACGCCATGCTGCTTGATGGACTCCGAGAGCTCCTTCAGCTCGGTGTCCGAAAAGGTGCGGCGCGGGTTGCGCGGATTGGCCTTGATGAATTCGATCGGCACCTTGCGCTGCGCGCGCGGACGATCGACATGCTGAGCCTCGCCGCCGACGTCACCGATCAGACTTGCAAGACCCCGGCCCAGTCGCGAACGCGCTTCGTCGGCCATCGCCAGCTCCCTTGGATTCACGGTGCAGCACTCCAGAACTGAATTATCGTAGGGTGGGTAAAGCGAAGCGTGCCCACCGATTGTGTGCGGAAGACGGTGGGCACGGCGAAGACGCCTTTGCCCACCCTACGGCATTGTCAATGCGTGGTGCGCAACTCGCGCTCGCGCTGGATCACTTCGGTGGCGAGGCGCAAGTAAGCTTCGCTGCCGACGCATTTGAGGTCGTAGACCAGCACCGGCTTGCCGTAGGACGGCGCTTCCGAGATGCGCACGTTGCGCGGGATCATGGTCTTGTAGACCTTCTCGCCCATGAACTGGCGGACGTCGGCGACGACCTGGTTCGACAGGTTGTTGCGCGAGTCGAACATGGTCAGCACGATGCCGTGGATCGACAGGTTCGGATTGAGTGTCGAGCGCACCTGCTCCACGGTCTGCAACAATTGCGACAGACCTTCGAGCGCGAAGAACTCGCATTGCAGCGGCACCAGGATCGCATCGGAGGCCGCCATCGCGTTGACCGTGAGCAGGTTGAGCGAGGGCGGGCAGTCGATCAGCACGTAGGTGTAGTCGGCGTCCGGGGAGACGTTGTTGTTGAGCGCGCCGATTGCATCGCGCAACTTGAAGGCGCGGCCGGGCGTGGTGCCGAGCTCGAGCTCGAGGCCAGAGAGATCCATGGTCGACGGCGCGATGTGCAGCCGCGGCACCGCGGTCGAGACCACCGCCTCGCGCAAGGCGGCCTCGCCGATCAGCACGTCGTAGGTCGAGCAGGAGCGGTTTCGGCGATCGATGCCGAGGCCGGTCGAGGCGTTGCCCTGGGGATCGAGATCCACGATCAGGACGCGCTCGCCGATCGCCGCGAGCGCCGTGCCAAGATTGATCGCTGTGGTTGTTTTCCCCACCCCGCCCTTTTGATTCGCCAGCGCGAGGATGCGCGGATGGCCGTGGGGGACCTCGTCGGTCTTTTGGGCCGTCTGTTCTTGCTGCGGTTCGTCAATCACGCTCATCGGCAATTCCCCACTCACCCCTCAACGCCTCAGCTGCGCCGTTCGGCGGCATCGAGCTCCACGATCCAGCCGTCGCCCGTGCGGCTTTGGTGGAGCTGCGGCCGAATATTCCAATATTTAGCGGCTTCGGTCAATTCAGCCTCTACATCTTGACCCTTGAGAAACAACGCTTTTGCGCCCTGGCGCATCAGCGGCTCCGCAAAGCCGATGAGTTGATGTAGCGGAGCCAGCGCACGCGCGGTGACGCAATCGACGGGGCCGGTGATTCTATCCACATTATCCCCGATCTCAGCGAGATGTACGACTCCCGGAGATGTGGTGACGCGGATCGCTTCGCGCAAAAAAGCGGCCTTCTTGGCGATTCGCTCGACCAGATGGACGCTCGCGCCAGACGTGCCGGCCATGGCGCAGGCGAGCACGACGCCGGGAAATCCGCCGCCGCTCCCGAGATCAGCCCACCGTTTTGCAGCCGGTGCGAGATCGACGAGCTGGAGCGAGTCAGCGATGTGCCGGGTCCAGAGGTTTGGCAAAGTCGATGGCGCGACGAGATTGGTCTTGGCCTGCCACTCCCGGAGTAGCGCGATGTAGCGATCAAGCCGCTCCTCGGTTTCACGTGAAACGGGAGCGAGCTTCATAGCGGCGGTCTTGTCAGCGGCGATGATCGAATCGAGCACCTTGTCGTTGGCCGCGGCCTTGCTGATCTTCGGGCTGGCCACTCCAGGTTCACTTCGCTGCCCGGCGCCCTCACCCGCTCCGGGTCTTCGCGATGGCGGTCGATCTCCGCCCGATCCGCGCTGTTTCACGTGAAACGCCTATGCGATTGGCTTTATGCGATTGCTTTGGAAGTCTTCCGTGCCTCGCGGCGGAGATAGGCCGCGAGAATGCCGAGCGCCGCCGGCGTCATCCCGTCGATCCGGCCGGCCTGGCCGACGGTGAACGGTCGTGCCTTCTCCAGCTTGGCGCGCACTTCATTGGAGAGACCGGGCACGAGCTGGTAATCGACATCCGCCAGCACCATACCCTCGTCGCGCCGGAAGGCTTCGACGTCGGCGCTCTGGCGCTCCAGGTAGACGTCGTACTTGGCGTCGATCTCGAGATGGGTCGCGATGACGGGATCGATGGCCGACAGCTCAGGCCAGATCGCGCGGACCTGGCTCCAGCCGATCTCCGGATAGGCCATCAGCTCGAACGCCGAGCGGCGTTGGCCGTCCCGGTTCAGCGACAGCCCGTGCTTGATGGCTTCGTTCGGGGTGATGGTCAGGGACTTCGACAACGTCCGGGCAGCGTTCAGGGCGTCCATCTTGGCGCGATGATGCCTGATCCGGGCGCTGCCGACACATCCCAGAGCGATCCCTTTCTCGGTCAGACGCTGGTCGGCATTGTCGGCCCGCAGGGTCAGCCGGTACTCTGCCCTGGAGGTGAACATGCGATAGGGCTCGCTGATCCCGCGGGTGACGAGGTCGTCGATCATCACACCGAGATAGCCGTCGGCACGGTCGAACACTGTGAGCGCGGCACCGCTGGCGGAGAGCGCGGCATTCAGGCCGGCGACAATGCCCTGCCCGGCGGCTTCCTCATATCCGGTGGTGCCATTGATCTGCCCGGCCAGGAAGAGACCGCGCAGACGCTTGGTCTGGAGGGTCGGATCGAGCTCGCGGGGATCGATGTGGTCGTATTCGATGGCGTAGCCGGGACGGACCATCCTCACCCGCTCCAGGCCGGGGATGCTGGCGAGGATCGCGAGCTGGACCTCTTCGGGGAGCGAGGTCGAGATGCCGTTGGGATAGACGGTCGTGTCGTCGAGCCCTTCCGGCTCCAGAAAGATCTGGTGACCGTCGCGGTCGCCGAAGCGGACGATCTTGTCCTCGATCGAGGGGCAATAGCGTGGACCGGAGCTCTTGATCTGGCCGGAGTACATCGGAGAGCGATGGACATTGGCCCGGATCACCTCATGGGTCGCGACCGTGGTCCGGGTGATCCCGCACTGGATCTGCGGCGTCGTGATCCGCTCGGTCATCACCGAGAACGGCTCCGGCGGCTCGTCGCCGGGCTGCATCTCGACTGCGGACCAGTCGATGGTAGTGCCGTCGAGACGCGGCGGCGTCCCGGTCTTGAGACGTCCAAGAGTGAAGCCGGCGCGCTCGAAGGAGCTGGAAAGGCCCATCGCAGGCGCCTCGCCGACGCGTCCGGCGGGCCAGTTCTTCTCGCCGAGATGGATGAGACCGCGGAGGAAGGTGCCGGTGGTCACGACAACGGCCCCTGCCCGCAGCTCCCGGCCGTCGGCCAGGCGAAGCCCGGTCACCCGGCCATCGACTACGACCAGCCCGTCGGCTTCGCCCTCGATGACGGAAAGACCTTCGGTCTGGCGGATCGCGGCCTGCATCGCCGCCGCGTAGAGCTTGCGGTCGGCCTGGGCCCGCGGACCGCGGACGGCCGGACCTTTCCGACGATTGAGAACGCGAAACTGAATGCCGCCGGCATCGCCCACGCGGCCCATCAGGCCGTCGAGCGCATCGACCTCGCGGACCAGATGCCCTTTGCCGAGCCCGCCGATGGCGGGATTGCAGGACATCGCGCCAACGGTCGAGAAACGGTGCGTTACCAGAGCGGTCGTCGCACCCATCCGGGCAGACGCAGCCGCGGCCTCACAGCCGGCGTGACCGCCGCCGATGACGATGACGTCGAAGCTCTCTCGCTCTGTTCGCATGGACGGACTTCTAGCTTAGCGGCGAGAAAGCCGGAAGTAGAAACTCTGGGGGCCGTGTTTCACGTGAAACAAGCGCGGGCCCAGGGCGGCAGCACTTTCGCGAAAACAACCCCATGCACAGTAGGAGGGGCATTGAGCCACATCGCGTTTCACGTGAAACGGAACGGGGCCTAATTCCACGACCATCGAACACAACCCCCGATACGTCCCATTGTCTCTTTGGCGGAGCTGCCAGTCGAACGCGGGGCAACCGCGTCATACTCCGTCGTTGCGAGCGCAGCGAAGCAATCCAGAGTCTCGCGGCGGAGACAGTCTGGATTGCTTCGTCGCAAGGGCTCCTCGCAATGACCAGACTCGAAGCACGGCCGTCGCCTCGGCGCTCTCTCTGTAGATCGGAACGGCCGACCGACACGGGCCCCCGGCGCTGTTTCACGTGAAACGACCAGAAACCACCGTGCGGAACCGGAATCCCCGTTTCACGTGAAACAGAAGAAATGGAACCAGCGCTAGTTCTACAATGAAGAACTAGCGCTACTTTCCGATGCAGAACTTCTGGAAGATGGCCCCAAGGACGTCCTCGACGTCTACCCGGCCCAAGAGCCGGCCCAAGGCATAGGAGGCCGCCCGCAGCTCTTCGGCCGCGAGCTCCTCACCGTGTTCTACAAGGTCCAGACTCCGGCGCAAGCTGGCTGAGGCCCGGCTCAACAATTCGCGCTGGCGCGCCCGGGTCACCATGGCGCCCTCGGTGGTTCCGAAGAACTCCGAAGCGAATTTCACCAGCGCTTCGACCAGCTCAGGCATGCCGTCGCCCCGGCTTGCCGAGATCCCGAACTCGCTCGGCCTGGCTGCTCCGACCCTGCCGAGATCAATCTTGTTGCGCACGATCCAGACCGAGCCGCCGGACGGAACAGCACCGTCCGCCAATGTCCAGCGCGAGCGCATTGTATCCGGATCGACGGCTTGTCCACCCTCCACCAGCCACAGCACCAGGTCGGCGTCCTCGGCGCGCGCGCGGGCGCGGCGCACGCCTTCCTGCTCGACCGGATCGTCGGTCTCGCGGATGCCAGCGGTGTCGATGACCGTGACGGGATAGCCGTCGAGATCGAGCTGCACCTCGATGACGTCGCGCGTCGTGCCGGCATGCGGCGAGACGATCGCGACCTCGCGGCGCGCGAGCTGGTTGATCAGCGTCGACTTGCCGACATTCGGCTCGCCGGCGATGGCAACGACAAGGCCCTCGCGCAGCCGTTCAGAATGCCCCTGTGCCGCAAGCACTTTCGTGATTTCGTCGTGAAGCGCTCTGATCGCTTTCACCGCCGGCGCCCGCAGCTCCGCCGGCACGTCGCCTTCATCGGAAAAATCGATGCCGGCCTCGATCAGCGCGGAGGCCTCGATGATGCGCTCGCGCCAGTCGCGCGCGCGGTCGCCAAGCAGGCCCTGCAATTGGCGCAGCGCTTGGCGGCGCTGGCGGTCGGTGTCGGCGTGAATGAGGTCGTCGAGCCCCTCGGCCTCGGTCAGGTCGAGCTTGCCATTTTCGAAGGCGCGGCGCGTGAACTCGCCGGGGTCGGCCGCACGCGTATTCGGGATATCGGAAATTGCAGCGAAGAGCGCCGCCAGCACCGCCCGGCCGCCATGAACGTGAAACTCGGCAACATCCTCGCCGGTGGCGCTGGCCGGTCCTGGAAACCAGAGCACGACCGCATCGTCGATCGGCTGGCCCGCGCCGTCCCGGAGCAGCCGACGGCTCGCCTGTCGCGGCGCCGGCAGCCGGCCCGCAAGCGCGGTCAGCGCCGCGCCGGCTTGCGAGCCGGAGACGCGGACCACGGCGATCGCGCTGGGCGCCCGCCCGGATGACAGCGCGAAAATGGTCTGGTCTCGCGGATGCATAGCCTATTTGTCCGGCTGCGGCCGAAAACGCAAACGTCCGTTCTCGCGAGCCAACTGGGTTTTGCTGCACCGGATTCTGCAGCAAATCCAATATTGCATTGCAACATAACCGCGGCTTTTTGCGGCAGCTTGCCTGATCGCAGGAGGAGAGGCCGACCAAAATCTCAAGCATTATTTTTCGATATCAACAGCTTAAGGAGATACGGAATAGCGGCTGCCGCTCATGCTGCACCTTCGCTGCAGCAAAACCGCAACAAAAAGGGCGCCCGAAGGCGCCCGGAAGTCTTTATTGCAGTGCACTCAGGTATTCATGGAGTCGAAGAACTCCGAATTGCTCTTGGTCGAGCGCAGCTTGTCGAGCAGGAAGTCGATCGCGTCCATCGTCCCCATCGGATTGAGGATGCGGCGGAGCACGTACATCTTCTTGAGCACCTGCGGATCGGTGATGAGCTCCTCCTTGCGGGTGCCGGAGCGCGAGATATCGATCGCCGGGAAGGTGCGCTTGTCCGAGACCTTGCGGTCCAGGATCAGTTCGGAGTTACCGGTGCCCTTGAACTCTTCGAAGATGACTTCGTCCATGCGGCTGCCGGTATCGACCAGCGCGGTCGCGATGATGGTCAGCGAGCCGCCCTCTTCGATGTTGCGGGCCGCGCCGAAGAAGCGCTTCGGACGCTGCAGCGCGTTGGCGTCGACACCGCCAGTCAGCACCTTGCCGGATGACGGCACCACGGTGTTGTAGGCGCGGCCGAGGCGCGTGATCGAATCGAGCAGGATCACGACGTCGCGGCCGTGCTCGACCAGGCGTTTTGCCTTCTCGATCACCATCTCGGCGACCTGAACGTGGCGCACCGCCGGCTCGTCGAAGGTCGAGGACACGACCTCGCCCTTCACCGAGCGCTGCATGTCCGTGACTTCTTCCGGACGCTCGTCGATCAAGAGCACGATCAAATAGCATTCGGGGTGATTGTGCGTGATCGAATGCGCGATGTTCTGCATCAGCACGGTTTTACCGGTACGCGGCGGTGCCACGATCAAGGCGCGCTGGCCCTTGCCGATGGGCGCGACGATGTCGATCACGCGTGCAGACAGGTCTTTCCGCGTGGGATCGTCGATCTCCATGCGGAAACGCTGATTCGGAAACAGCGGCGTGAGGTTGTCGAAATTGACCTTGTGCTTGGCCTTTTCCGGATCCTCGAAATTGAGCGTGTTGACCTTCAGCAGCGCGAAGTAGCGCTCGCCCTCTTTCGGACTGCGGATGTGACCTTCGATGGTGTCGCCGGTGCGCAGGCCGAAACGGCGGATCTGCGAGGGCGACACGTAGATGTCGTCGGGGCCCGGCAGATAATTCGCGTCGGGCGAGCGGAGAAAGCCGAAGCCGTCGGAGAGAACTTCGACGACGCCCTGGCCGACAATATCGGTCTCGGCGAGCGCCAGCTGCTTGAGGATGGCGAACAGCAGCTCCTGCTTGCGCATGGTGCTGGCATTCTCGACCCCATTCTCCTCCGCGAACGAGACGAGCTCGGCCGGCGTTTTGGACTTGAGGTCTTCGAGTTTGATTTCCCGCATTGGGGTGGTCCTGTGGGGTAACCTGAAAAGAGGGGGTGCGAGGAGGCTCTGAAATGCGGACGCGAGCAGGTGCAGGTAAGGTCCGCAGGTCTGGCAAGGTGAACGCCGGTGAGGCTTCAATCCTGATGCGGGGTCCGGCCTCTGGAAGGCTCGGACACAACCACATCCGCCTGCGTTGGGTGGGATATCGATAATATAGAAAATCGCCTGGCGCTCCGCAAGCCGAAGCGCTGAGCTAATCGCCGCGCGGTCTGCCTAGAACGGCTTCACGATCACCATGATGACGATGAAAATCATCAGGACGGTCGGCACCTCGTTGATTATGCGATAGAATTTCTGACTTCGCGGGCGCTTATCGGCGGCAAAATCCTTGACCCAGCGGGAAAAAAAGCCGTGGACCGCCGAGAGCGCCAGGACCAGTGCCAGTTTGACGTGCAGCCAGCCGAACGAGAACCAATGCCCGGACCAGGCGAGATAGAGCCCGGCGAGCCAGGTGACCATCATCGCGGGGTTGATGATCGCCTTGAGCAGCCGGCGTTCCATCACCTTGAACGTCTCCGACTGCTTCGAGCCGATTTCGGCCTCGCAGTGATAGACGAACAGCCGCGGCAGGTAGAGCATGCCGGCCATCCAGGAGATGACGGCGATCACGTGCAGCGCCTTGATCCAGAGATAGACGTCTTCGAACATTTTCGGGGGTCCGGCTTGCTGCCCAGCGCGGGGAACGCTGGGGATAGTAAGAACCCGTTAAGGTCTTACCCCGCACACATATCCCTCCGTAGCGCCTTCCTCAAATCTAGAATCTTAGATTCTTAAGGTTTGAGTCTATGTGACCGTGGATTGGACTCACGCAATTCCGTCCGCGCGTTCACGCGCGCTTGTTCACATCCATCCACATATTCCGGACAGCCTTTGTCGACTTCCGATAAGTCAGCCGGCTTCAAAGGCTTGCGCGATTGTATCGGCAGCTTATCAAGGGACTTGTCCGCGCAATCCCGCTTCCCTCTCGGCGAGGCGTCGGATTTGTCCTGACCGGCAGCGGTGTGAAGAAAATCACGCCTTGTCCCGCCCCTGGTGTCGCACATCCCTTTCCGAGAGGTTAAGCTCCACAGAAATCCACAAACCACCCCAACGAAATTCAAAGGGTTTTTGTGCCGACCTCGAACAATTATTTCCATCTCCACCTGGTCTCGGACTCCACGGGTGAGACGCTCATCACCGTGGCGCGCGCGGTCGCGGCCCAATACGCCAACGTGACGCCGGTCGAGCACGTCTATCCGCTGGTGCGCAGCCAGAAGCAGCTCGACCGCGTGCTTGATGAGATCGAGGAAGCGCCAGGGATCGTGCTGTTCACGCTGCTCGAGAAGGATCTGGTCGCCAGACTCGAGGACAAGTGCAAGCAGATAAATGTTCCGAGCCTGTCGATCATCGGGCCGGTGATGCAGCTGTTCGAGGCCTATCTCGGAGCAGCGACCACCGGCCGTGTCGGCGCCCAGCACGTGCTCAACGCGGAATATTTCAAGCGCATCGATGCCTTGAACTACACGATGATCCATGACGACGGTCAGCATGTCGAAGGTCTCGACGAGGCCGACGTGGTACTGGTCGGGGTGTCCCGGACATCGAAGACGCCGACATCGATCTATCTCGCCAATCGCGGCATTCGCACCGCCAACGTGCCGCTGGTGCCGGGCATTCCGGTGCCCCCGCAATTGGAGACGCTGACGCGGCCGCTGGTGGTCAGCCTGCACGCGACGCCGGAACGCCTGATTCAGATCCGGCAGAACCGCCTGCTGTCCATGGGCGCCGAGTCCAGCAGCGGTAGCGATACCTACACCGACAAGCAGTCGGTCACGGAGGAGGTCGCGTTCGCGCGCAAGCTGAGCGCCAAGCATGACTGGCCGCTGCTGGACGTCACGCGCCGCTCCATCGAGGAAACCGCGGCGGCGATCATGAAGCTGTATAGCGATCGCCAGCGCAACCGGCCGTCCGAGTAAGTGTCGCCGATGAGTCTGTGGCGCGGCAAAAGTCCGTTGATCCTGGCCTCGCAAAGCAGCGCGCGCAAAATGCTGCTGGCCAATGCCGGGCTCGAATTCGAAGCCGTCACCGCTGATATCGACGAGCGTGGCATCCAGGCCGCGTCAAAGCTCTCCAACCCGCGCGAGATCGCCCTGCTGTTGGCCCGCGAAAAGGCCAAGGCTGTTTCTGCCTGCTATCCCGGACATTATGTGATCGGCGCCGACCAGACGCTGGCGCTCGGGGGCCGTCTGTTTAACAAGCCGGCTGGGCGCGCCCAGGCGCTGGTGCAATTGCGCGATCTCGCCGGTCAGACGCACGAGCTGAACTCAGCCGTCGCCGTGGCGCAGGATGGCAGGATTCTCTTCGAGGACGTTTCCGTGGCGCGCATGACCATGCGGGGAATGAGCGAAGCCGAGCTTTCGGCCTATCTCGACGCCGCGGGCGACGCTGTGACCAGAAGCGTCGGCGCCTATCAGCTCGAGGGCCTCGGCATCCATCTGTTCGAGCGCATCGAGGGCGACCATTTCACCATTCTCGGCCTGCCGCTGCTGCCGCTGCTTGCGTATCTGCGCAGCGAGCAGCTAATTGCGGTGTAGATGCGAGAGAAGGCTGGGTGCTGATGCGAATTCTCGGACTGACCGGCTCGATCGGGATGGGCAAATCCACCACCGCGACATTGTTCGCGGAGGCCGGCGTCCCCGTCTACGACGCCGATGCCGCCGTGCATCAGCTCTATGAGGGCGAGGCCGCTCCCGCGATCGAGGCCGCCTTCCCCGGCACCACCGCGAATGGCAAGGTCGACCGGCAAAAGCTGTCGGCGCGTGTCGTGCACGATCCCGCCGCGATCAAGCAGCTCGAGCAGATCGTTCATCCCATGCTCGGCGCGTCCCGGCAGAAATTCTTTGCCGACGCCGAGGCCGCCAAGGCGCCGGTCGTGGTGCTGGACATCCCGCTGCTGTTCGAGACCGGCGGCGAGAAGCGGGTCGATGCCGTGGTCGTGGTCTCGACCTCGCCCGAGCTGCAGCGCCAGCGGGTGCTGGCGCGCGGCACGATGGACGAGGCCAAGCTCGATGCCATCATCGCCAAGCAGATGCCGGATGCCGAGAAGCGCAAGCGGGCCGATTTCGTGGTGGATACCTCACACGGACTTGACCCCGTGCGGGCCCAAATCGCGCACATCCTGGCCGAGGTCGTTAAGATGCCGCAGCGGCGGACCTGATTCGCCGCCTCACACGGCTTCCAAGAGACATGCGCGAAATCGTCCTCGACACCGAAACCACCGGCCTCGATCCGCTGCGCGGCGATCGGTTGGTCGAGATCGGCTGCGTCGAGATCTTCAACCGCATGCCGACCGGACAGACGTATCACGTCTACATCAACCCCGAGCGGGACATGCCGGCGGAAGCGTTCGCGGTACACGGATTGTCGTCCGAATTCCTGGCGACCAAGCCGTTGTTCCACGAGGTCGCCGACGACTTTCTCGCCTTCATCGGCGACGCCCCGCTGGTGATCCACAACGCCTCGTTCGACATCGGCTTCATCAACGCCGAGCTCGACCGCATCAAGCGCGCCGCGATCCCGCGCGAGCGCCTGGTCGATACGCTGCTGCTGGCGCGTCGCAAGCATCCCGGCGTGTCCAACCGGCTCGACGATCTCTGCTCGCGCTATTCGATCGACAATTCACACCGTACCAAGCACGGCGCGCTGCTGGACGCCGAGCTGCTCGCCGAGGTCTATGTCGATCTGGTCGGAGCGCGGCAGTCGCAGCTGCTGCTGGCCTCGGACGCCGAGGAGATCAGGGTCAATAGCGCCGGCGACGCGCCGCGGCGGCAACGCCCGGTGCCGCTCGCGCCGCGGATTTCCGAAGCCGAGCGCGAGGCTCATCGGGCCTTCATCGCAACGCTCGGCGACAAGGCGATCTGGAACGAGTACCTGCCCGCTCCAGTCGCGCTGGCGGCGGCTCAGGCCTGACCGGCCTGTCCGCCCTGAGCGGCCATTTGCCGCTCCATGTTCTGGCGGTAGAGACCGACGAAGTCGACCGGATCCAGCATCAGCGGCGGGAACCCGCCATCGCGCACCGCCGTCGCAATGATCTCGCGTGCGAACGGGAACAACAGGCGCGGGCACTCGATCATGACCAGCGGGTGCAGGTTCTCCTTGGGCACGTTGACGATCCGGAACACGCCGGCATAGGCGAGCTCGAACGAGAACATCACTTTACCGGCGGTCTCGGCCTTGCCCTCGACCGACAACGTCACCTCGAATTCCTGTTCACTGAGATTGTTGGCGTTGACGTTGATCTGGATGTTGATCTGCGGCGGCTGGCTCTGTGGCTGCAGCGAGCTCGGCGCGTTGGGATTTTCGAACGAGAGGTCCTTGGTGTATTGCGCCAGCACGTTGAGCTGGGGAGCCTGGGCCGCCTCGGGAGGGGTACCGTTACCGTTGGTCATGAAAGTGTCTCCTTACCCGATTGGGGCTGAATTTCGCGGCGGTT
Source organism: Bradyrhizobium sp. IC3195 (assembly GCF_020193585.1). Classification (NCBI taxonomy): domain Bacteria; kingdom Pseudomonadati; phylum Pseudomonadota; class Alphaproteobacteria; order Hyphomicrobiales; family Nitrobacteraceae; genus Bradyrhizobium; species Bradyrhizobium sp. IC3195. The sequence continues at coordinate 36,402 of NZ_JADYVG010000017.1, read as the reverse complement.
GGCTAACATAGGGCCGGCTCGTTCCACAAGGACGAACGGTCCCGGACCGGGAATTCGGGCCGCAATCGCGGCTTTGACGTTCCTCCTGCCTTTTCCGCGAAATTTCGCCTTAAACGATTGAAGATGCGCCATTTCCAGGCAGGATCGGGTTTCCCCTTAAGCATAAAACGCGCTACACTTGGCGCTGTGCCAAAAGGCGCCATTGGCCGGGCCAGATTTCGTGCCTACATCCCACGGACCTGACGTGGACCCAAAATGGTGATGTAGACTTGCCGTTTCCGTAAGGAACGGTCTACTGGCCGGATTGATTTTCCCGGCAACGAGCCCTGCAAAGACCAGAAAGCGAATACGACGTGGACATCTACACCATCATATTCCTGGCGCTGGCCGTCTTCATCTTCTTGCGGCTGCGTAGCGTGCTGGGGCAGCGCACCGGCAACGAGCGGCCGCCGTTCGATCGCACCGCCGCCCGCAACGCGCTCGGAGGCGCCCAGGACAACAACGTCGTGACCATGCCGGGGAAGGTGATCGACCAGGCCCCGCTGGCGCCGACGGCCGAGCCGACCGCGCCGTCCGATCGCTGGAAGGGGCTGACCGAGCCGGGCACGCCGCTGGCGCAGGGTCTCGATGCCATCGTCGAGAAGGATTCCAGCTTCGACCCGCGCCATTTCCTCTCGGGTGCGCGCGGCGCCTACGAGATGATCGTGCTGGCTTTTGCCAATGGCGACCGCCGCGCGCTGCGCGATCTGTTGTCGTCGGACGTCTATGAAAGCTTCGACGCTGCGATCAAGGAACGCGAGAAGAACGAGCAGAAGACCGAGACGCGCTTCGTGTCGATCGACAAGGCCGAGCTCGTCGGCGCCGAGTTGCGCGATCGCAGTGCGCAGCTCACCGTGCGCTTCGTCTCGCAGATGATCTCGGCCACCCGCGACAAGGCCGGCAACATCGTCGACGGCAGCGCCGACACGGTCGCCGATATCACCGATATCTGGACTTTCGCCCGCGACACCTCCTCTCGCGATCCGAACTGGAAGCTGGTTGGCACCGGAAGCGCGAATTAAGATCTTCCTGAAGAACGGCGCGACGGCGCTTTGCGCAGCTGCCGTCGCGCTGTCGTCGTTTTCGCTCGGCGCCGAGGCGGCGCGGCGTCACCATCGCAGCCACCACCACCATCTGCCGCGAACGCCTGCCGCTCCGCCACGAGCCTTGCCCTATCCGCAGCTCACCCTGCCCTTCGAAATTCCCGGCGCGCAATATCTGCCGCTGGCCTGGGCGGACGTGAAGGGCTGGGGCGACGACAATCATCTCGCCGCGTACAAGACCTTTCGCGCCAGCTGCAAGCCGATCAATGCGCAGAACGGCGAAGCCAAGGCCGAGCCCAAAGCTTTGGGCACATCGCTGGGTGAGCCCTGCCGCGTCGCTAAAACGCTCGATCTCGCCGACGACGGCAAAGCGAAGACCTTCTTCGAGGAGAATTTCACGCCGCTGCGGATCTCGCGGCTCGGCGAGCCCGAAGGCTTCGTCACCGGCTATTACGAGCCGGTGCTGGAGGGATCGCGAACGCAGACCGACGTCTACAACGTGCCGGTCTATCGCCGTCCCTCGAATCTATTCGTGCGCGGCTACAAGCAGGATGCGCTCAGCCTGCCCAACAAGGGCCCGGTCTATCGCAAGATCGGCCGCCGCAAGCTGGTGCCCTATTACGACCGCGGCGAGATCGAGGACGGCAAGATCGCCGGCCGGGGGCTCGAGATCGCCTGGCTAAAGGATCCGACCGATCTGTTGTTCGCGCAGATCCAGGGCTCGGCCCGCATCAAGTTCGACGACGGCAGCTCGGTCCGGCTCAATTACGACGCCTATAACGGCTATCCCTACACGGCGGTCGGTCGCATCCTGATCGAGCGCGGCATCATCCCGAGAGAGGAGATGTCGATGCAGAAGATCAGGGAGTGGATGGCGCAGAACCCCGACGGCGCCAAGGAGCTGCGCCGCGCGAACCGCGCCTACATCTTCTTCCGCGAGGTCAACCTCTCCGACAAGGAGGAGGCAGTCGGCGCGCAAGGCATTCCCTTGACCGCGGGGCGCTCCATCGCCGTCGACAAATCGCTGCATGTCTACGGCACGCCGTTCTTCATCGAGGGCGAGCTTCCGATCGAGTCAGAACGCGCCAAGACGCCGTTCCGCCGGCTGATGATCGCGCAGGACACCGGCTCTGCCATCATCGGGCCAGCACGGGCCGATCTGTTTTTCGGCGCCGGCACGGATGCCGGCCGTGTCTCCGGCCGGCTGCGCCACCCCATGCAATTCGTGATGCTGGTGCCGAAGAGCCTCGATCCCGCCCCGCGCGCCGCGAAGCTGCCGATCCCGGACCCAAGGCCCGCCGAGAAGATCGCAAAGCTGTTTCCGCAGACCGATCCGGCAAAGACCGGCACGCCCGTCGCCGCGGCGGCGCAAGGCAAGACCGAAACGATTGCCGTCGCCGGCCCGGTTCCGCTGCCGGTGCCGCGTCCCGCGATCGAGCCTGCCCCTGAGCCGCGCCGTCCGGCAAAGAATCGTCCTCATCGCCCGCAATGAAGCGATCGTCCCGTCCGCCCGTGCTGGAGCCTCGCCCCGCGCCGCGCCGTCGCGCGCTGAGCGAGGAGGAGCGCGAGCTGTGGGATCTCGTCGCAAAGCATGTCAAGCCGCTGCGAAAGCATCGCGCGGCCAAGGCGCATGCTATCCCGCGCGCCGAATCTTCGCCCGGGTCCCAGGTGACGAGGACTTCGCCACCGTCAAGGCCGGTTGCCGCTGCACCGGCGCCGCGCGCTGCAAAGCCGTCGATTCCGCCGCTAGCGCCGCTCGGCAAGCGCGAGCGGACCAAGCTGTCGCGCGGCCGCAGCGAGATCGAGGCGCGGCTCGACCTGCACGGCATGACCCAGATGCGCGCCCATCGCGCACTGGCCGGCTTCCTGCACCGCGCCCATCAGGACGGCCTCACCTTCGTGCTCGTCATCACCGGCAAGGGACGCAGTGGCGGCGAAAGCGGCGTGCTCCGCCGCCAAGTGCCGGAATGGCTCAGCCTGCCGGAATTCCGCGCCTTCGTCGTCGGCTTCGAGGAAGCCGCGATCGGCCACGGCGGCGAGGGGGCGCTGTATGTGCGGATCAGGCGGGCGAGAGGGTAGCAGTCTCGGCGCATGCGGCTTCCCTTGCCTCTCCCGCTTGCGGGAGAGGCCGGCGCGCGAAGCGCGGCGGGTGAGGGCTCTTTCCTCTTGGGGAATCGCTCTGCGGAGACACCCTCTCCCCAACCCTCCCCCGCAAGCGCAGGGCAATCGCATATGACTTGTGGCGGCGGTCTGCGCGCACGGCTCGTCCTTCGAGACGGCGCTGACGCGCCTCCTCAGGATGAGGCTAATCGGCGTCAGTGCCCGTTGAAACTGCCACCGCGCACTCCGACCTCATCCTGAGGAGCCCGCCTCAAGCGGGCGTCTCGAAGGATGGCCGCAGGGAAAATCTCAAATGCGATAGCCCTGCCCGCAAGCGGGTGAGGGAGCTCACCTTCTCTGAGGCTGGGTCTACCTCTAAAACGGTCGGATGATTCCGACGCGTGGGATCAGCGTGAGGATCAAACCGAAAATGTTGGTCTGACGATCCTCCGCCGGGATCAGCGCTGCTTCCTGCTTGGCCGGCAGCATCTTCACCGGGTGCAGGATCAGGAACATGCAGACCGCCCAGTTCGAGATCCAGCGTGAATAGTCGAACACCATCGCGAACATCACGAGATAGGCGACACTGATGCCGACCAGTGCTGCGATGACGAGCCGCTTGTGCAGATCGCTGGCGAGCGCGCCGATCAGGCTGGCAAAGAAGCGCCACAGCGGCGCGTGCAGCCAGATCAGAAGCGCGAACACGGGCACGCCGAGGATGTTGTGCGGCAGGCGGCCCCAGGTGTCGGCAACCTCCTTCGCCAGCGGCTGGTACCAGATGTAGGCGAATTGCAAGAGGTCGATGCGCGCAGGATCGGCCATCCGGCTTTTGAGATAGGCGACGAAGTCCGCTTCGGGGACCGGCATCGTTCCCAGAAACTGCGCGGCGAAGAACAGCGCGGAGACAATGGCGAGAGCGACCCCGCCGAAGACAACATTGCTGCGGTCACAACCGTAAGCAAGGTAATGCCGGATCACGACGATGGTGATGATCGTCGGCACGTACATCAAGAGATGGATGTGATGGATCAGCACGAGAACGATCGAGAACAAAGCAGCCGTCGCCACGAAGGCGAGCGAGCTCGCCGGCATCAGCAGCAGGACGATCGCCAGCGCGCAGCCATAGATATCGAAATGGCCGAGCGTGTGCATGAAGTTCTTCAGGAAGAACGGCGAACCCGCGATGAAGACGAACAGAGGCAGCGTTTTCGCAGAGAAGCCGAACGTGTTCTGGAAGAGCCTGGCATAGAGGCCCAGCGTTGCAAGCCACGTCGCCCCGCCGAGCGCGAACACTGGCCATACCGGCACCTTGTCGGTGAACAGCGCGACGATTGCCCCGATCAGCGCGCGCTTGATGAAGCCGAAATGATAGTCGACCAGGAGATGGATGTAGGGGACGTAAGGCGGCAGCTGGATCTTGTGAATGAGCACGCCGACGATGACCGCCGCGTTGATCGCGAGCAGGAGCCGCCAGGGATTTTGCAGGATGCGTACGGTCACGCCGCATCAATAGCGTGACCGCTCCGAATCACAAAATGAAGCGGCTCAGATCCGCATTCTTGGCGAGGTCGCCGATGTGCTTTTGCACGTAATCCGCATCGAGCCGGACCGTCTCGCCGTTGCGGTCGGGGGCGGTGAAGGAGATCTCGTCCAGCACCCGCTCCATCACGGTCTGCAGCCGCCGGGCGCCGATGTTCTCGACCGTTGAATTGACGGCAACCGCAATGTCGGCCAGCGCATCGATGGCGCTGTCGGTGATGTCGAGCGTCACGCCTTCGGTCTGCATCAGGGCGACATATTGCTTGATCAGCGAGGCCTCGGGCTCGGTCAGGATGCGGCGCATGTCGTCGCGGGTCAGCGCCTGCAATTCGACCCGGATCGGCAGGCGGCCCTGCAATTCCGGCAAGAGGTCGGACGGCTTGGCGACATGGAAGGCGCCGGAGGCGATGAAGAGGATGTGGTCGGTCTTGACCGCGCCGTGCTTGGTCGAGACCGTGGTGCCTTCGATCAGCGGCAGGAGATCGCGCTGCACGCCCTCGCGCGAGACGTCGCCGCCGACGCGGCCGTCGCGGGCGCAGATCTTGTCGATCTCGTCGAGGAACACGATGCCGTTGTTCTCGACCGCGCTGATCGCCTCCAGCGTCAGCTGCTCGGTGTCCAAGAGCTTGTCGGATTCCTCGTTGACGAGGATCTCGTGCGAGCTCTCTACCGTCAGCCGGCGCGTCTTGCTGCGGCCGCCGAGCTTGCCGAAGATGTCGCCGAGCGAGATCGCGCCCATCTGAGCGCCCGGCATGCCGGGGATCTCGAACATCGGCATGCCGCCGCCCGACGACTGCGTCTCGATCTCGATTTCCTTGTCGTTCAGTTCGCCGGCGCGCAGCTTCTTGCGGAAGGATTCGCGCGTCGCCGAGCTCGCATTGGCGCCGACCAGCGCATCGAGCACGCGCTCCTCGGCGGCAAGCTGGGCGCGCGCCTGCACATCCTTGCGCTTCCGCTCGCGCACTTGCGCGATTGCGACCTCGACGAGATCGCGGATGATCTGCTCGACGTCGCGGCCGACATAGCCGACCTCGGTGAACTTGGTCGCTTCGACCTTCAGGAACGGCGCATTCGCGAGCTTGGCGAGCCGCCGCGCGATTTCCGTCTTGCCGACGCCGGTGGGGCCGATCATCAGGATGTTCTTCGGCAACACCTCCTCGCGCAAGGAGCCGGTGAGCTGCTGCCGGCGCCAGCGGTTGCGCAGCGCGATCGAGACGGCGCGCTTGGCGTCGCCCTGGCCGACGATGAAACGGTCGAGTTCGGAAACGATTTCGCGGGGGGAGAAGTCTGTCATGTCTGATTAGCTAGGGCGGGAGACGGCCAAGGACAAGCCGCATTTTGGGTCAGATGATCGGCGGGCCGGATTGCCACTGCTTCACGGCATCGATCGGATGGATCAGCATCAGGATATTGAGCGTCAGATTGTCGCGAATGTGGAGCGCCAGCACGATCTCGAAGGCGATGCCGAGCAGCACGGTCGTGGTGACAGGCAGCGCGCGTGCGGCCAGGAACCCCAAGATCATGGCCAGATTGTCCGAGACCGAATTGAGGATGCTGTCGCCGTAATAATCCAGCGAGATCGTGCCGGCGCGGTAGCGCTCGATGATGAAGGGCGAGTTCTCGACGATCTCCCAGGCGCCTTCGATCAGGATGGCGATGATCAGCCGTGCGGGCCAGGAGAGAGGCAGCAAGGGTAACCGCGCAAACAAAAGCCAAGTCAGGCCGTAGAACAGGAAGCCGTGCAGGACGTGTGAGAACGTGTACCAGTCTGCAATCTGCTGTGAATTCTCCGAGCTGTTCACCACGCCGTGCCACAGCTTGATGGTGCCGCAGGCGCAGATCGGCACCCGCCCCATCGCCAGCAGGATCGCGGCCTGCAGCGCCAGCAGCAACAGCGCGATGCCGGCCCAGGCGAGCGGCGGGAATGTGGTCTTGGCGGCGGGGCTTGCGGCGAGCGTCATGGGTCTCGGATCATCAGGAGTGCGGGACCATCGGGCGTGACGATCTCGTGCTGCGGCACGAAGCCAGCTTTCTCATAGGCACGAATCGCGCGCGCATTGGAAGGACTCGGGTCTATCACGATGCGCGGCACACCGCGCGCGAAGAGCTGGTCGATGAAGGCGCGGATGAAAGCGGAGCCGTGGCCGCATCCGAGCATGTCGGCCTCGCCGATGAACTGATCGAGGCCGCGAGTGCCCACGGGCTGCGGGCCGAAGCTGATATGCCAATCGCCGAGCCGGTAGCACTGCAGGTAGGCGGAAGGCCGGCCGTCAAGGCTGACGATGAACTGCGCCAGGTCAGGATGATCGAGGTCGCCGCCGACGAATTCAAGCGTCTCCGGATCATGCCACCATTCGGCAACATGCGGTGCGGCGAGCCAGCGCCGGATCAGCGGCATGTCGGCCGCGGTCATGGGACGGAAGGCGTAGCTTTGCGTCATCTAGCGTCCACAGCGGTGCTGCTCTCCCTCTCCCGCTTGCGGGAGAGGGTTGGGGAGAGGGTGTTTCCGCAATGGGACAATCCCCCAGAGGGAAGAGCCCCCACCCGGCGCTTCGCGCCGACCTCCCCCGCAAGCGGGAGAGGTTGCACCGACCGTGCGGAGAGGCACTCGGACAAATGACCCCTCCGCCCTACCCCGTAGCCAGGCTCTCGATCGTCAGATTCCGGTTGGTGTAGACGCAGATGTCCGCGGCGATGTCCAGGGAGCGGCGGACGATGGTCTCGGCGTCCTTGTCGGTGTCGAGCAGGGCCCGGGCCGCCGCCAGCGCGTAATTGCCGCCGGAGCCGATCGCCATCACGCCGGCCTCGGGTTCGAGCACGTCGCCGGTGCCTGTCAGCACGAGGGAGACGTCCCTGTCAGCCACGATCATCATGGCCTCCAGCCGCCGAAGATAGCGGTCGGTGCGCCAGTCCTTGGCGAGCTCCACCGCCGCCCGGGTCAGCTGCCCCGGATATTGCTCGAGCTTGGATTCGAGCCGCTCGAACAGCGTGAAGGCGTCAGCCGTGGCGCCGGCAAAGCCGCCGATGACGTCGCCCTTGCCGAGCTTGCGGACCTTCTTGGCATTGGACTTGATCACGGTCTGGCCGATCGAGACCTGGCCGTCGCCGCCGACCACCACCTTGCCGCCCTTGCGGACCGTTAGAATCGTGGTGCCGTGCCAGCCCGGCGAGCTGTTCTGGGAGTCCTGCATGAATACCTCACTGTCCGGCCTGATTTAGGCGGTCGAGACCAAGGGCACAACGGGCCGTTCCGGGCCGAATTTCGCTCACCATAGGCAGAAGTAGAGGTCCGGCCGGCCGTTCCCGCAGTAGCGAAGGTGTCATTTGGCTGTTAAGAGACTGGCGTTTTCGGCTCCCTAGCTAGGATGAAAGCCAGCTTTCAATGCGCACCGCGACGATCAAGCGCAAGACCAAGGAAACCGACATCGAGGTCTCCGTGAACCTCGATGGCACCGGCGTGGCCAATATCGCGACCGGCATCGGCTTTTTCGACCATATGCTCGATCTTCTCGCCCGCCATTCCCGCATCGACCTCACGGTCAAGGCGGTGGGCGACCTGCACATTGATTATCACCATACCACCGAAGACACCGGCATTGCGCTTGGCCAGGCGGTCAAGCAGGCACTCGGCAACATGGCGGGTATCACCCGCTATGCCGGCGTGCACATGCCCATGGACGAGACGCTGACGCGCGTGGTGATCGACATCTCGGGCCGCCCGTTCCTGGTGTTCAAGGCCGACTTCCCCCGGCACAAGATCGGCGAGTTCGACACCGAGCTGGTGCGCGAGTGGTTCCAGGCTTTTGCCATCAACGCCGGCGTGACTCTCCACGTCGAGACCCTATATGGCGATAACAGCCATCATATCGCCGAGTCCTGCTTCAAGGGTCTGGCGCGGGCGCTCCGCGCGGCCGTGGCGATCGATCCGAAGGCGGCGGGCGAAATCCCGTCCACCAAGGGCTCGCTCGGCGGCTGACATCTTCCGTCTTGCGGCGAACGCTGCTGGCGGCATCACTGAATTTCGAGAACGGGGCATCACCATGCCTGTCTACACAGTTCACGCTCCCTCACCCGCAGGAGCCGACCCGCGCGCGACCGACAAGTTCGTGTTCGTGCGCGACGGCTTTCATTTCTGGGCGATGATCTTCGGTCCGTTCTGGCTGTTGTGGAATCGGCTGTGGCTGGCGCTGATCGGCTATCTGATCTTCCTGGCCGCGTTCAACGCGGGGCTGTCGAGCCTCGGCGTCGGGCGCTCCTCGATCTTCTTCGCCGATTGCATCGTCGCGGTGCTGATGGGCCTCGAAGCCTCGAGCCTGCGCCGCTGGACCTTGTCGCGCGGAAAGTGGCGGCAGCTGGATATCGTCGTCGCTGATGACAGCGACACTGCGGAGCGCCGCTTTTTCGAACGCTGGAGCCAGAAGCAGAACGGCAGCGCTGGCGATCAATGGGCCGTCGATCGCGGCGGCCCGCCGCCGACCCGCAATGTGCCGGGTCAGCCATTCTCGAACCCGCCGCCGATTCCGGCCGGCGGCATCATTGGGTTGTTTCCAGAACCGGGAGGGTCAAGATGAGCGTCGCCATCATCGATTACGGTTCCGGCAATCTGCATTCCGCCGCGAAAGCCTTCGAGCGCGCCGCGCGCAGCCTGGAGAGCCCGCAAAAGGTCTTTGTTACCAGCGATCCGGACCAGGCTTACGAGGCCGATCGCCTGGTGCTGCCGGGTGTCGGTGCCTTCGCCGATTGCCGCCGCGGGCTCGATGCCGTCAACGGCATGGTCGAGGCCATCACCGAAGCGGTGCGCGTCAAGGCGCGGCCGTTCTTCGGCATCTGCGTCGGCATGCAGCTGATGGCGAGCCGCGGCAAGGAGCATGTCGTCACCGAAGGCCTGAACTGGATCGGCGGCGACGTCGAGAAGATCACGCCGCGCGATGAAAGCCTGAAGATTCCGCACATGGGCTGGAATACGCTCGAGGTGCTCAGGGAGCATCCGGTGCTCGACAAGCTGCCGCTCGGCCCGAAGGGCCAGCACGCTTATTTCGTGCACTCCTATCACCTCAATCCCGCCAGCGAGGCGGACGTGCTCGCGCGCGCAGACTATGGCGGACCCGTCACGGCGATCGTCGGCAAGGACACCGCCATCGGCACGCAATTCCACCCCGAGAAGAGCCAGCGTTTCGGCTTGGCCCTGATCTCGAACTTCTTGCGATGGAAACCGTGATTCTCTTTCCCGCGATCGACCTCAAGAACGGCCAGTGCGTGCGCCTCGAGCAAGGCGACATGGCGCGCGCGACCGTGTTCAACCTCAATCCGGCTGCGCAGGCGCAGAGCTTTGCCGAGCAGGGTTTTGAATATCTCCACGTCGTCGACCTCGACGGTGCCTTCGCCGGCAAGCCGGTGAATGCCGACGCCGTGGAGGCGATGCTGAAGACGATCAAGATCCCGGTCCAGCTCGGCGGCGGCATTCGCGATCTCGCGACCGTCGAAGCCTGGCTCGACAAGGGCATTACCCGCGTCATCATCGGCACCGCCGCGGTGCGCGATCCCGAGCTGGTGAAGTCCGCCGCGAAGACATTCCCCGGCCGCGTCGCGGTCGGGCTCGACGCGCGCGACGGCAAGGTCGCGGTCGAGGGCTGGGCCGAGACGTCGCAGGTCACGGTGCTCGAGATCGCCAAGCGCTTCGAGGATGCCGGCGTTGCCGCCATCATCTTCACCGACATCGCGCGCGACGGCTTGCTCAAGGGCTTGAACTTAGAGGCGACCATCGCGCTGGCCGATGCCATTTCGATTCCCGTGATCGCCTCCGGCGGCCTCGCCTCGATCGAGGACGTGAAAGCCATGCTGACGCCGCGCGCGAAGAAGCTCGCCGGCGCGATTGCCGGGCGCGCGCTCTATGACGGCCGGCTCGATCCCGCCGCCGCCCTCACCTTGATCCGCGACGCGCGCAGGAGCTGACCCATGTTCAAGGTGCGCGTGATCCCCTGCCTCGACGTCAAGGACGGCCGCGTCGTCAAGGGCGTCAACTTCGTCGATCTCAGGGATGCCGGCGATCCCGTCGAAGCCGCCATCGCCTATGACGCCGCCGGCGCCGACGAGCTCACCTTCCTCGACATCACCGCGACCCACGAGAACCGCGGCATCATGCTGGACGTGGTCCGGCGCACGGCGGAAGCCTGCTTCATGCCTGTCACCGTCGGCGGCGGCGTGCGCGAGGTCAACGACATCAAGACGCTGCTGCGCGCCGGCGCCGACAAGGTGTCGATCAACAGCGCCGCGGTGTCGCGGCGCGAATTCGTCAAGGAAGCCGCTGAAAAATTCGGCGAGCAGTGCGTGGTGGTCGCGATCGATGCCAAGCGCGTCAAGCGTCCGGGCGGCGACCGCTGGGAGATCTTCACCCATGGCGGGCGCAACTCGACCGGCATCGACGCGATCGAATACGCGCAGGAGGTGGTTTCGCTCGGCGCCGGCGAAATCCTGCTCACCTCGATGGACCGCGACGGCACAAGGCAGGGATTCGATATTCCGCTGACCCGCGCGATCGCCGACAGCGTTCCCGTTCCCGTGATCGCCTCGGGCGGCGTCGGCAATCTCGACCATCTCGTCGACGGTATCCGCGACGGGCACGCCACGGCGGTGCTGGCGGCTTCGATCTTCCATTTCGGGGAATTCACCATTCGTGAGGCCAAGGAGCACATGGCGCGGCGTGGGCTGCCGATGCGCCTGGATGCCTGACGACTCCGGTTCGTAACGATGCTAACATTGGCGGACGGGGATGGCCGCCGTAATCTGTTGCCAAGCTTGCTTTCAAGCGTGTTTCCGAGTGAGTCCGATGCCGCGTTTCACGATCCATGATCTGGCCGAAACCATCGACGCCCGCGCAGCGTCCGGCGGCGAAGCATCGTATACCCGCAAGCTGCTCGACAAAGGCCCCGAGCATTGCGCCAAGAAGTTCGGCGAGGAAGCAGTCGAAACCGTAATCGCTGCAGTCGAAAACGATCGCGCGCATCTGATCGCTGAAAGTGCCGACCTGCTCTATCATTTCCTTGTGCTGCTGAAGGCGCGCGGCATAAAGCTGGAAGAGGTCGAGGCCGCGCTGGACAAGCGGACCTCGATGTCGGGGCTGGAAGAGAAGGCGTCGCGCAAGGGCGGCTAGGCAAGGGCGAATAGATCGCAACGGAAAGGCGGCGTCATGGATATCCGCGCACCCGAGCAGCAGTACAATCCCTACCGCGTTTATACGCGTGAGGAATGGGCGCGACTGCGCGACGATACGCCGATGACGCTCGAGCCGGGCGAGTTCGACCGGCTGCGTTCGCTGCACGATCGCCTCGACCTGCAGGAGGTCGAAGACATTTATCTGCCGCTGTCGCGCCTGTTGTCGATCTACGTCGATGCCATGCAGCGGCTGTATTACGCCGAGCGCCAGTTCCTCAACATCAGGGACCGCAAGGTGCCCTACATCATCGGCGTCGCCGGCTCGGTGGCGGTCGGGAAATCCACCACGGCACGCGTGCTCCAGGCCCTCTTGGCGCGCTGGTCGCCGCGGCCGAAAGTCGAGCTGATCACCACGGACGGATTTCTCTATCCCAATGCGGTGCTCGAGCGGCACGGCATCATGCAGAAGAAGGGTTTTCCGGAGAGCTACGATCTGCCGATGCTGCTCAACTTCCTCTCCGACATCAAGGCCGGCCGCCGCCACGTCCGTGCGCCGGTCTATTCGCATCTGACCTACGACATCGTGCCGAACCAATGGGCCGAGATCGACCAGCCCGACATCCTGATCGTCGAAGGCGTCAACGTGCTGCAGACCGGCAAGCTGCCGCGCGACGGCAAGGCGGTGCCGGTGGTTTCCGACTTCTTCGATTTCTCGGTCTATATCGACGCCGACGAGGCGGCGCTGCGGCAATGGTACATCAAGCGCTTCTTGGCGCTGCGCGACACCGCATTCACCAATCCAAAATCCTACTTCAACCGCTATGCTCTGTTGTCGGACGAGGAAGCCACCGCGACCGCGATCGCGATCTGGGAGCGTACCAACCTCGCCAATCTCGAGGACAACATCCTGCCGACCCGGCCCCGTGCGACGCTGATCCTCAAGAAGGGCGCCGACCACACGGTGGAGAGCGTGGCGCTCAGGCGGCTGTAATCGCCTTGGTGCCCGGGCCCTGCCCATTCGCGCAGAGTATCTTTTGATGCAGACCAACGATGGGTATTCCGCTATTCCTTGGAAAACGGCGGGGGCACACCATGGTTGATCGTCTCAGGAGCGCTGCGGAGCAGTTGGAAGCTCCGGTCTGCCCGGACTGCCATGTCGAGATGAAGTGGTTCCGCTCGGAATTGCTCACGGACGAGCCGACCCCGGTCATCGCGCATCTCTTCGTGTGCCCCCATTGCAAGCGCGCCGCGCAGGCAAATACCGTCTTCCGGGGAGGCCAGACGACGCCGGACAAGCTGTCTGCACCGCGCTTTATTGTCTCTGCTGCATGAGATTGCGCATCGGCCGGATCGCCCGCTCCAGGCCCGGCATGACGATCATTTCGGGGCCCCCTGTTTCGACTTCGAGACGACGAAGATGTGCCACGTCGTCAGAAACATTGCAGCGACGAGCGGGCCGATCACGAACCCGTTCGCTCCGAACGTCGCAAGGCCGCCCAGCGTGGCGAGCAGCACGATATAGCTCGGCATCTGGATCGACTGGCCGACCAGGATCGGGCGGAGAAAATTGTCCGCAAGGCCGATCACGAAGGTGCCGAAAGCGAGCAGGATGAGTCCCTTCGTGACCGAACCTGCCACAAGCAGGTAAAGCGCAACCGGAACCCAGACCAGCGCGGAGCCGAGCACCGGCAGCAGCGAGAGCAGCGCCATCAGCGCGCCCGCCAGCAGCGGCGCGGTGAGGCCGAGCAGCCAGAAGATGAGCCCGCCGAGTGCTCCCTGTATCAACGCGACGAGAACGATCCCCTTGATCGTTCCACGAACCGCCAGGGTGAAGACATCGAGAATTTCCGCGGTATGGTTCGGGCTCAGCGGGAGCGCCTCGCGAATGCGGGCATTGAGCTCGTCACCGTCGCGCAGCAGGAAGAACAGCAGGTACAGCATCACGAGCAGGCTTGCGACGAACTCCAGCGTCACCTGACCGATGTTGATCGCGTGCCCGGCCAGCTGTTGTCCGGCAGGGACGACCAGACCCGACAGGCGTTCCCTCAGGGCCGAAAAATCGATGCCGGCCAGGCGGTCTCCGAGCGACACAGCCCAGGCGGGCAGCGCGGATTTCAGCTGCTGCAGGGGATGAGAGAGGCTGATCTCCCCGCTCTGAACGCGCTGATACAGCTCCCCGCCCTGGTCGATCAGCGACGCGATGATGATCGCCACGGGGATCAGGACCATGACGACCACCACGATGACGGTGACGAGGGCGGCAAGGTTGTGCTTTTCGGGCACGGATTTCAGGATCCGTCGATAGAACGGGGCGAAGATGATGGCCAGCAGCGTGGCCCACAACACGGCACCGGAGAACGGCCAAAGCACCCAGACGAACGCGACGGAGATCGCGCCGAGCAGGATGAGGAATGAACGGTTCTCCGATGTTCTCACGTGTTCGCCAGCTCTTCGCTCGTTCGCCAGATGATGTCCGTAGCACAACATCGTGGCGGAGCGGCAGGTCCTCACCTGCCCGCCTTTGCGATCCAATCCGCAAGCGTGATGCGCCCTGCGAAGGTGGCGGGACCCGAGCTGCCGGCCTTGTAGACGAAGGCCTCGCCTTCCCCGACGTTGCCGGCGTCCTTGCCGAAGGCATCGGCGATGTTGGTCTTGTGGGTGACCAGGACGGTGTTGGTGCCGGCTTGCGGCGGCGCATCGACGAGCTGACGCACGGCCTGCCCGGCCCTGGCATTGGCGCCGGTCGGGTTTGCCATTCCCGATGCGCTGGCGTTGCTGCTGTCGGTCAGGGCATCGACCGGCTTGACCTCACGGCCGGAGATCAGCTTGCCGGCCTCGACCGCGCGGTTCAGGCGGCTGGTGTAGACGTCGCCGATGGGGATCGCGAGGTCCTTGACCGCCGTCCCGATCTGGCGCGCCGCGTCCCTGCCCTTCTCGCTGAGCTGACGCTGGGCACTCATGTCGTCGAACTTGAAGGGATAGACATCCTTCTGGCTGTCGTCAGTCGCGGTGTGTCGGAAGATCAGGACGTAGCCGCCCTGCTTGAGCGACGAGATGAGGTCCGGTGTGTCGGCGGCTGCGTGGCGGGAGGTTCCAGCCAGGAGAACAATCAGGGCGAGGCGGCAAAGCACGTTCATGCGCAAAATCCTTTGGTTGCAAAATGCCCCCGGAGGGATCGTGACGCGCAAAGCGCTCGATTTCAATTGGGATCGTCAGGCGAGATCAGGTTCCCGTGAGATCCGGAACCGTCTGGTGCCGGGACGCAGCAAGGCCCGCCAGCGCCTCCTCGAGCTTCTCACGGTCGACCGGCTTGATCAGAAATCCGTTCATGCCTGCCTCGAAGCAGGCATAACGATCCTCCAACAGCGTATTGGCGGTGAGTGCCAGGATCGGCGTCCGGGAATCGCCCAGCGCGGCCTCGTGCGCGCGGATGCGCTTTGTCGCCTCGATGCCGTCGAGCTGCGGCATCTGGATGTCCATCAGCACGAAATCGTAGGGCGTGCCGGCCGATGAGGCGGCGAGCCAGGATTCCAGCGCGGCCTCGCCATGGACGGCAATGACGACGCGATGGCCGAGCTTGGTCAGCAGCGAGCGCATCAGCAAGGCGTTGATCTCGTTGTCCTCGGCGACGAGGATCGACAGGCCTTTCGCCGGTGCGGGGCCGGCGGAGGCCGGCGGCGGCTCCGGCGCGAGATCGGGCGAGGCGACCTCCGGCGTCAGGGCAAGGCGTGCGGCGAGCGAGGCCGCGCGCAGCGGCTTCACCAGAAAGCCGGTGAAAGCCGGCGACAGCTTCTCGTGGCGCGAGCTCGACGTCAGCAGAACGAGGCGCTGCAAGGCATGCGCGCGGGCGGCCTCACCGAGCTGATCGGCCGCGGCTGGGCCGATCGCCCGATCGATCAGCACCGTGTGCCAGGAGCGTTCCGGCAGCAATGCTTCGGCGACCGCCGCATCTGCAACCAGGCAGGTCTGGCCGCCCCAGCGTTCGAGCCGCCGCGCGATGAGCGAGGCTTCGATGCCGTCGGCGACGAGGAGCATCGACTTGCCGGTGAGGTCGGGACTCGGAAATGCGGTCTGCCCGGCGCCGCCTTGCGACGGCGGAAGCGGCACCGCGACCTCGAAAGTCGAGCCCTTGCCCGGCTCGCTCGTGAGAGTGATCCGGCCGCCCATACGCTTGACGATGCGCTCGCTGATGGCGAGGCCAAGTCCGGTGCCGCCATAGGTGCGGACGACGCGCTCGTCGGCCTGCTCGAATTCGCGGAAGATGCGCTGCTGGGCTTCGGCTGCGATGCCGATGCCGGTGTCGCGAACCAGGAAGCTGATCTCGTTCGGCCAGATGCCGGGCTCGACGATCAGCGCCACGCCGCCGCTGCTCGTGAACTTGATGGCGTTGCCGGCGAGGTTGAGCAGCACCTGGCGCAACCGCGCGGCGTCGCCGACCACTTCGAGCGGCAGGCGCTCGTCGACATAGGCGGCGATCTCGAGCGACTTCGCCTGCGCGCGGGGCGCGAGCAGCTCGGTGATCTCTTCGACCAGGGTCGAGAGCGCGAAGGGACGTTGATCGAGGTCGAGCTTGCCGGCCTCGATCTTGGAATAGTCGAGCAGCTCCTCGATCAGCGCCATCAAGGCTTCGCCCGAGGTCTTCACCGCCCTGGCATAGGTCGCCTGCTCCGGCGTCAGATCGGTGTCGAGCAACAGGCCGCCCATACCGATGATGCCGTTCAGGGGGGTGCGGATCTCGTGCGAGGCCATCGCCAGGAAGCGCGACTTGGCGCGGTTGGCGGCGTCGGCCTGGTCGCGCGCGTCGGACAATGCGCGCTCGGTCTCGGTGCGGTCGGTGACGTCGCGTCCGACGCTCTGCAACTCGGCGGGCTGGCCGGCATCGAGGCGGACATAGCCCTCGCGCCAGGCGATCCAGCGCGCGCCGAGCGGGGTTGCGATCTTCTGGTCGTGGATGCGCGTGCCGCTGCTCTCGCGGGCACTGTCGCCCTGCTCCAGCACGTCGAAATCGAATCGCGTGCCGACCAGCGCGCTGCGCGCCTGTCCTGCGAGCGCGCAATAGGCCTCGTTGGCAAAGGTGATGCGGCCGTCGGAAGCGCGCAGCACGATGAGGTCGCCCTGCTGCTCGAACAGGCTGCGGGCGCGCTCTTCCGCTTCCTTCAGCTCCCAATTGCGGTCGATCAAGGCTTCGTTGTGGGCGGCGAGCGTCCGCAGCCGCTTATTGACGAAGCGCAGACGCATGCTCAGCGTCGCAAGGCCGAGGCAGGCGAGCGCGAACAGGAAGCTGGCGCCGATCGCAAAGGTGTGGGGATCGTAGCCGGAATTGTCGGACCGGCTGCCGGAGACGAAACCATAGGCGCCGCCAAACGTCGCCGAGAAGATCATGAAGGAGCGGATCGCGAAAGCGAGCCTCGGATGCCGTCGCCTGAAACGACGCATGCGCACCTTGATCCGGAACGTCCGACCCATCGCAACCGACCCTTGGCTGAAACCCCGCCGCCGCGTGCGACGATGGCCCGCCGACCTTGCGAACAAATTGCGGCGGTGGCGCCGCCTCCGAACAGGGTTGACGAGACGTTAACGGGTCAGAGCATGATCCGGACCCGAAGGGCCGCGTTAGCGAAAAGTGTGCAGCGGTTTTCCTTCGCGACAAACGCGGAACGCGTTTGCGCGGAGATCATGCTCAAACACAAAGCTCTAAAGCGATGCCGCCTGGAAGCGGCCATGGCCGCCGCGGGCGCCGACGATCAGCGCCGCCGCCTCGCGCGGCGAGAACGTCTTTGAGCGCACATAGATGCGGTAATCCGCCGGTCCTTCGCTGGAGAGATAGACCACCTGGCCGCCGTCGACCGGCTGCGCGGCGATCGAGACGAGACGCGTCGAAGGGCTGGCCTGGCAGGTGTCAGGCTCGGAGCCGAGGCCGTCGTCGACCACGGCAAAATCCGCGGCGTCGGCATCCTCGGTGATCTGGACCCGCACCGTCGCCTGCGCGGGATCGTCGGTGAAGGCGACATGCACGCCGGCGGTCCAGAACAGCGAGGTGAGCTCGACCGATGTGTCGCCCAGCGCGATGCAGGGATGCGACACCGATCCGATCTCGGCGCGGGCGAACACCGCAGCCGCCAACAGGGGAACAGCCGAGGCCAGGAACTTGAAACGCAACATGACGCTCTACTCGCTAGGCCCCGGGAACTCACAACCGAAACGCGTCGGGCCTTATGGTTTGCAGAGCGTAAAGGAAAGTCGTTACCGCCGGGTTGATGCGCGGAATGATCAAGCCAGCTGGCGCACATCCTCCGCGAGTGCGCGGTACGACAGCGCTTCGGCGAGGTGCAGCCGGCCGATCTTGTCGGCATGGTCGAGGTCGGCCAGCGTTCGCGCCACCCGCAGCACGCGGTGATAGCCGCGCGCCGACAGGCGCATGGTCTCCGCGGCGTCGCGCAGCAGCTTGGCGCCTTGCGCATCCGGCTTTGCGATCTCCTCCAGCACGGAGGCGGGGGCTTCAGCATTGGTGCGGACATGGGGCAGGCCTGCATCCGCATAGCGCGCCAGCTGGATGTCGCGCGCCGCCGCCACGCGGGCGGCGACCTCGGCCGATCCTTCCGACGGCGGCGGCAGGATCAGGTCGGCGGCCGTCACCGCCGGCACCTCGATGCGCAGATCGATGCGGTCCATCAGCGGACCGGAGATGCGCGCCTGGTAATCGCCGGTGCAGCGGTCGATGCGGCCGCGCTTGCAGGCATAGCCGGGCTCAAACGCATTGCCGCAGCGGCAGGGATTCATCGCCGCGACCAGCATGAAGCGGGCAGGGTAGGTGACGCGATGATTGGCGCGCGACACCGCGACCTCGCCGTTCTCCAGCGGCTGGCGCAGCGAATCCAGCACGCGCGGATCGAACTCCGGCAATTCGTCGAGGAACAGCACGCCCTGATGTGCCAGCGAGATCTCGCCGGGCTTGGCGCGCGCGCCGCCGCCGGTGAGCGCGGCCATGCTGGCGGAATGGTGCGGCGAGCGGAACGGGCGCCGCGCCGTCAGCGCGCCGCCTTCGATCTCGCCGGCGACCGAGGCGATCATGGAGACCTCGAGCAGCTCGCTCGGCGACAGCGGCGGCAGGATCGAGGGCAGGCGCGCGGCCAGCATCGATTTGCCCGCGCCCGGCGCGCCGATCATGAGCAGGTGGTGCCCGCCGGCGGCCGCGATTTCCAGCGCGCGCTTGGCGCTTTCCTGGCCCTTGATGTCGCGCAGGTCGAGCGTCGAGGCGGCGGCCTCGTGCACCTTCGGCGTCGGCCGCGACAGCACCTGGGTGCCCTTGAAATGGTTGGCGATCTGGATCAGCGAGTGTGCGGCAATGATCTGGATGTCCGGGCTCGCCCACGCCGCCTCGGAGCCGCAGGACGCCGGGCAGATCAGTCCTTCCTCGCGCATATTGGCGCCGATCGCGGCGGGAAGGACGCCGGCCACCGGCGCGATCGAGCCGTCGAGGCCGAGCTCGCCGAGCACGGTGAAGCCGGTCAGCGCATCGGGCGGGATGGCGCCTATCGCGGCCATCAGCCCAAGCGCAATCGGCAGGTCGTAATGGCTGCCCTCCTTCGGGAGGTCGGCCGGGGCCAGATTGACGATGATCCGCCGCGCCGGCAGCGCCAGCCCCGAGGCGATCAGCGCCGAGCGCACCCGCTCGCGCGCCTCCGACACCGCCTTGTCCGGCAAGCCGACGATGGCAAAGGCCGGCAGGCCAGGCGCGACCTGCACCTGCACGTCGACCGCGCGGGCCTCGATCCCCTCAAAGGCGACGGTAGAAACCCGCTGAACCATGCCGAACCAGCCTGCCCATTGCTGCAATTAGGGGTAGCAGAGCGCGGCCGTTTCCGCAAGAACAATACGGGAACAATCGCTTGGCGGCCGGTCAAATCCTAACCAATCGTAAACGCAGCCCAGACACTACGTCTCGAATGCCGCCTTCTCTCCTCAGCACATTCCAACGAATGTCCGCTACTCCTAGGGCTGCGGGATGGGCCGTGGTCTAACGGGTGAACAGTTCAAATGCTTGCAAATCGCCGGAGAAGCGAACGTCGGGTGTGCAGCCGCCTCGCCAAGATCCATTTTGGCGCGGGCTCGCTGCCGCGGGATTGCACGATCACGGACATTTCGGATGGCGGCGTGAAAGTGGTGGCGGAATTTCTGGAAGTGCCGCCGCAATTCACCATCATCTTCGCGCCTGATTATTCCCGCCAATGCCGCCTGCGCTGGCGCATCGGCTGCGAATTCGGCGCCGAGTTCGTCGACTGAACCTCAACAGGCGCGCCTCCTTAACGGGACTTTAGCGTTAATGGGTAAGCATCTCTGATCAGTTGCCGAGTGATCAGAGTATGCCCAAGCGTTCGTTCCTCGCCTTATCCCCGGCGGGATATCTGTGTTCCGCCGTCCTGATCCTCGCCCTCGGCGGCTGTCAGACGGCCGGCATCGACGACGTCACCGGTGCGCTCGGCGGCAAGCGGGAGTCCGCCGCCAAGTTTGACGGCAAGTCCGACAGCAAGGCCGACCCCACGCCGGAGATGGACGCACTTCGCGAGCGTTATCGCGCCAAGCCGAGCGATCCCGCCATTGCTCTCGAATACGGCAAGGCGCTGCGTGGCAGCGGCCAGCGCGCGCAGGCGGTCGCAGTGCTGGAGCAGGCCGTGCTCGCCCGTCCTGGCAACAAGGCGCTGCTCGCCGGCTACGGCCGCGCGCTCGCCGACAACGGCAATTTCCAGCAGGCCTTCGACGTCCTCGGCCGGGCGCATTCGCCCGAGGATCCCGATTGGCGCATCCTGTCGGCGCAGGGCGCTGTGCTCGACCAGCTCGGCCGCAACGAGGAAGCCCAGCAATATTACGCTGCGGCGTTGAAGATCGTGCCGAACGAGCCGACCGTGCTGTCCAATCTCGGCCTGTCCTACATGCTGCAGAATAATCTATCGAAGGCCGAACAGGTGCTCGGCCGCGCCCATCAGCGCAATCAGAACGATGCGCGGGTCCGCGCCAATCTGGCGCTCGTGCTGGGATTGCAGGGTCGCGAGGCCGAGGCCGAAATCCTCGTCAAGGCAGATCTGCCGCCGGACCAGGCCGCGGCCAAGGTCGCGGCGCTGAAGCAGCTGCTGGCGAAAAAGCAGCAGCGGGCGGACAGGTAGTCCGCCCCAGAGCATGATCCGGACCCGAAGGGCCGCGTCAGCGCAAAGTGTGAAGCGGTTTTCCCTCGCGACAAACGCGGAAGGCGTTTGCGCGGAGATCATGCTCAAATAAGCCGCGCCTACGACGCCTTGCGATGCGGGGCCGAGCTGCGCCCCGACTTGCCCTTCAGCTTCTTCAAAAGCGGCTCGAGCAGCGAGCGCTTCGGCTTCTTCACCTCGCCGCGGCCGGCGAGGCGGTTCGCCATATTCTGGAACAGAACGGTGGTGCGGTGGGTCCTGGAGACCTCCGCGATCATCTGGCCGTTATTGGCCGCGGTCGAGAACAGTTTCGAATCGAACGGGATCACCGCGATCGGCTGGCTCTCCATGGTCTTGGCGAAGGCCTTGACCTCGATCTCCGCACGCTTGTGCATGCCGACCTGGTTGAGGCAGTACAGCGGCGGCCGGTCGTTCGGTCGCGCCGCCTTCAGCACGCTCAGCATGTTCTTGGTGTTGCGTAGATTGGCGAGATCGGGCTCGGCCACGATCACGATGTCGTCGGCGTTCACCAGCGCGCGCCGGGTCCAGCCGGACCATTGATGGGGCACGTCGAGCACGATGCAGGGCGTCGTCATGCGCAGCGTGTCGAACACGGCATCGAAGGCTTCAGCACCGAAATCGTAGACGCGGTCGAGCGTGGCGGGCGCCGCCAGGAGGCTGAGGCGATCGGTGCATTTGGCGAGCAGGCGCTCCATCAGCGCCGTGTCCGGCCGGTCCTGCGACAGCACCGCGTTGGCGATGCCCTGCACCGGATCCTGGTTGTAGTCGAGGCCCGCGGTGCCGAAGGCGAGGTCGAGATCGATCACGACGGAATCGAGCGAGAGATCGCGGGCGATGGTCCAGGCCAGATTATGCGCGACGGTGGACGCGCCGACGCCGCCTTTGGCGCCGACCACGGCGATGACGCGGCCGGTGATGATGGCTTCCGAGGCCGAGAACAGGCTGCAGATCGAGCGGACCACGTCGATGGTTTCGACCGGGCCGACCACGTAGTCGTTGACGCCGCGGCGCACCAGCTCGCGATAGGGCGCGGTGTCGCTGGGGCTACCGATCACGACCACGCGTGTGCCGGGATCGCAGACGCCGGCGAGGTCGTCCAGTCCTTCGAGGATGTCGCGCGTGCCGTCGGACTCGATGACGATCACGTTCGGCGTCGGCATCGATTCATAGGCTTCGATCGCCGCGGCGAGGCCGCCATCCTTGGCGCTGAGATGGGCCTTGGCGAGCCGGCGGTCCTGGCCAGCCGCGGTCACCGCCTTGAGCGTCTGCTCGGTCTCGCAGAAGGCTTGCACCGAAATGCGAGGAACCGGGGCGATGTGTTCCTCGGGATGCTGCGGATCGTCCGCGTCTTCGTCGTGGATGCCTGTCATTTGGCGGTATCGCTGAGTTTGGCCTTGTCGGATTCGGGATAGGTGGTCGTCGTCGTCGTGCCCTTGCGATAGCGATCGAACGCGATCTCGCGCCGTGCGGTATAGGCGGGCGTCTCGGCGCGCGGTTGCTCGAGGTCAGCCGGGTTGTCGATCATCGCGGCGAGATTGCGCTGGCTGGCGCAGCCCAGATTGAAATAGGGGCGGTTCTCGGTGTAGCCGGGGTTGAGGATGTTGGGGCCGACGTCTTCGGGCCAAAGCCCGCAGGGGCCGGCGACCGCGGTGATCTTGGAATAGCTCAGGCGGATGGTGGGCAGCAGCCCGGGATCATCGGGGCGATAGGGCCGCCGGACGATGGCGCGCGACGGCACGCCGCCGGACATGAGCACCGAGCGGATCTCCTGATAGGTTGCGGCGGCCGCGCGCGAATTGGCGGTGTCGACCGGCACATCGACGGCGACCGAGCCGGTGCCTTCGCGCATCCAGTCCCGCGCGATGCCCGCGACGTCCGAATGCTGCGCAGCCGAGAGGCCGCCCCTGCTATTGCCGACGAAGATCACGATCGACTTCTTGCCTTCCTGCACCGCAATCGGATGGCGCTGGCGATAATCGGTCGGCACCGTCTGGGTGACGATCTCGGTGGTGTTGCAGGCGCCGAGCATGACGGAGAGGCCCGTCAGTGCCAGCGTGAGCCGCAAATTGCGCCGTCGATCGGCTGATGTTGTCGTCATCCCCTGATCCCTCCTGCCCCTGCCTTGCCCGGTCCCCAAACCGTTCGTCTCAGTCGATGATGAAGCCGAAATCGCCCGGCGTGCCGGCGACCGGATCGACACGGCTCGCGATGCCATAGAGGCGGTTGACCCGGCCGAGCAGCGCCCTCTGTGCGTCCGAGGCCGGCGCGAAGCCGTCGTCGGGCCGCGACAATTCCTTCTGGGCAACCGCGCGCACCACGTAAGGCGTCACGATCACCATCAGCTCGGTCTCGTTGTTGACGAAGTCCTGGCTGCGGAACAGCGCGCCGATGATCGGCACCTGGTCGACACCAGGCAGTCCGTTGATCGCCTGCTTGGTCTGCTGCTGGATCAGGCCGGCCATCGCCATCGAGCCGCCCGAGGGAATCTCCAGGGTCGTTTCGGCGCGGCGGGTCTGGATCGATGGAATGGTGATCGAGTTGGTCGAGGACCCGGTCACGGCCTGCGTCAACGTGATCGAGTTGGTGTTCGACAGCTCCGAGACCTCGGTCATCACGCGCAGGCTGATGCGGCCTTCGCTGAGCACGACCGGGGTGAAGTTCAGCGAGATGCCGAACTTCTTGTAGGTGACCTGGGTGGTACAGACGTGAGTGACCGGATCGCAGGCGTAGCCCCCGGGAATCGGGAATTCGCCGCCGGCGATGAAAGTGGCGGATTCGCCCGAGATCGCGGTCAGACTCGGTTCGGCCAGGGTCCGCATGACGCCGGCGCTTTCCATTGCCCGCATCGTGGCGTTGACGGTGGCGACGCCCTTGGCGAGGCCGGTGACGCCGAGCCCATTACTGCTGACGATCGGTCCGCCAGAGACCGAGAATGGGTTGGAATTGTTGAAATTCACGACCGCCGTGCCGGCATTCAGGCTGGCGCTGAGATCGACGCCGAGCTGCTTGACGATGTCGCGGCGGACTTCGCCGACCACGACCTTGAGCATGACCTGGTCGCGGCCGCGCACGACGATGTTGTTGACGACCTTGTCCGCGCCGCCGACCAGCTTTGCGGCAACGTCGCCGGCCTGCTGGGCCTCGACCGGGCTCGACACCGAGCCGGTCAGCATCACGCTGTCGCCGACGCCCTCGATCTGGACGCCCGGCAGCGACTGGCGCAGTGCCGAACGCATGCCGTTGAGGTCGCGCTTCACCGCGATGTCATAGGAGGCGACCTGCTGGCCATCGGCCGCGAAGAACACGACGTTGGTCTGGCCGACCTGGCCGCCGATGATATAGGCGCGCTGGGCCGAGCGGATCACCGCATTGGCGATCTTGGGATCGGCCACCAGCACGTCCTTGACCTCGCGCGGCAGGTCGATGACGACGGACTTGCCGATGCCGAGCGACAGAAAGCGCGACCGCGCCGGTGCGATAGTCCCAACCGACGATAAGCCGAGATCCGACGCCTGCATCGGCGCCTGGTCGCCGACCGGCGCCTCCGCAGCACTGAGGACGCCGGAAGCCGCGAGCAGCCCCAGCACCAACATCGTCCCCGCCAGGACCGAGCGCACGCGCTTCCCCCGAATGCGCAAGCCCGTCCGATCACCCCCGTAGTTCATGCTGTCCCCATCACTTCTGTGACGTCAGTTGCCGTGCCTGGACGCCGTAACGGATTACGTTCACGCCGCCTGGGCGCTTGATCGCCTGGTCCTCGGGCGTGCCGTCGACTGCGTTGGCATCGACGATGCTGCGCAGCGCGAGTGTCAGAGTGCCGCCCTGCCGTGCGGCCGAAAGCGTAGCGATCTGGTCGGGCCGCAGCTCGAGCGTGACGGTCTTGCCGACCACCGCGTTCTGGCCCTCCTTTTCCTTCGGGGCCTGGTCGATCGCGAGCACACGGATGTTGGTGAGAATGACCTCGGACAGGATGAGGTCGTTGCCGCCGGTCGGGCCGTTGGTGTTGCCGCCGTCCGGATTCTTCAGCCGGCGGGTCAGGACGATGTCGACGCGGTCATTCGGCAGGATGAAGCCGCCGGCGCCGGTTTCGGCTGAAATCTCGGTGGAGACGGCACGCATCCCGGACGGCAGGATCGCGGCCATGAAGCCGGAGCCTTCGGCCTTGACCAGCTTCTGCTCGCGGATCGGCTCGCCCTGCATCAACGGCACGCGCGCGATCGAGCCCGCGATCTGGGTCGGTGCCTCCGGCCTGCTGTCGCGGCGGATGAAGGCGCTGCTGGCGGTTGCCGCGGGCCAGGCCTGCCATTGCAGGTCCTCGGGCTTCACGGCCTGGCCGAGCTGGATGTCGTTCTTGGCGATGAGGACCTCGACCGTCGGCAGCTTCTCGGCGACGGGCAGGACGGCCGCGGGCGGATTCTGATAGCCGCTCGCCAGATATGCAGCGACGCCGCCGGCGCCGAGAGCGATGACGAGAACGACAATGCGTGCGGTATTCATACGCTTCTACTCTTACGCGGGGCACTCGAACCGCACCTGGCGTGTTCCCCCGCGTCGATGAGTAGGCAGCAAAAGTATAAGGGGTGTTGCGAGGCCGAACGTGATCGCCGGCCGCGATGCTGGTTTTCGGCAGATGGTGAACGCGGCGTTATTGGGTCGGCCAACGACCCCGTAGTTTCACCTACGCGGGCACGTACGTTCGCACGACGCGCGCGGCGTCATGGTGAATACGTCGTTAGCGCGCGAGGTGGCCGCGAGCGTCGTCCGTAGCCGGGATGGAGACCAAGCGTAATCCGGGGCCGGTGCAAGTGGGGGGCGTCAGATTCTCTAACGCTCGATCCGGGCTGCGCGCAGGAGCTCTACTTCTTCCGCTTCGCTTCGATCACGTCCCAGATCTTCGCCGCGACATCCGGGCCGCCGAGCCGCGCGATGGCGCGGATGCCGGTCGGTGAGGTCACGTTGATCTCGGTGAGATTGCCGTTGATGACGTCGATGCCGACGAACAGCAGGCCGCGCTCGCGCAGCGCCGGGCCGACCGTGGCGCAGATCTCGCGCTCGCGCGGGGTGAGCTCCGTCTCCTGCGCCGCGCCGCCGCGCACCATGTTGGAGCGGAGGTCATCCGCGGCCGGCACGCGGTTCACCGCGCCGGCGAACTCGCCGTCGACCAAGATGATGCGCTTGTCGCCGTGCTTCACCTCGGGGATGAATTGCTGGATCACCCAGGGCTCCCTGAACGTCACCGAGAACATGTCGAACAGCGAGCCGAAATTCATGTCCTGCGGCATCACGCGGAATACCGCCGCGCCGCCATGGCCGTGCAGCGGCTTCATGACCACCGCGCCGTACTTGTCGCGGAACGCGTTGATCTCATCGAGGTCGCGCGAGATCAGCGTCGGCGGCATCAGTTGCGGAAAATTCATCACGAACAGCTTTTCCGGCGCGTTGCGCACCGAGGCGGGATCGTTGACGACCAGCGTCTTCGGATGGATGCGCTCCAGGAAATGCGTCGAGGTGATGTAGGCGAGGTCGAACGGCGGATCCTGGCGCAGCAGCACCACGTCGAACCCGTTCAGCGCCTCGCGCCTGGGCTCGCCGAGGGTGAAATGGTCGCCGGGCTCATCGCGCACGGTCAGGAGCTGAACCGGTGCGACCAGCTCCTCGCCGACCATCGAGAGCTTGTCGGGCGTGTAATAAGACAGGCCATGGCCGCGCTTCTGCGCCTCCAAGAGCAGCGCGAAGGTGGAATCGCCCTTGATGTTGATGCGGGCGATGGGGTCCATCTGGACGGCGACGTTCAGTTTCATGGGCTGCCTTTCAGGTCGAGGCGTCGAATGCCGCCAACACATGGCGCGGAAGCGAGCGCGGCGCAATCAGCATGGCGTCGAATCGCAATTCGAATTCGGCATGCTCGGGATGCGCTGCGAGCCAGCCTTGGGCGGCGTCGATGATGCGCTGCTGCTGGCGCGGCGTCACGGCGAATGCGGCCTCGTCCAGCGTGGCGCGGGCCTTAACCTCGACGAAGGCGATCAGGTTGCGGCGCCGCGCCACGATATCGATCTCGCCATGCGGCGTGCGGTAACGTTTGGCGAGAATGCGGTAGCCCTTGGCCATGAGGTAGGCGGCGGCACGGCTCTCAGCGGAAATACCGGTCTGGAACGCTGCGACGCGCTCGGGCGACGCGACCTTCGGTTCCGCAGGAATCTCAGTCTTCGCCATCGCTGCCCCGCGAATCCTTTGCGAGCGCGAGCGCGCGGGCATAGACCTCGCGGCGCGGCCGGCCCGACAACGCGACCGCGTGCGCCACGGCATCCTTGACGCTGTGTGCGGAAAGCTGCTCGCGCAACAGACTATCGAGCGCGTCCGATGTCAGAACCTCGGCGTCGGCCGCGGGCGGAGCGATCACCAGCACGAATTCGCCGCGTGTCTCCAGCGTTGCAGCCTCGCGCGCCAGCTCGCTCAGCGTGGCGCGCGAAATCTCCTCATGCAGCTTGGTCAGCTCGCGGCAGATCGCGGCCTCGCGCGGCCCCATGATCTCGGCGAGATCGGCCAGCGTATCCTGCACTCGGTTGCCTGACTCGAACATCACCAGCGTCGCGTCAATGCGGGCGAGCTCGGCGAGACGGCTGCGCCGCGCGGCTGATTTCGCCGGCAAGAAGCCTTCGAAGAAGAAGCGGTCGGTCGGCAGCGCGGCGACCGACAGCGCGGCCAGCACCGAGGACGGGCCGGGCAGCGCATACACCGCATGGCCGGCGGCGCAGACCTCGCGCACCAGCTTGAAGCCGGGATCGGAGATCAGCGGCGTGCCGGCGTCCGACACCAGCGCGACCGAGCCGCCTTGCCCGAGGGCTTCGAGGATTTTGGGACGCGCGGCCTCCGCATTGTGCTCGTGATATGGCTTGAGCTGGGCCGTGATCGCATAGCGCTTGGTCAGGCGGCGCGTGATGCGGGTGTCCTCGCACGCGATGACATCGACGCCGGCGAGCGTCTGCAGCGCCCGCAGGGTGATGTCGCCGAGATTGCCGATCGGGGTCGCGACCAGATGGAGGCCCGGCGCGGCCTTCGGCGCCGCGAGCCGATGGGCATCGATGGAGAAACCGCGCGAGGCGGCGTCTTGAGCTTCAGGCGTATTTATCGGGGCCGGCTTTGCGCGCATAATGGAGCCAACTTAGGCACGATCGCTAAGGCTGGGAACCGGCTCGCCGAAAAAGATCGTGCCCAAAGATCGTATCCAGGTGAGGGGCGAGGAACGGACGGGAATGTGATCGGTCGAGATCGCGCCGGGAGGCAGGAGGGGCCCTCGCGCCATATTCGCGACGGAAACGCCGCCTTGATGAGTGAATGAGTGACGGCGAAGAGCTGCCGGGACGGGATTGCGGCCGCGTTAAGCGGTTGTTATCCTTTTGTTTTGGTTAACTATTTGCCGACACACTGCCTGAATCCGCGGCCCCCCGTCGCGGAAAGCAATGTCGTGATCAGCCGGCGACGGCGGGTCGGAAGAGAAGCTGCCATGGTCGGCCCGCGTCATCCAAAGTCTCACCTTCCGGGATCCCCATCGCCAGGGGCGACCCGGCGGACTGCGCTCGGCCTGTTGCTCGGCGCGCCCGTGCTGTCGGCCTGCGCCGGCGTGCAGCAAAGCCTCAGCCAGTTCTCCAACCCGTTCTCGAGCTCCGCGCCGCCGGCTCAGCCGGCAGGCCCGCAGCAGCAGGCGACGACCGCCGGCACCGGCGGCGTGAAGGTCGGCCTGATCCTGCCGCTCTCCGCGGCCGGCAATGCCGGGCTCGCCGCGCAATCGATGCGCAACGCCGCCGAGATGGCGCTGGCCGAGTTCCAGAACCCGAACATCCAGCTCCTGATCAAGGACGACAATGGCAGCCCGCAAGGCGCGCAGGCCGGCGCGCAGCAGGCGGTCGACGAGGGTGCCGAGATCATCCTCGGGCCGCTGTTCGCGCAATCGGTGCCGGCGGTGGCGCAGGTCGCGCGCACGCGCGGCATTTCCGTCATCGCCTTCTCGACCGATTCCAGCATCGCCGGACGCGGCGTCTATCTGCTCTCGTTCCTGCCGGAGTCCGACGTCAACCGCATCGTCGAATATTCCGCCGGCATCGGAAAGCGCTCCGTCGCGGTGCTGGTGCCCGACAACGCCTATGGCAATGTCGTCGAGGCCGCGGTGAAGGCGGCGGTGCCGCGGCGCGGCGGGCGCATCGTTGCGTTCGAGAAATACGGTGCCGATCGCGCCACGCCCGCGCGCACCGTGGCGCAGCAGCTCGGCAGTGCGGACGCGCTATTCATTGCCGATGACGGCGATGCCGTCGTGTCAGTGGCGGATGCGATGACGGCCGCGGGCGCGAACCTGCGCAACATCCAGCTGCTCGGCACCGGCCTGTGGGACAATCCGCGCGTCTATGCCAGCGCCGCGCTGCAGGGCGGCCTTTACGCCGCGCCCGATCCGGCCGGCTTCCGCGCCTTCTCCGGCCGCTACCGCACGAAATACGGCGCCGAGCCGATCCGCACCGCGACCCTTTCCTATGACGCGGTCGCGCTCGTTGCCGCGCTGGCGCGCACGCAAGGCGGCCAGCGCTTCTCCTCCGACGTGCTCACCAACCCCTCAGGCTTCGCCGGCATCGACGGCCTGTTCCGCTTCCGTGCTGATGGCACGAATGAACGCGGACTTGCCGTGATGAAGGTGACGCAAGGCGGCGGCGTTGCGGTGGCGGGCTCGCCGAAGAGCTTTGGGGCGTAATGGTTTCGTAGCCCGGATGGAGCGCAGCGTAATCCGGGTTCTGTCCACGCGGTGAGACCGTCCCGGATTGCGCTACGCTCCATCCGGGCTACGAGATCCGCTAAGCCGCCAAATCCGCGACCACGGCATCCAGCACCGGAAAACCGCTGCTGGTCACGCGCAGCCGTCCCGTCGCATCCACGGTGATCGCTCCTTCCTCGCGCAAGAGCGCGATGCGGCGGGGGTCGAGCGGGCGGCCGGCGAGGGCCTTGTAGCGCTCGGGATCGATGCCTTCGGCGAGACGCAAACCCATCAGCAGGAATTCGTCGGCGCGCTCCTCGCTGTTGAGGAGCTCGTCGCTGACGACACCGTCGCCGTTGGTCTCGACCCGCATCAGCCAGGCCTCGGGACGCTTCTCGGTGGCGGTGGCGTGGCGCACGCCGTCGATGTCGAGACGGCCATGTGCGCCCGGGCCGATGCCGGCATATTCCTCGCCGCGCCAGTACACCAGATTGTGCCGGCATTCGGCGCCGCGCCGCGCGTGATTGGAGATCTCGTAGGCGGGCAGCCCGAGCTTGTCGCAGGTCTCCTGCGTGACGTCGTAGAGCGCGCGGGCGACCGCTTCGTCCGGCGTCTTCAGCTTGCCGGCCTGGTGCAGGCCGAAGAAGGGCGTGCCTTCCTCGATCGTCAATTGATAGAGCGACAGATGCTCGGCCGCTTCATCGATGGCGTGCCGCAGCTCGCCCGCCCACATCGCCGGCGTCTGGTCGGGGCGGGCGTAGATCAGGTCGAACGAATAGCGGTCGAACGCGCGGCGCGCGATGGCGACGGCATCGAGCGCTTCGCGCGCGCTGTGCATGCGGCCGAGCGCTTTGAGCGAGGCGTCGTCGAGCGCCTGCACGCCCAGCGAGACGCGGTTGACGCCGGCGATGCGATAACCGGCAAAGCGCGTGGCTTCGACGCTGGTCGGGTTCGCTTCCAGCGTTACCTCGACGTCGCCTGCGACGGTCCAGTGCTTGCCGATCGCGTCTAACACCGCGCCGACGGTGGCGGGCTGCATCAGTGACGGCGTGCCGCCGCCGAGGAAGATCGAGGTGACCTCGCGGCCGGGCGCGCGCTCGGCGGTCGTTGCGATCTCACGCGCGAAGGCGGCGGCGAAGCGCGTCTCGTCGATCGCGGCATGGCGGACATGGCTGTTGAAGTCGCAATAGGGGCACTTCGACAGGCAGAACGGCCAGTGCACATAGACGCCAAACGCATCCTTGTTAGCGCGGCTCAAGGCAGATCTCCGCCAGTTTCCGAAAAGCGCGGGCGCGGTGCGACAGGCCGAGGCCAAGTGGCGGCAGGCCGTGCTTCTCGATGCTGGTCATCTCGCCGAAGGTGCGGCTGTGCCCGTCCGGCAGGAACATCGGGTCGTAGCCGAAGCCGGCCGTGCCGCGCGGTGGCCAGATCAGCGTGCCGTCGACGCGCGCCTCGACCTCCTCGCGATGATCGTCGGGCCAGGCCACACAAAGCGCCGAGACGAAGTGGGCTTTGCGCTTGTCCGGCGTGGTGGCGCCGCGCTCCTGCAGCAGGCGCTCGATCTGCGCCATCGCCGCGTTGAAATCCTTGGATGGACCGGCCCAGCGCGCGCTGTAGATTCCCGGCGCACCGTCGAGTGCGTCGACGACGATGCCGGAATCGTCGGCGAAGGAGGGCAGCTTGGTCGCCTCCGCCGCGGCGATCGCCTTGATCGCGGCGTTGCTGCGGAAATCGTTGCCGGTTTCCTCGGGCTCGTCTAGGCCGAGCTCGCCGGCCGACACCGCCTCGATCCCGTACGGCGCGAGCAGCTCCCTCATCTCGGCGAGCTTGCCGGGATTGTGGGTGGCGATGACGAGCTTGTCGGTGATTCGGCGGTGCATGGGCCTATTGACTACGCCACGGCCAGTTTCTGCAAGTCCACCAGACGCGCAATGCCCTTCTGCGCCAGGGCGATCAGCTTCAGGAACTCGTCCTGCGTGAACGGCTCGCGTTCCGCGGTGCCCTGCACCTCGATGATGCGGCCATCGCCGGTCATGACGAAATTGGCGTCGGTCTCGGCTTCCGAATCCTCGGCATAGTCGAGATCGAGCACCGGCGTGCCGTTGTAGATGCCGCAGGAGATCGCGGCGACGTTGTCGCGCATCACGTTGGCCTTCACCATGTTGCGCGCCTTCATCCAGTTGAGGCAATCGGCAAGCGCGACCCAGGCGCCAGTGATCGAGGCCGTGCGCGTGCCGCCGTCGGCCTGGAGCACGTCGCAATCGACCGTGATCTGGCGCTCGCCAAGAGCTTCGAGATCGACGATGGTGCGAAGCGAGCGGCCGATCAGGCGCTGGATCTCGACGGTGCGGCCGCTCTGCTTGCCGGCGGAGGCCTCGCGGCGGGTGCGTTCGGAGGTCGCGCGCGGCAGCATGCCGTATTCGGCGGTGACCCAGCCGCGGCCCTGCCCCTTCAGCCACGGCGGCAGGCGATCCTCCAGTGTGGCGGTGACCAGCACATGGGTGTCGCCGAATTTAACGAGGCACGAGCCTTCCGCATATTTGACCACGCCGCGCTCCAGCGTCACGGGGCGCAATTCGTCGGGCGCACGGCGGCTTGGCCGCATGGGAAATCTCCAAAACTCACGGGAATAGGCTGTTCGCGGTGCTTGTAGGTGGGGCGGGGGTGGGCGGCAAGGGCTTATTCACCCCCTGACCGTCGGCCTGCAAACGCCACGCTTGTCAGACGCGGCCCGGATGGACAAATTATAAGGATCTGAGAGGAGTTACCGTCTGTGGCCCATCACGATCCGATCCATCTGATCGCGCCGCGCGCAGGCCTTGCCCAGCTCAACGAGCGTTCCCGCGACATCTTTCGTCAAATTGTCGAAAGCTATCTCGCGACCGGTGAGCCGGTCGGCTCGCGCAACATTTCCCGCCTGATTGCGATGCCGCTGTCGCCGGCATCTGTGCGCAACGTCATGGCCGATCTGGAACAGCTCGGCCTGATCTATGCCCCGCACACCTCCGCCGGCCGGCTGCCGACGGAACTGGGCCTGCGCTTCTTCGTCGATGCCCTGATGCAGGTCGGCGACCTCAACGAGGCCGAGCGGCAGGCGATCCAGAGCCAGCTCTCGTCCGTCGGCGAGGCGCAATCGGTCGAGGCGGCGCTGGACCAGGCCTTGATGCGGCTCTCCGGCCTGACCCGGGCCGCCGCCGTCGTGCTGACGCCGAAATCCAATGCGCGGCTGAAGCACATCGAATTCGTCCGCCTGGAACCGGAAAAAGCGCTGGTGATCCTGGTCGGCGAAGACGGCCAGGTTGAAAACCGCGTGTTGACGCTGCCGCCCGGAGTTCCCTCTTCGGCGCTGACAGAGGCCGGCAATTTCCTCAATGCGCGGATCCGCGGCCGGACCTTGGCCGAAGCGCGGCTCGAGCTCGAGACCGCACTCGGCGAGGCCCGTGCCGAGCTCGATCAGCTGACACAGAAAGTGATCTCGGCCGGCATTGCCAGCTGGTCCGGCGGCGAGAGCGAGGACCGTCAGCTCATCGTCCGCGGCCACGCTAATCTGCTCGAAGATCTGCACGCGCTGGAGGATCTGGAGCGGGTTCGCCTGTTGTTCGACGACCTCGAGACCAAGCGCGGCGTGATCGATCTGCTCGGCCGGGCCGAGACCGCCGAAGGCGTGCGCATCTTCATCGGCAGTGAGAACAAGCTGTTCTCGCTGTCGGGGTCCTCCACCATCATCTCGCCCTATCGGGATGCCGCCGGCCACATCGTCGGCGTTCTCGGCGTGATCGGCCCGACGCGGCTGAATTATGCCCGCGTGATCCCGACCGTGGACTACGCCGCCCGCATCGTCAGCCGCCTGTTGGGGGGCTGACCGGCCTTTCTGCCGATCACGGGCGCTTGATTTTCGCGGGCTTAAGCACGATATCCGGGCCAACATCCCTGAAACGAGTTCGAGATCAGAGCCGATGACCGAGCAAGACCGGCAACCCCAAGACACGACTGCAGCGACCGGCGAGCCCGTGGTGTCGAAACCCTACATCATGCCCGACGATCCCGAGCCGGGTTCGGTCGAAACCCTGCAAAAGGAAGCGGCTGAAGCGCGCGACCGCATGCTGCGGACGCTGGCCGAGATGGAGAATTTGCGCAAGCGCACCGCAAAGGAAGTCGCCGACGCCCGCCTCTACGGCATCACCGGCTTCGCGCGCGACGTGCTCGACATCGCCGACAATCTCCAGCGCGCACTCGATGCCGTTCCGGCGGAGGCGCGTGCTGCGGCCGATCCCGGCCTGGTCTCGTTGATCGAGGGCGTCGAGCTCACGGAGCGCGCGCTGCTCAACGCGCTGGAAAAACACGGCGTGAAGAAGCTGGATCCTCAGGGCCAGAAGTTCGACCCGAACTTCCACCAGGCAATGTACGAAGTGCCTGACGCGTCGGTGCCGTCGGGCACCGTGGTGCAGATCATGCAGGCCGGCTACACCATCGGTGACCGCGTGCTGCGCCCGGCGCTGGTCGGCGTCGCCAAGGGCGGCGCGAAGACTGCGCCCGCGGCGAACAACAACGAATCGAGCAGCGCGGCGAACTGAGTGTTGGCGTCATTCCGGGGCTCGACGAAGTCGAGAACCCGGAATCCATTGAACAGCAGAGACAACCGCACAATGGATTCTCAGGTGCGCAAATTGCGCACCATAGCTCGCGCTGAAGCGCGCCCCGGAATGACGGAAGGATAGCGCGCCGCCTACGCGCTCACCGCAATATCCGCAGACTGAATCCGCTTCACGCCCGCCTTGGCCATATCGGCCCAGGCCTTGGCGAGCGAGCCCTGCGTGTCGATGCCGCGGCAGGCGTCTTCCACCACATAGACCTCGAAGCCCGCCTTGCGCCCGTCGAGCGCGGTCCAGGCGACGCAGAAGTCTGTCGCAAGACCAGCGACGAAGACGCGCTTGATCTTGCGGCCCCTCAGGTAGCCGGCGAGCCCGGTCGAGGTCTTGCCGTCGGCCTCGAGGAAGGCCGAATAGCTGTCGACGTTCTTGTGAAAACCCTTGCGGATGATGAGCTCGGCGTGCGGGATCGACAGGTCCTTCGACAGCGCCGCGCCCTCGGTGCCCTGCACGCAATGGTCCGGCCACAGCACCTGCTTGCCGTAGGGAAGATCGACCGTTTCGAACGGCTTCTTGCCGGAATGAACCGACGCAAACGAGACGTGGCCCGGCGTGTGCCAGTCCTGCGTCAGCACCACATTCGCAAATGCCTTCGAGATCTTGTTGATGACCGGCACCACCTGCTCGCCTTGCTTCACCGCGAGGCTGCCGCCGGGCAGGAAGCAGTTCTGCACGTCGATTACGAGCAGCGCGGACGCTTCGTCCGGCTTGATCGGTGCGGCCGCGAACAGCGCGCTTGGCGCGAGCGTCGCCAGCGCCGTCGTTCCAAGCATTGCCAAGACTTGTCGCCGAACCAGCATGTCTACCTCCCCTCCAGGATGATCCAACGGGAGGAAGCCTAGTTCCGTTCGTATACGAACAGAAGCCTGAAAATGCAGCCGGTATTGGTGAGTAATCGAGCTTAAGCCGCAAGCTCAGTGCACCTCTCCCGCCCTCCCCCGCAGGCGGGGGAGGGAGCGCATCTCGTTCGGAGATGCAGCTACCCCTTCGGCTGAATCCCATCGCGCACGGCGCGGAAGCGGGTGAAGGCTGCTTGCCATTGGTCGCGCGGGGCGCTGGCGATGATGCGCAATGATGCGCCGCCCGTCGAGAAGCGGATCCACTGCACCACCGTCACCGGGACCTTGTCCTTGCCGCTGACGCCGTCGATCCGGGTCTCGAAGCCTTGCTGGCCGTTGATGCGGATCGGCTCGGACATGGTGATGCGCGACTCGCGCACGCCGGGAATCTGGAGCGCCGCCTCCTGGGCGAAGCGGGCGCGGTCGTCGGCGGCTTGCGGGGTGGCGCCGATCAGGCCGAGGATCATGAACGGCCTCGCCTCGTAGCCGGCGCTCTCATCGCCGTCGGCCAGGATGATGCTCGAGCCCGGTGCCAGGGTCTTGATGTCCTTGAAGTCGGCGAGATCGGTGATCTTGAACGGCAGCAGTGCGATCTGCTCTTCGGCCGAGACCTGCCTGCGGGTGGTGGCGCTGGCGAACATCTGCCGCACCGCCTCGTCCGTGTAGATCTTGGTCGCATTCTCCGGAATCTGCACCGCGACATACCCGGAGAAGCCGGCGCCGGGCACGATCATCGAATAGCGCTTCACCGGGGTATCGCCGGCCTTGCCGCTTTCGGTGGTGAAATAGGCAAGACCTGCGGGGGTCTCGACCTTGTCCTGCTTGACGCCGCCCGTCCCGCCGGGATTGGAATTGAAGGCGCTCACGACCTCGCCATAGGCGGCCGGCGGCAGCTCGGTGACCAGCACCTTGACGTTGCCGTCCTCGCTCTCGAAGCCCGGAAAGGTCTTGGCCGTGCTGAGGCCGATCAGCGGCACCATGCCGAGACGCAAGCCGGGTGGGAAAACGACGTCGGCGGCGAAGGCCGGAAGCGCTGTTACGGCGAGGAGGGCGAGCGCGGCGAGGGGGCGGATCAGCTTCATGGCGACTCTGATTGGTTCACAT
>NZ_JADYVG010000016.1:0-179284 GCF_020193585.1 Bradyrhizobium sp. IC3195 | reverse complement strand
CACGCCGTTGGCGATGCCGTCGAGCAGGTTGTTGATGTCGCTGGCGCGGTTGTCGAGCGACTGGGCCGTGAAGAAGTTGGTGGGATTGTCCAGGGCCGAGTTGACGCTCTTGCCGGTCGACAGACGGTTCTGCGTGGTGGCGAGAAGATCAGCGGTGGACTGGAGGGAGAGCAGGTTCTGACGAACCGATGCGGAGAGGACGATGCCTGACATGACTCTGTTACCTTTCTGGTAAACGACGCTACTGTTACACGTCTGCTTGGATCGCGATGGACCCAGCGACGGCGGACCGTGCCGCCGAGACCTCTAACGAAACATGAAATGAAACCCGCGCTTTTGCCCGGTCACACGTGATTCGGCCTCGGAAGCGACGCGCCTAGCAGCACCACCGCGCCAATCCTGTCCTTGAAAGCATTGAGCTTTTTGGCGGGGATGGCTCAAATTTACAGCTCGTTAACTAGTTGCGAGCGAGAATCACGTCCTGATAGGCCGCAACGAACGCTCGGTTACGAAAGCGTTGATGGAGAACAGGAATGGCCCTCAAGGTCGAGCTCAAACCGCACGAACGCATCATCGTCGGCAATTCCGTGATCACCAACACCGACCAGCGGGCCCGCCTCCTGATCGATGGCGAGAACGTGCCGATCCTGCGCGAGCGCGACATCCTCACGCCGGAGACCGCCGACACACCCGCCAAGCTCGTCTATCTGGCGGTCCAGCTCATGTACATCTCCCCGGATCCGCAGACCCAGCACGGCACCTATTTCAACCTGGTGCGGGACATCGTCACTGCGGTGCCGAGCTCCTGGCCGATCATCGAAGGCATCAACAACAACATCCTGAACGGCGACCTCTATCGGGCGCTGAAGGAAGCCCGCAAGCTGATCGCCTATGAAGAGAAGCTGCGCAACCAGTTCGAGGCCACTCATCCCAAGGCGGCAGCCGACAAGGACGACGTCAGCACCGCCGCCTGATACAGGCGTTCGCGCCAACGACAACGGCCCCGGATCGCCTCCGGGGCCGTTGTCGTTTCAGACGTTCGTCAAGTTATTGCGCTACTAGCGGTGGCGCGTCGACTTCGATTACTCCGCCGCTCCGCTGTCCACCGAACTGCAGCACGGCTGCGACCAGCGCATCGATGTCCGCCTCCTCGGTGCGGTGATTGACGATCGCGGCGCGGATCGCGAACTTTCCGTCCAGTGTCGTGCTCGATGGCGCAGCGATGCCGGACTCCTGGACGTCGGCGACGATCTCGCGATTGACCGCATCGCCGCTGCGATAGCGGAAGCAGACGATGTTGAGATTGACCGGTGCCAGCAATTCCAGCCGTGGTTCGGCCAGCACACGCGCCTCCAGATATTTGGCGAGCGCGCAGCTTCGTGCGATTGCCCGGCCCAGCCGGTCGGTGCCGAACGTCTTCAGCGTGAACCACGTCTTCAGCGCACGAAAGCCGCGCGACAGATCAGGGCCGAGATCGCAGGGCCAGACCGCGCCCGCCGCAAGCCCCCTCGCCTCGCGGCTCAGATAGGCCGCCGGCTGCGCGAAGGCCTGCCGATGCTGCTCGCCGTCGCGCACCAGCAGGAAGCCAGCGTCATACGGCACCTGCCCCCATTTGTGGAAGTCGAGTGCGATTGAATCCGCAAGCTCGATGCCGCCGAGCAGCGGCGCAAGCTCCGGCGACAGGATCGCGAGCGCACCGAAAGCGCCGTCGACGTGAAACCAGATTCCTTCCTCGCGGCACAGCGCAGCAATCGCCCTGAGGTCGTCGATCGCCCCGATATCGACCGTCCCGGCGGATGCGACCACCAGGAAAGGCTTGAAGCCGACATCGCGATCGACGGCGATCTGTGCGCGCAATGCGCCAACGTCGATGCGATGATCGGCATCGACGGCGATCTTGCGCAGCGCATCGGTGCCGAGCCCGGCAATGTCCATCGCCCTCGAGATGCAGCCATGCGCTGCCTGCGACGTATAGGCCGTGAGCAGCGCACCGTCATTGCCGATGCCGTGCTGCCGCGCCAGCGTGCCGAGCGCGGTGGTGCGCGCCACCAGCACGGCCATCAGATTGGCCATCGACGTGCCCGTGACGAAGATGCCGCTTGCGCTCTCGGGAAAGAGGAACAGGCGGCGCATCCAGTCGACGATCTGGCGCTCCACCTCGATCGGCATGTGGTCGCGTCCGCCGAGATTGGCGTTGAGGCCGGCGGCGAGCATCTCTGCGAGCATGCCGGCGGCGGTGCCGCCGCCATGCACCCAGCCCATGAAGCCGGGATGGACGTTGCCGGTCGCATAGGGCGCAACATGCTCGGAGAATTCGCGATAGACCTCCGCGAGGTCGCTCGCCTCGCGCGGCACGTCCGCCCTGAAGGCCGCGCGCGCGTCATCGGGAATCGGCCGCCAGACGGGGCGCGCCCGAACGTTGGCAATGCCGTCGATCGTCTCGTCCAGCATGCGGTGGGCCAGCGCGCGAAACTCACTCCAGTCCTGCGGATCTAGCGGGGTATTCGCGACGGAGCTTTGCGTATTGCGGATGATCTCGTTCATGCTGCGCTCTCCGCGCCCGTCTTCGCATGCCGCAACAGCATCGCCGTGAACGCGGAAAAGATCTTGCGCATCTGCGGCGGCTTGTACGGAAACACGACCGGCGAATCCATGTTGTGCACGACGGCGGTGTTGTCGGCCTCGAACACAAGAAGCTCGCCGTTCGCGTTCTCGGCGCAATCGACGATGAAATAATCGAGGCCGACGCGCCGGCTCATCTCTTCGATCGCGTTTCTGTGGCGCTCGCCGAAAGCATGATCGAAGTCGCGCATGAAGACGGCTTCCTCGGCCCGCTTCTCCTCGCTGAAGGCCATGTAGGCGTTGAGATACCAGATGTCCCAACGGTCGGCGATCGCCATGTGGCACGCGTACGGCTTGCCGTCGACCATGGCGAGACGATACTTGCGGTAGAGCCCGTCGGGGCTCACATAATCGACGAAGCGTGCGACGAAGAAGTCCTGCTCCTTCCGTTCGGCGAGATAGGCCGCCAGAGCCGCCGCATCGTCGAGCTTCGCGAGCCCGACGCCGGCATGCGAGCCGCGCGGCCGTGCGATCATCGGAAAGTGCAATTCGCCTGCGATGTCCTCGCATGCGATCCGCGCCTGCGCGAGGTCCGACAATTGCGCGCGCGTTGCGTGGATGGTCGCGGGAATGTCGAGGCCGGGCACGTCCATCAGCAGCCGATACAGCTTGTCGCGATCGAGATTGCCGATGCGATCGGGGCGATTGAGCAGCGGCCGCGGCCAGTGCGGCGCGGCCCCTTCGATGAGCGCAAGCGCCTCACGGCATTCCTCGGAATCGGACGCGACCACGATGGCCACGTCGTGCTCCGGCAAGGTCTCGGGCAAACCGACGCCCTTGATCACGTAGAGAGTCAACAGCTCGACATCGGAGCCCTCGAGCAGGAAATCAATCGGCGTGTTACCGCCCATGTCGATGTCGGCTGCAAGCGCGAGCAGGCGCAAGCCCGGCTTCGGGCCTGCGCCGGGCGTTCGGAACAATTGATGGAAGGCCAGCACCTCGGACTGGATCGCAAGCCCCCGATCCTTGTCACCCAGCAGCTGGGTGATCAACGACAGGTCCAGCCCCTCGCCCGCCAGCGCGGTCCCCGCCGCGATGCGCGCGACGAGCTGATCGCGCAACGGATGCAGATCGACGCCTTCGAAGGCCCGGCGCGTCAGCTGCGCAAAGCCGATGCGGTCGGCATAGTTCGCCGCGGTCAAGCCGATCGGCGCGGAAACCGGATGCTGCATCTCACACCTCGAACGCGGGCTTTACCGACACGGCCGCCGCTGCGCCACCGGCGAGCAGCAGCTCGATCTTCACCAGGACGTGGGCGATCTGGTCGAGAAGGTGCTGCACGTTGCGCTGCGCCTCCGCCCTGTCCGGCGACCAGGCCTCAGTCACGAGCCGCGCGCCGACGCAGAGGCGCAGCACGGCCTGCGGCGTCTCGTCCTGCCACTCCAGCCGCACCGGCTGGCCAATCAGGCAGCGCTGCGCGGCGACCTGACGGTCCTCCGTGCTGCCGTTGATCTCTTGGCTGACATCACGCGCCAACGCGCGATGAACAGAAGCGGTCTCGGCAACACAAACCGGCTTGCCGTCGCGCAGCAGCGTGAACGGAAAGATGGTCGGCTGCACGAATTCCTCGTCGTCGATGCCGGCCGCGTGGGTCGCGGCCGAAACAGCGCGCAACGACGGCGACAATGCGATCATGCTGTCGATGCCGGCGGCCAGCTCGGCGAGCATCGCGGCGCGGAAAGCCGCGGGGACGGCGTAGTAGCTGCCGATTTCGGCCAACGCCGCCTCCCAGCGCAGCCATTGACCGAAGTTCGGGCGGCGTTCGAAGCGCGAACGCAGCGCCGTCCAGGCCATCGGCCAATCGCAACGGCCGGCATAGTCGAAGATGCCGGGCGCAATCCCCTCAGCCCGATCGAGCGAGCGCGAGAGGCCTTTCGGCACCAGCAGTGCACCGCTGAACGCAGGCCCGCCGAAGAATTTCGAGCCGGTGATCAGCACCATGTAACCGCGGTCGAGATAGGAGCGCAGGCGACGGCGGCCGAGCCGGGCCTGGCAGGCATCAACGACGACTTGCACCTTGCGCGGCCAGCGCCGCGCGATCTCGTCGAGGCAGGCCGCGCTCGGCGCGCGCCATCCGAGCTTCGAGCAATCCATGATCTGGAGCAGCACTGGTGCGCCTTGCGCGATCGTGGCCTCGATCGCATGCAGCACCGCCTCGTCGGCGTCCGCGCGCATCGCCGTCCCGGCCCCCGCCTCGCGCAATGGCACCGCGAGACTGGCGCAGGCGAGCCCGGCAACCGCGCCGTTCTTGCGAACGGCAAGGCCGCTCGCGGTCATGGCGCTGAAATGGTGTCCGCGCGCGGTGTGGGCGGTCCCGCTGCCGGTCTGGTCGGCGCCGACCACGATCGTCACCGGCGGCGCGCCGAGCATCGTGCGCGCCAGGAACAGGGCATGAAGCTGGGAGTCCGTGCCGGACGGCGAGAACACCACGTCGACGCGCGCCGAGAGCTGGAGATGGCCGCGCAGCTCCTCGCGCATGTCCTCGCAGCGTGCATCGAAGGCGACCTCGACCTCGTCGAACAGGCATCTGTGCATCAGCTCTTCGCGGGCCAGCGCGGCACGGTCATACGCCGCTCGCGAGATGGTCGATGCGGTCGAGGAAGCAAACTCCCAAACCTCAGGCTCCGGCGAGGCCGCGCAGCCATAGGCGTTGACGCGATCGCCCGCGTCGAGCGTCAGCCGCGGATCGCCGCCGGAGACGAGCAGCGTCTCCAGGGGCGTGAAAAGATCGCGCAGGCGGTAGCGCGAGCCGCCACCGGACGCGCTCTCGGATTCCGACAAACGGGATGCGCCGCCGCTCATCCCGGAGCACTCACGCTGCGTCGGCGGCCGCTGCGGGCGCCGGCGCAAATTGCGAGGCGATGTCGCCGTGGAATACCGACGGCCCGACATGGTCGAGCGAGCTCTGGATATCGGCCCAGATCTCGCCGCCGATATCGGTCCAGCGCTTGCAGAAGGCGAAGTCCTCGGAAAGATAAGTGCCGGTCGCCGGATCGATCATGCATTCGAACAGCGCAAACCGGTTCCGGCTCGCGGCCAGCGTATCGTGCGAATGCTCGCGGAAAAACTGCAAATTGGCATAGTCGGGGTGGCGGCACATCGCCTCCAGCACGTGGCGGCGGATCATCAGGAAGCCGGTGCCGGCATAGCGCACACGGGTGAAACCGTTGACCACGACGATGCGGTCGGGATCCTCGATCTCGAGCACGTAATCGAGCGAAGCGGCCGGCACATCGGCCCGCCCCGACTGGATCGCCCGCGCGGCCTTGTCCCAATTGACCCGCTTGATCGGATAGCAGCCGGCAACGACGTCCGCGCCGCATTCGATCAGCCGGAACACCTGCTCCGGCTTGAAGCCGATATCGGCATCGACGAACAGGAAATGCGTCGCCCTGGGATCATCCAGGAACATCGCGACCAGGTTGGCCCGCGCCCGGGTGATCAGCGCGTCGCCGTCGCGCAAGAG
Organism: Bradyrhizobium sp. IC3195; assembly: GCF_020193585.1. NCBI lineage: Bacteria > Pseudomonadati > Pseudomonadota > Alphaproteobacteria > Hyphomicrobiales > Nitrobacteraceae > Bradyrhizobium > Bradyrhizobium sp. IC3195. The sequence continues at coordinate 173,196 of NZ_JADYVG010000016.1, read as the reverse complement.
AACCTTGAGCTCGAGATTGGATATGCCGTGCACGGCGCGCTGCAGCGCGAAGATCGAGCTCGCATAGATGCTCGACACCTGCCCGCCGAAGCAAGGCGTCGCCACCACCAGCTGCATCCTGTCCGACATCGCCCGCTCTGCCCCCGCTTGCAATCCTCACCAAGAGGTAAACAGGCATGGTTAACGGCGTCTTAACGCTTCATTACAGGAACTTGACGAGCGAGAGCTGCGCCAGGTTCGAGGTCACCTGGTAGGACGCCTGCAGGGCGTTCTGCAGCGCCAGGATCTCGCTCGCGACCTGGTCGGGCGAAGCCGATTCCGCCTGGTCAATGATGGTCTGGAGCTGCGCCTTGGCCTGGGTCTGGCGCGTGCTCGCGTCCTTCATCGTGTTCTGGGCCATCGCGATGTCGGTCTGGATGTCCTCGATGCGCTGCTGTCCGGGCTGCTGGGTCAGCGCCTGGGTCACCCGCAGGCTGAGCGCCGAGACCTGCCCGCCCGAATATTGCCCGGTCGGCGAGGTCGAGAAGGTGCCGAACACCGCGATCGCCTGCAATTGCCGGCGGATCGCATCCTCATTCGCCTGGGCGCCGTACTGCACCGTCACGGCATCGTCGACCCGCGCCATCGCGGTCGAGCGCGCCGAGCCGGGCCCGTCATTGCCCAAATACCATTTCACCGTATTGGCCGAGCCGTTCACCAGCGTGGTCGCCGAGCTCGCAGGCGAGGAGCCGACGCGCAGCGGCGGCTGCGTGGCGGTCACGGGCGTCGAGCTGAACCCGAGCGCGCTCAGCGCGCCGGTGTTCGACGTCGTGATGTTGAGGCTCGCCGCATCGTCGGTGTTGATCGTGATCGAGCCGCCATGGACCGTCGAAGGCTTCGAGGTCCCGGTGATCGCGTCGACCTTGCTCAGCAGGGTCTGGATGCTGTCGGTGACATTGAGCTGGTTGCCGGTCGCGCCCGAGGCCACGAAGGTCAGCGTGGTCCCGTTGACGGTGATGGTATCGCCTGCGACGAAGCCCGGCGAGATCGAGTCCGAGGGGCTCGCGCCCGATAGCGCCGTCGCGCCGGTGACCGGGGCCGCCGGCGCCGTCTGGTTGTTGACGGGGGTGCCGATCGCAGAGCTCGCGGTGTTGAAGAAGTTGTCGCCCGCAACGATCGCCGATGCCGCCACCAGCGAGGTGTTGGCGAGCTTCTGAATCGCGGTGTTCAGCGCCGTGTTGAGATTCGCAGCAGTATTGTTCGGGTTGACGGGCGTGCTCGCATCGATCGCGAAGCTGCCGAGCGGCGTCGGCGTTGCCGAGGACGCCGTCAGGTCGATCTGCTCGGTCGTGCCGTCCGGCAGGGTGAACTGAATGCTGAGCTTGTCGCCGTTGTTCGGATTGACGCCGTTGAGATCGACCGAGAACGACACCGGCGAGCCGCTCGGGCCGGTGACGGTCGCGCCTGTCAGCGTCGAGGACACCGCCTTGATCTTGAGGCCGAACGGCGATCCGGCGACGTCCTCCGACACCTGCACGGAGCTTGCCGTCGGCTGCGTCTGCACCAGGCGGCCCATGCCGCTGGTCCCTAAGTCCGCGGCCTGGCGCTCGGCCATGACGGTCTTGAAGCCGGCCTGTGTCGTGGTGCCGTTAATGATGTCGCCGGCATCGGCGACCGACTGGGTATTGACTGCCGTTCCGGAGAACAGATAGCGGCTGCCGGTCTGCGTGTTGAGGACACCGACCATCGAGCCGAACTGGGCGGCGGCGGTGTTCTGGGCAATCGTCTGGCCGTTGACGTTGAGGTCCTGCGCGGTAGAGGCCGAGCCGGTCTGCACCGTGCTGCGGATCTTGGTCAGCGATTGCAGCGCGGTGTTGGCGAGGTTGATGCTGACGTTGACGTTGGTGATCGTGTCGGTATAGCCGGCGATGTTGGAGAGCTGCGCGCGCCCGGCGATCGCAAAGCCCTCGTTCGTCCCCATGCCGGCATAGTTCTGCGACAGCTTGCCGGTCGAGAGCTGCGTCGAGAGGTCGGTGAGCTGCTGATTGATGTTGCGGATCTGCGCGCCGAGGATCGACGAAGAATAGTTGATGCTGCTGATCGCCATCTTTCGGAGCCCTGTTACTGTTTACAATTGAGCCTGGATCAACGTGTTCATCATGGTCTGCACCACCGACATGACATGGGCGTTGGCGGCATAAGCATTCTGAAGCTGGATCAGGTTCGACATCTCCGAATCCAGGTTGACCTTGGAGGTCGAGTCGAACTTGGCCTGGAGCGTCGAGACCACGACGCTCTGGCCTTGCTGGAGCTGGGTCGCCTGGGTCGCGGCGTTGGCCTGCACGCTCAAGAACTGCTGGAGGAAGTTCGAGACGCTGCCGGTGAAAGGCTGGCTCGCCGAGCCGAGGCCGCTCTGCGGCGAATAGGAAAACACTGCACTGGTGAGCTGCGAGTAGAGATAGTCCGAACGCGTGGTGTCGCCTGCGGGCGTCACCGGCGAGGTATTGTAGACCGACATCCGGGTCGGATCGGTCACGAGCTGCGTGTTCACGGCGATGCGCCCGGCAAGACCGGTCATCTGCGAGCCCGACGCCGTGATTGCGCCGGTGTAGAGCGCCTGCCCGCCGTCGGTGAACAGCGGCAGCTGCGGATTGCCCGAGGTCAGCGACGAGATCGTCTTGGTGGTCGAGGCCGAACCGACCTTGGCAAGCCCGGTGTTGTCGTCGGTCACCCGCAGCGTCGTGGCGGTCGCCGGCGACGGGGCGGCGGAGAACGACAGATGCGTGCCCGACAGCGCGGTGTTCAGCGCAGAGGCGATCGCGCCCATGCCGCCGGCGAAGTCGACGCCGATCCGCATCGGGTTGGCGTTGGTCGCGTTCTGGAGCGGCAGCGCAGCGGGGTCGGTCACGTTGACGAGCGTGATCTGGCGCTGCGTGTTGGTCGCCGTGTCCGTATAGGTGATGTTGACCGTGTTGCCCGGCAGCGCACCGGCAAGCTCGAGATCGAAGCCGGCCGGCGGGCCGGTGACCGTGCTGCCCGCCGTGGTCTTATCGGACAGCGCACTCGCCATCGTGGCGGCGAGCTGGTCGATCTGGTTCTGCGCTTGCACCAAAATGTCGTCGCGCAGCTTCAGGTCGGCCGCGATCTGGCCGGACGACACCACGTTGTTGGCGACGACGTCGACTTGCGAGCCGTTCGGGAGCTTGATGTTGAACGCGCCGACGCCGGACTTGGCAGGGTCGATGTTGTAGAGCGACGTTGCCGACAGCGCGCCGGCGGAGGCAAAGGAGAATTCGGAGGCGAGCCCGGCGCCGACCAGCTGGATGCCGGTCGTGGTGTAGATGTTGGCCTGGTTCGAATTGTCGGTGGTGACGCGGACGTCGACATATTTCGACAGCGTGTTGATGGCTTGGTCGCGCTGGTCCATCAGCGTTGCGGCCGAGGGATCGTTGGCCGATAGGCCCTGGAGCCTGGTGTTGATGTCGGCGATCTGCTTCATGGCCGCATTGGCGGCCTGCGCCGAATTGCTGAGATCCTGTTCGACGTTGGAGCGCAGCGACTGGATGCCCTTGGTGGTGACGTTGAGCTGCGTCGCGAGCGCCTGGGCCGCGCCGAGCGCGACGGTCTGCGCCGACGACGCACCCGAGCTGGTCGACAGCGCCTGCAGCGCCGTGGTGAATTTGTTCAGCGCGCTTTCGAGCGTGCCGGAATTGCCGGGCGTGCCGTAGACATTCTGAAGCTGCTTCAGGATGTTGGCCATCTGGTCGGCGTAGCCGCCGCCGCCGGTCTCGGTCCGTAGCTGGTTCTGCACATAGGTGTCGAGCAGGCGGCTGACGCCGGTCGTCATCGCCGTCGCGCCGAACTCGCCGGTGGTGACCTCGATCTGGTTCGGCGTCTGGACGACGTAACCCGGCGTCTGCGCATTGGCGACGTTCGAGGAGACGATCGAGAGCGCGGCCTGGTTGGCACGCAGACCGCTCATCGCGCTGGCGAGGGCTGAACTCAAACCCATATCACTGGCCCGCCTTTGTTACGTCACGCGCCGATCAGCGCAACACGTTGAGGAGATCCTGCACCATCGAGTTTGCCGTCGTGATCACCTTGGTGTTGGCCGAATAGGCCTGCTGGGTCACGATCAGCTTGGTGAATTCGTCGGCGATGTCGGTGTTGGATCCCTCCAGCGACGAGCCGCTGATGGTGCCCGAAGCGCCGTCGATGGCGTCACCCGATTGTTCGGTCGCGGCATAGGCGCCGCCGTCCATCGCCTTCAGATAATTGGTGCCGTTGAAATGCGACAGCTGCACCTGCGCGAGGTTGAGGTTCTGGCCGTTGGAGAAGGTGCCGACCACCACGCCGTTGTTGTTGACGGCGACCGATCGGAGCTGACCGGCGGCGTAGCCGTTCTGGGTGATGGTGTTGATCGTCACCGCGCCGCTGGTGCTGGCATATTGCGTCAGCCCTCCGGATGAGATGTTGAAGGCGACGGAGCCGAGCGACTGGCCGCTGACGGTGACATTGTTGATGGTGATGCCCGAGCCGCTCGGCGAGGTCAGCGAGCCGTCGGCGGCAAAGGTGAAGGTCTGGCCGGTGTTGACCCAGCCGACCGTCGTGCCGGTCGCGTTCGGGTCGGTCTGGTAGAACAGGTTCCAGCTGTCGGAATGACCCGCGCCCAGCGAGGCGCTGTCGGTCTTGGCCCAACGCAGTTGCAGGTTCACCGGCGTACCGGCGGCGTTGTAGGCGGTCACCGCGCCGCCGCTGATCGATTCCTTGGTGAAGGTGGCGATGTCGTTGCCGATCACGCCGCCGGTGCCGGCCGTGCCGCCACCCTCGCGATTCCTAGTGATGGTCGAGGTGAAGCCGAGCGCGGAGAAGGCCGCGCTGTTTGAGCTCGAGACCGTCAGGTTGGAGACGGTGCCGGTGTTCAGCGTGATCACGCCGCCGCTGCTGACCGACGATCCCGAGGCGCCGGAGAGCGCGTCGATCTTGCCGAGCAGGGTCGTGATGTTGTCGGTGACGTTGATCTGGTTCGCACCCGAGGCGCCCGAGGCCATGAAGGTCAGCGTCTGGCCGTTGACGGTGATGGTGTCGCCGGGGGAAAAGCCCGACGTGAGCACCTGGGCACCGCCGGCGGTGGCCGAGCCGCTCAGCACCGTCGCGCCGGAGATTGCAGGCGAGGACAGCACGTTGCCGCCACGCGTCACGCTGCTGATGCCGAGCGCGGTGGCGGCCGTGCCGCTGCCGATCGCGACGTCGGTGCCGGTGCCGGTCGCGATCTGGATATTGCCGCTGACCGAGAGCGAAGCGGTGACGCCGGCGCCGCCGGCCGTCTGGATCGCGTTCAGGATGTCGGCCACAGTCGCCGTCGTACCCGCACCGAGACCGATCGTGGTGTTGTTGCCGACGGTCGAGACCGTGGTGCCGCCGTTGAAGGTGATGGTGTTGCCGTTGATTGTGAGCGTCTGGCCGCTTAGCGCGGTCAGAATGCTGGAGGCGAGATGCGTGCCGGCGGTATTGTCGAGCGACGTGGTCGTCGAAGCCACCGCCGAGGAATTGTTCTGAAGCGCAACCGTGCCGGTGGCCGTCGTTGACGAATAGGCCGAGCGGATGTTGCCGGTTGCGGCCGCGCCCGAGACGGTCGCGTTGGCATAGGGCGCCGGCGGCGTGCCGACCGGCAGCGGGTTGGCGGCGAAATCGGACGGGTTCAGGCCGCCGGCGGCGAGCAAGGTGCCGGTCGATGCCGTGGTTTTCGCCACCGTGTTCGGCTGGGTCGGCAGGTTCGCCGCGTACTGGATCGAGGTCGTCGCCTGCGCCGGAATGAAGTTGTTCTGGAATTGCAGGACGTTCGCCACGCTGCCGGTCGGGTTGCCGGTCTTCGGGTCGACGGTGACGCCCATCAAATAATAGCCGGCGCCGTTGACCAGGTTGCCGTTGGCATTGAGCTGGAAGTCGCCGCGCCGCGTATAGTAGGTCACCCCGGTGAAGACAGGCACGTTGTCAACGACGCCGCTCGCCTTCTGGATCGAGAAGAAGCCGTCGCCGGTGATCGCCATGTTGGTGGCGACGCTGGAGGACGAGATCGTGCCCTGCGTCGTGATGGTGGCCTTGGCGTTGGCCTGCACGCCGCCTGCCACCTGCTTGCTCGGGACCGAGGAGTCCGGAATGAGGTCGACGAAGCTGGTGCCGATGCCCTTATAACCGGTGGTGGATGAGTTCGCGATGTTGCCGGAAATGTTCTGCAGCGCGAAGGACTGCGCCTGCAGGCCACCCACCGAGGTGTTCATTGCATCGAAGATACCCATAACTTTGTCTCCAAATCCGATCTCGGCGGCCGGTCGACCATGGCCGCAATCGGAAAGAGACGTCGCAAGGCCTATGCCAATGCGAGTATCTTCAGGAAATCAATGACTTAAGGAAAAAGCCCCGGTCTGACGACCGGGGCACATTTGCCGGGACCGGCAACAATTGCCGGGGCATCCTGTCGTTCCGGAGCGGTCCGCAGGACCGGAATGACTCCCGCGAAACCTACGTCGCCGACGCCGCCGCGGGGTGGAAGACCAAGCCGAAACCGTCGATGCAATAGCGCAATCCGGTTGGCTTCGGGCCGTCGTCGAAGACATGGCCGAGATGGCCGCCGCAGCGCCGGCAATGCACCTCGGTGCGGACCATGCCGTAGCTGCGGTCCTCGGTCTTGCCGACATTGCCTTCGATCGGCGCATAGAAGCTCGGCCAGCCCGTGCCGCTCTCGAACTTGGTCTCCGACGTAAACAGCGGCAGGTCGCAGCCGGCGCAGGCGAAGATGCCCTTGCGCTTCTCCTTCAGCAGCGGGCTGGAGCCGGGCCGCTCGGTGCCGTGATTGCGCAGGATCTCATATTGCTGCGGCGTGAGCTGGGCGCGCCATTCGGCTTCCGTCTTCGTGATCTCGAACTTTTGCGCGGCCTTCTCGCCGGCCTCGGCAGGTGTTCCTCTCAGCCAGCGCAAGGCCGAAAGGCCGAACAGGCCGGCGACAGTCGTGAGCAGGATGCGGCGGTCAAGCATGTCATTCTCCGTGCGCGGGAAGTCCACGCCCTGAGATACGGGCTTCTGCCGGCCGAAGTTACACGTCGGAGCGGAATTTCGCTCAACTTATTGCGAGACGCGATCCTCGTGCACGACCGGTTCCGCAGCGCCGACCGCGGCTTTCGGCGGTGGCGCCGGTCGGGGTCGCACGCCGGGCGGCGCTCGGCGCGGACCGGTGCCGGCGGCGCGGTTGGCTTCGGCGAGGCGGGCCTCGCGTTGCCTGTCCTTGACCCTCGCGCGCTCGCGATAGCGGGCGAGCGCACCTGCGGCGGCGGAGCTCGCCCTGCCCCAGATCCCGACCAGCTGGCCGGCGACGCGCCCCGTGGCGCCGCCCGCCCAGACCAGCTCGAACGGCGAGAACAGCTTCCAGCGCTCATCGCCCCACAAAATGCTGCGCGCGATCATCTGTCCGGCCATGGCGGAGGTGTTCATGCCCTGGCGGCCGAAGCCGCTCGCCACCCACAGGCCTTTGCGCAGCTGGCCGATCTGCGGCATGCCGTGCACGGTCTGGCCGGTGGCGCCGCCGAAGATGTCGGTGATCTCGACATTGCCGAGCTCGGGAAAGATCGTCCGGATCCGCCGCTTGATGGCGCCGGCGAAGCGCTGCGGACGCGCGGCCCAGGTGGTCTCCGGGCTCTCCCACATCAGCCGGTCGCCGTCTACGACCCGGAAATGGTCGACGCCGTGGGAATCCATCACCGATCCCTTGAAGGCGACGATCTCGTGCAGGCGCTCGCCGAGCGGCGCGGTAACGCCGGCATAGCGCCAGACCGGCAGCAACGTCTCCGACAGGCGCTTGGAGGGGGCGCCGAGATGAATGTTGCCGGCGAGCACGATGTGGCTCGCCCGCAGCCGCGCCGAGGGCGTGACGATGCGCTTGCGGATGCCGGAATGATCGATGCTGACGACCGGCGTGTCCTCGAAGATGCGGGCGCCTGCCCGCCGTGCCAGCGCCGCAAGGCCGTGCACGTATTTCCGGGCGTCGACCTGGAACGCTTTCGGATAATACACGCCGTGGAAGTAATGATCGGTCTTGAGCGCCTCGCGCACGCGATCGACCTGCCAGCCTTCGACCTCGGTATCGAAATCCTCGTTCAGCATCTGCAGCTGGCTGATCAGCCGGTCGCCGGCATCGACGTTGGAGACCTCCAGCGCGCCGTCGCTGAGGCCGATCCCCGGCATGCTCTCTTCGCTGGCGTTGGCCCGGACGAACTCGGCGCCCTGCTTCGACAGGGTCCACAATTCGCGCGCGTCCTCCAAGCCGATGCGCTCGATCAGGTCCGTGAGCGGCAGCGCAAAGCCCGGCATCACGGTGCCGAGCTGGTTGCCGGAGGCGTTCCAGCCGATATGCCGACCCTCGAGCACCGCGACGCTGGCCCCGAGCCGGGCCGCCTCCAGCGCCACGGTAAGCCCGGCCAGGCCCGCGCCGATCACACAAATGTCGGCATCGAGATCGAACGACAGCCGCACGCGGTCGCGAAGGCCGGCTTCTTCCTGGGACACGCTTGTGAAAGTCTCGCTCATGCAGTTTTCTTAGAGGACTGTGCGGGCCCTTGTCACCTTGTCCTCAACCGGCGCCTGTAGATTATCCTGGACGTGGAACGATTCGAGAATGCCATGCGCCGTTTGATGCTGCTGCGTCACGCGAAGACCGAGACCGACGCACCGAGCGGCCGTGACCAGGACCGCCGGCTCGACGACCGCGGCCACAAGGATGCCGCGCGGATGGGAGACTGGATCGCGGCCCATCCGCCCTTCCCTGATACCGTATTGGTCTCCCACGCCGTGCGGGCCCGTCAGACCTGGGACATCGCCTGGGAGGCGATGAAGGACCGCGTCCCGGCGCCGCAGGTCGAGGTCCTGCCGGAACTCTATGGCGCCGACCCCGCACAGATCCTGGACACCATTCGCACGGCAACCGCCCCGGCCGATCCGAAGCGGCTGCTGCTGATCGGCCACAATCCCGGCATGCACGAGGTCGCGCTCATGCTGATCGGCGGCGGCGATCCCGATGGCGCCAAGGCACTCGGCGACAACCTGCCCACAGCGGGGCTTGCGATCTTCGACTTTGACGTCAAGGATTGGGGCGACGTGGCTTACCGCCGCGGCAAGCTGGTGCTGTTCGTCAGCCCCAAGCTGCTTCGATCGGGCTAGACGCGCGGGCGCCGTCTCGACCGGTTGGTTCAGCCTGGTTCACAGGGAGGCGCAGATGTTCAAGTCCATCCTCGTGCCCATCGATCTCGCCGACACCGATCTCGCCAAGCCGGCGATCGCGACCGCGGCGACTTTGTCGCAGACCTGGAGCGGCACCGTGCGCCTGCTCAACGTGCTGCCGATGACGCCGGTGATGCTGGCCGAGTACGTCCCGGCCGATTTCGACGAGCAGCAGCGCCAGACCTCGGAAGAGGCCCTTGCCATCGTCGCGCGCGAATCCGGCATCGAGCCGTCCCGCATCTCCAGCGTGGTGCGCCAGGGCGGCATCTATCACGAGATCCTGGAGGAAGCCGTGCACGTGAAGGCCGATTTGATCGTGATGACCTCGCATCGGCCGGCGATGCGCACCTATTTCCTCGGCTCCAATGCCGGCCACGTCGTGCGCTACGCCAAGTGCTCGGTGCTGGTGGTCAGGCATTGAGGGGCGGCAGACTCCATCATTGCGAGCGCAGCGGAGCAATCCAGAGTCTTTCCGCGGCAACAGCCTGGATTGCTTCGCTGCGCTCGCAATGACGTAGAGGCAGCTGCGTGCCACACTCGCGCTTCCGTGCCCCGGACGCTGCGCAGCACGAAGTGATGCGCTGCAGAGCCGGGGCCCATGCGTCAGCGAGTGCGATCCGCTGGGTCCCGGCTCTGCGCAGCAGCGTTTCCCGCTGCAGCGCGTCCGGGACAGGCGAGTATCACAGATACCGCGACAGCTCGGTCTTGAACTGTCCGTACACGGCATCCTCGATCTGGCTGCGCGTGATGCCGATGTCGCGCAGGGCGCGGTCGTCGAGCTCGTTCAGGGTCTTGACGGCGGAGCGGCGCTCCAGGCGGTCGAACAGCGCGGTGAGGCGCAGGGCTAGGGCACTGAAAAATCCGCCCGATGAGGATGGGCGTAAGGTCCGCCCGGCAGTTTGCGAGATCGTGGTCATTCTTCTTCTCCGGCCTATCGTCCCGCGCGGCGAAGCAGGTGCCGTTGGCGTGGACGCTTGTTGGCGCCTGCACCTCATTTGCCGTCGGATTGCTCTCGCTCTCCTCGGCCCAATCGCGGAACTTGATGGAACTTAAATGCTCCAGTACACTCCTCGGAGCAAGCAAAACATTGCTCTCGGTGCAATATGTCTAAGTTCGAGTACGTGAAGCTCGCCGATGCCATTGCGGCCGATATCACTAACGGCACGTTAAGACCCGGCGACCGGCTGCCGCCGCAGCGCAATTTTGCCTATGACCGCGGCATCGCGGTCTCGACCGCGAGCCGGGTTTATACGGAATTGCTCCGCCGCGGCCTCGTGGTCGGCGAGGTCGGGCGCGGCACGTTCATCTCCGGCGACGTCAGGCGTGAAGTCGAGACCATGCGCGAGCCGGCCGACGCGCGCATCAATCTCGAGGTCAATTACCCGCTATTGCCGCAGCAATGGGCGATGATCGCCAAGAGCCTCGCGGGGCTCGAGCGCATCGACGCGCTGGAATCCGCGCTGCGCGTTTCGACCAGCACCGGCACCAAGAGCGCCCGCGTTGCCGCCGCTGCCTATCTCGCACGCAAGGATTTTGCGCCGCAGCCCGAGCAGATCTTCTTCACCGCCAACGGCAAGCAATCGCTCGCGGCCGCGCTTGCCGCGCTGGTGCCCACCGGCGGCCGCTGCGGCGTCGAGGCGCTGACCTACCCTTACGTCAAGAGCATCGCCGCGCGGCTCGGTGTGACGCTGGTCCCGATCCCCATGGACGAGTTCGGCGCGCGGCCCGACGCCATCCAGAAGGCCCATCGCGAGGCGCATCTGTCGGCGCTGTATCTGCAGCCCATCATCCAGAACCCGCTCGGCGTCACCATGAACGCGACGCGGCGCGCCGACATCATGCGCGTCGCCGAGAAGCTCGATCTCACCATCATCGAGGACGCCGTCTACGGCTTCCTCGCCGACGACACGCCACTGGCGGCGCTCGGGCCTGACCGCTGCATCGTGCTCGACAGCCTGTCCAAGAAGGTCGCACCGGGGCTCGCGCTCGGCATCCTCGTCGCGCCGCCGCATCTGCGCGAGAATGTGATGAGCGCGGTGCGGACCGGCGGCTGGATCGCCTCCGGCCATGCGCTCGCGGCCGGGCAGCGGCTGATGGCCGACGGCACCGTCGTCGAGTTGACCCGGCTGAAACGCATCGATGCCGCGCGCCGACAGCAGACCGCCGCACGGCTGCTCTCCGGCTACCAGCTCGCCGCCGATCCGCGCTCGTATCATCTCTGGCTGACGCTGCCACCGCACTGGCGCTCGCAGACCTTCGTCGCCGCAGCAGCAAGGCGCGGCATCGCGCTGACGCCATCCTCGACCTTCGCGATCGCGCACGGTCATGCGCCGAACGCGGTGCGGCTCGCGCTCGCCCCGCCGTCGCCTGAGCAGCTCGATTCCGGCCTGCGCACCATCGTCTCGCTGCTCGGCACCAAGGAGGACGATTTCGATTCGACGGAGTAGGGCTCTCATTTGACGCGTTTTCTTCACGCGAACCGGACCTCACTTCGCTCGCAAACGCTTTAGGGCAGCAGGGCCTTCGGCACGCGATCGAAACTGTAGCTCTGCGGCCGGTTGCGCCGCACGAAGCCGCCGACCTGCCAGGCGAACAGCGCGGCGAAGCCGAGGATGAACAGCACGCCGGCGAGCTCGCCGGTCAGAAGCGCGCGGATCAACAGCCCCGCCATTGCCACAGCGAGCACGGCCAGGAACGCCAGCACCGCCGCATAGGTCTTGCGGCCGAGGCCCGCGGTCAATTCGGCGCGGCTGCCGGCTTTGGCCATCCGCGCATGCAGCTCGATCAGGAAATCGCGAAAACCGTTGTCCTGCGGCGCCATCAGCGCCACGGTCTGCCAGCTCGTCGACAGGATCGCGATGCGGCCGCCGCCCGTGCGGCTGATATCGGCGCGGAAGCGGTGCTGCTGCATCGACACCGGGCGGAACGACAGCCGGATCGCCGAAATCTCGTCATAGCGCCACAGGCCGGAGCGGCCGGCGATGTGCCAGGACAGCCCCTGCTCCGTCAACTCGAAGCGATGCGCCGAGCCGATCAGCGAGGCCTTGTAGGCATAGCTCGTGGTCGAACCCGCTTCCGCTCCCGGCATGTCGTCAACGAACCCATGGGCGATCGCTTGGGCGATCGGCTTGCGCGATCGCCCCCGGCCATCCTACAAGCGAGGCATGGCTGAGACGACCTTTTTTCCGCGCCGCCTGATTCTCGGCGCCGCGATGATCTCCGGTGTGTTACTGGCGCTCGCGGTGCACATGCTGGGCGCGCGCTACGGTCTCGATCTCGGCCGCCTCTGGCGCTCCGACACGCATGAGTTCATTCCGGCGGGCGCCGCCATCGCCTGGTGGCTGATCGCCACCGTCGGCTTCTCCGGCGGCTATTTCACGGCGAGCCTGATGCAGAGCGCCGTCTCCGGACAGATCCCACAGCGGATGCGGCAATTCCTGATCGCGGTCGGCGTGCTGCTGCTTGCGGGAGCGGGTCAGGCGGCGTCGGCGCCGAGCCCGATCCCGACCGTCTCGGGCGTGCTCGCCGGGCTTGCCGCCCTGTGTCTCGGCGCCGTGATGGCGTTCTGCGGCGCGCATTTCGCGCTGCGCCGAAGCTGACCTCTCAAGCCGACGCGCGCAGCCGCGGCCGTTCCAACATGATCGCGACATCCGAGGCGGGCCGCGGCTTGCTGAACAGATAGCCTTGCGCCTGGGTGCAGCCCTCGCGCCGGAGCAGCTCGAGCTGCGCGTCGTTCTCGACGCCCTCTGCCGTGGTGACGATGCCGAGGCTGCGGCCGAGGCCGGTCACGGCGCGAATGATCGCCATGGAATCCTCGCGCGTCGCCAGCTCCGACACGAAGGAGCGGTCGATCTTGATCTTGTCGAACGGGAAGCTGCGCAGATAACTCAGCGACGAATAGCCGGTGCCGAAATCGTCGAGCGAGATCCGCACGCCCATGGCACGCAGCTCGTGCAAGGTCGTCAGCGTCGCCTCGCTGTTCTGGAGCAGGACGGATTCGGTGATCTCGAGCTCGAGACGGCGCGCACCGAGTCCCGATATGGCCAACGCCTCGGTCACCGCCGCGATCAGGTTCGGGCTCTTGAACTGCACCGGCGACAAATTGACGGCGACGTCGACATCGTCGGGCCAGGTGGCCGCGTCGGCACAGGCGGAGCGCAGCACGAACTCACCAAGCTGAACGATGAGCCCGGTCTCCTCGGCCAGCGGGATGAAGCTGATCGGCGCGATCAGCCCGCGTTGCGGATGGTTCCAGCGCAGCAGCGCCTCGAAGGCGACGACGCGACCGCTGGCGACCTCGCGGATCGGCTGGTAATAGACCTCAAACTCGTCGCGTTGCAGCGCCGCGCGCAGATCCATTTCCAGAAGGCGCCGCGCCTGCGCACGCGCATCCATGCCGGTCTCGAAGAAGCGGTAGGTGCCGCGGCCATCCGCCTTGGCGCGATAGAGCGCAAGATCCGCGTTCTTGAGCAGCTCGTCCGGATTGCTGCCGTCCTGCGGCGACAGCGAGATGCCGATCGAGACGCCGATCACGATCTGATGGTCGTCGATCTGGTAAGGCGCCGAGATCACCTCGACGAGGCGTCCGGCAAGCGATCGCGCGGCGATCTCCTCGGAGCGTCCGATCTGGACCACCGCGAACTCGTCGCCGCCGAGCCGCGCCACGGTGTCCTGTTCGCCGACGGTGGCCTCGAGCCTGCGGCCGACCTCCTTGAGCAGCGCATCGCCGATGGGATGGCCGAGGGAGTCGTTGATGTCCTTGAAGTGATCGAGATCGAGGCAAAGCACCGCGAGCTGGTCGCCCGACTTGGTCTGGCGCAGTCCCTGCTCGAGCTGTTCGTGGAACAGCACGCGGTTCGGCAGGCTGGTCAGCGCGTCATGTCGCGCCATGTGCGAGATCTTGGCCTGCGCCTCCAGCCATTCGGTGATGTCCTCGAAGGTCGCGACCCAGCCGCCGCCCTGCATCGGCTGGTTGACGACCCGGATGGAGCGGCCGAACCGGTTGACGACGTCGGTCGTGGTGCGGCCCTCGCGCGCATCGGCGACGAGGCGGGCGAAGAATTCATCCGCATCGCCCTGCCACTGGCCCTTGGCCTGCTCTTCCCTGAGCACGTCGACCAGCAATCGGCCGGTGAGCGGCACGTCGGTTCGACGGAGCATCGCGGCATAGCGCTCGTTGAACAGGATGATCTTGCCGTCGGCGTCGAACATGCACAGCCCCTGCGACATGTTCTCCAGCGCGCTGTCGAGCACGATCTGCTGGCGGCCCAGTTCGCCCTTGGCGCGGCGGTCGAGCAGCGCGGCCACGAGCGCAATCGCGATGATCGCGACGGCGGCGCTGGCAGTCAGGAACGACAGCGAGGCCGGCGGGACCGAGAGCCCGCTGATCGCGATCGTCGGGTCCGGCGTCAACAGCACCGCGCCCATCGCGGTGAAATGATGGGCAACGATCGCGAGCGTCAACAGAGCAGTCGCGCTCAGCGCATGCCGAATGCCGTCACCTCGCGCGGCGACGAACAGCGCGAGCGCTGCGAAGACGATTCCGAACAGCACCGAGGCGGCAACCGTGCTCCCGATCCAATCCAGCCGTGCCGGCATCTCCAGCGCCGCCATGCCGGTGTAATGCATCGCCGCGACACCCAGGCCGACGATGGCGCCGCCGACGACGATCCACACCGGGCGCGAGGACGCCACGGCGATGCTCAGGCCCACGAAGGTCAAGGAGATCGCAAGCATCAGCGACAGAATTGTCACCGGGATGTTGTAGGCGCCGGCGCTCCCGGGGCCATAGGCGAGCATCGCGATGAAATGCGTCGCCCAGATGCCGCATCCGCTCACGGCCGCATCCAGGGCGATCCAGGCCAGACGCCCGGCTCCGTGCGTCGCGCGTGCGCGCTGAAACAGGCTGATCGCCGCGGCGCTGGCGAGCAGGCACACCGCGCCCCCAAGGGCCACCAGTCGCCAGTCATGCTCGTCGGTGAGACAGTAAAGAACTTGATACATTGCCGGCCCCTATCGACCCGCACTTGAGCCGACAGTGGTGGACGATCGGTAACCAGCTACAAACCTGCTCCGGAAGTGGTGAATGGAAGATGAGCGAGTTCGCTCACATTGCTGATCCTCGCGACGGCGCACCGAAGCAGCACCACGGCAGCGGGAAGCGAACAAGCACAAGCGCCGCGCGGACCGTCGCGCGGCGCTCGTACTTTCCTCTACTCAGCTCGCCGCGCGCAGATTCACCTTGCTCTCGGCGAGTGTCGTCAGCTTCTGGTCGGTCGCCTTCTCCTCCTCGAGCGTCTTGGCGAGCACCGCCGCACAATCGTTGCGGCCGAGCTGCTTGGCCCAGGCGATCAGGCTGCCGTAGCGGACGATCTCGTAATGCTCCGCGGCCTGCGCCGCATTGATCAGGGCCGCGTCGAGCACCGCCTTGTCGGCGACTTCGCCGGCGGTCTCGTCGGCTTCCTCGATGATGCCGTCGATGGCCGGGCAGTCGACCGCCTTCACGGGGACGCCGTGCATCTTGAAGACCTCCTCGAGCCGCGCAACGTGCTGCTTGGTTTCCTCGAGGTGCGTCAAAAAGCCCTGTTTCAGCTGCGGATCAGTGGCCTTGGTCGCCATCTTCGGCAGCGCCTTGGTGAGCTGCTGCTCGGCGTAATAGATGTCCTGGAGCTGATGTACGAACAGGTCGTTCATGGTCTTGATGTCTTTTGTGAACAGTCCCATCGTTCCGATCCTCTCGGGTCTTGGGAACACGGAGGCGCCGGCTTGCACGAAAAAGCCGCGTATTCCGCCATGTTCGATTGCTGATGGAGGCTAACGACCACGCGGCATCGACGTTCCAAAAACGCCGATACGGCTCTGCGCTGGAACAATGCGGACGGCGCCGGGATCTGAGATCGTATCGGCACGGTGAGCGCGCGGATGGAGCCTGGTTTCGCGACTCATATGCTTAACGCGCCGCCGATATGAACCGCGTATGACAAAGTTGCCCGCCGAACGCAGAACCTATTGTTGTCAAGGGCTGCACAAGCCGCTGATTTTGCCTTAAATGAGCTGGATCATGCCTAGCGATCGATGCCTGCCTTTTGGCCGTGATCGCACCCGACCGGCCAATGTCTGGCCCGGTCGGTCTTGCCCCCCGCCGGGAGGATGAATGCACGGACTGCTGCCCGCGTTGAAACGCGGCTTCAATAGATGGATCGGCTGGCGACGGCTCGGCGTCGCCGCGAGCATCTTCATCATCGCGTTTGCGATCACGACGCTGGTGCGGACGCTCAAGGGCATCGATACCGGGGTCATCCTGACCGCGTTGACGGAGATTCCCCGCGGCAACATCGGGCTGGCGGCGATCTGCGTCTTCTTCGCGTTCTGTACGCTGACCTTCTACGACTATTTTGCGCTGCGAACGATCGGCAAGAAGCACGTGCCCTATCGCATCGCGGCGCTGTCCAGCTTCACGTCCTATTCGATCGGGCACAACATCGGCGCCACGGTCTTCACCGGCGGCGCGATCCGTTTCCGGATCTATTCGGACTACGGACTGAACGCGATCGACGTCGCGAAGATCTGCTTCCTGTCCGGCCTGACCTTCTGGCTCGGTAACATCTTCGTGCTCTCGATCGGCATGGCCATCCATCCGGACGCGGCCTCCTCGATGGATCAGCTGCCCTCCTCGCTCAACCGGTTGATCGCCCTCGGCGGTCTCGCATCGATCGGCGCGTATCTGGTCTGGCTCTGCATGGGCGAGAAGCGCCGTGAGCTCGGCCAGAAGGGCTGGAAGGTGGTGCTGCCATCGGCGCCGCTGACCTTGGTGCAGATCCTGATCGGCGTCGTCGATCTCGGCTTCTGCGCCACGGCAATGTACCTCTTGATGCCGGCCAACCCGCCGATCGACTTCATGTCGCTCGCGGTCGTGTTCATCCTGGCGACCCTGATCGGCTTTGCCAGCCACGCGCCGGGCTCGATCGGCGTGTTCGATGCCGCCATGCTCGTGGCGCTGCCCCAGTTCGGCCGCGAGGAGCTTCTGGCCACGCTGCTGGTGTTCCGCATTCTCTATTTCGTGATCCCGTTCGGCCTTGCCATTTCCATCATGGGCACGCGCGAGCTCTGGATGAATGTGGTCGCGCCGTGGCAGGAGCGGCGGCGGCTGGCGGAAGCCTGCGCGCAGGCCAACCTGCCCAGGGAGGTGACGCCGATGGAGCGCGAACGGCTGCTGCGGCAGGCCGGCAAGCGCTGAGCCGCCCAAGGCGCCGCCGGCAATCAAGCCGCCGCCGGCAATCAAGGCCCCTCGGAATCATCAGGCAAAGGTTGCGGGCAGGCGCGCAATCCTCTCTTATTTCCGCCTCAACTTTGCCGTTGAAAACGCGGGCCATGATTTCCGTATTCCTTCGCACCCTCTCGGCAGGCGCCGTGCTGCTTGCCGGCCTTCTCGCTTTGCCCGAGCGCGCCGCCGCGCAGGACGCCGGCAGCATGCAGATCAGCTGGGAGGTGCGTAACCGCTTCCGGCTATTCCGCGAGGAGCGCGACTTCCTGCTCCATGTCGAGAACGCGCGCAACCGCAGCATTCTGGCCGCCGAACAGTCCCTGGAGCTCCAGAGCGAGGGCCGCGGCTGGGCCCGCAACATGGTCAACCGGCTCTGCATCGACCTGCAGGGCCGGGTCAACCAGCCCTGCACCCGCGACGATGTCAAAGAGAACTACATCACGCCGACCGACCATCCCGTGACGGTGCGCCTGACCGGCGCGGTGCCGGTCGGCGCCACCTGCGCCTGGTCGTTCGATGACGGCGATGGCCCGCAGAGCTCGACCTTCGACTGCGCCGAGCCGATCAATTTGCGTGTCCGCTACGGCAAGCCGACGGTTGCGACCGTCGATGTCTCGGCCGGCTCCGATCCGACCCAGCGGATCCAGACCGAGATCCAGGTCCGCGACATCTTCATCGCAGGTCTCGGCGACAGCATCGCCTCCGGCGAAGGCAATCCGGACCGGCCGCTGGCGCTGTCGGACGAAGGCTTCTGCTTCCGCTCCTATCTCGGCACCGCCGGCGCGCAGTACTACCGGCCGAGCCGCCACGGCTTCAAGGGCGGCCGCGCCTGCGAGGCGCCGGATACGCTCGCCAACTGGCAGCGCTACAGCGCGCTCTGGTTCAATGCGCCGTGCCATCGATCGCTCTACAGCTATCAGGCGCGCACCGCGCTGGCGCTCGCGGTGCGCTACACCCACATCGCCGTGACCTTCCTGCCGCTCGCCTGCACCGGCGCGAGCATCGGCGACGGGCTGCTCGGCTCGCAGCGCGCCCGCGAATGCCCGCCCGGCAAGACCGGCGTCTGCAACACCAGCGTGAACGCGCAAGTCGCCGAGCTGCGGGAAGCCGTCACTGCGGCGAAGAAGCGCCAGCCCGATCGCACGCTCGACCTCGTGCTGCTCTCGGTCGGTGCCAACGACGTCTATTTCTCCGGTCTCGTCGCCGACGTCATCGTCGAAACCGCGACCGAGCGCGCGCTGTTCCGCCGCTCCGGCGTGTTGGCGAGCGTCGACGATTCCCGCGATGCGCTCCAGCGCGAGCTGCCGCAGAATTTCGTCAAGCTGCGCGAGGCGCTGAAGCCGCTGGTCGGCGGCGACCTCTCGCACGTGGTCTATGTCTCCTATGCCAATCCTGCGCTCGCCGACGGCGGCGCGCCCTGCCGCGGCGGCCGGGCCGGCTTTGACATCCACCCGTCCTTCAATGCCGATCCGCAGCGCCTTTCCCGCGTCTCCGCCTTCGTCGACAGCGAATTCCTGCCGCAGCTGAAGGGGCTCGCCACCTGCACCCGCGGTGCGCTGTGCCGCGATCCCGAAGCCGACCGCATGACCTTCGTCGATGCGCACCAGGCCGCGTTCGCCGAGCACGGCTTCTGCGCCCGTTCCGGCAACGATCCCGAATTCGACCGCAGCTGCTTTGCCGCGAACGGCCAGAGCTTCGATCCCGACATCGTCAGCGCGGCGAGCCAGCCGATGCTGTGCGGCCGCGGCGCCTCGGAGTACCGCGCCTACCTGCCCCGCGCGCGCTGGATCCGCGACGCCAATGACAGCTATTTCGCCGCGATGACCTATCCGCAGGGCCTGCCGGCGGCGAGCCAGCCGACCGACATCCACGATGCGGCCTGGGGCGTGCTCTCCGCCGTCTATGGCGGCGCGGTGCATCCGAGCGCCGAGGGCCATGCCGCGATGGCCGACGCGGCGCTGCCGGCGGCGAGCGCCGTGCTCGGACTCGACGCCGTGCCGCCGAACGTGACGCGCGGACTGCTGCCGCAGCTGTTGCCCAGCGCGCAGCAATAGCGTGCTGTCTCCACACACTCACTGTCATCGCCCGGCTTGACCGGGCGATCCAGTACTCCGTGACAGCAGTGATTGAATCGAGACGCCGCTGCGTACTGGATTCCCCGCCTTCGCGGGGAATGACAGCGGTGGTTTGATAGGGTCTCCCAACACCGATCATCCCCCACTTCGCCGTTCCATCGATCCAAAAACAGCATCGATCGATACTGCCTTGAACTTGGACACTTCGCCGCGCGCACCTCTAGGACTCGTGTCGGGCAAACGGCCGAGGCCTAAGAGTGGCGCGTGATGAGCGCAGTGGCGTCCGCAGCGGACGTGAGGCGGTCTCGCGTCAGCCTGTTCCTCCTGAGGGCTCCCATGGGAGCTTGACCAGGCAACTCAACGGCGGCCCACAAGGCCGCCGTCTTTGTTTTGGGGGTGATCGATGCTAGAAGTGCCGGGGAAACGCCTTATTCATCTAAGGCATGTATCGATGTTCGACCTCAACCAGCTCCGCTGTTTCGTCACGGTGGCGGAGGAATTGCACTTCGGCCGCGCCGCCGTGCGGCTCAACATGACGCAGCCGCCGCTGTCCCGGCAGATCCAGGTGCTCGAGCACATCATCGACGCGCCGCTCTTGGAGCGCACCAGCCGCTCGGTGCGCCTCACCCCGGCCGGGCGCAGCTTCCTGCCGGAGGCGCGACGCATCCTCAAGCTTGCCGAAAGCGCTTCGCAGGTGGCCCGCCGCATCGCGCTCGGCAAGACCGGCTCGCTGAAGGTCGGCTTCACCGCGGCCGCGGCCTATGGATTCCTGCCCGAACTCATCGCCGCCTGCCGCGCCAAGCTGCCGGAGGTCGATTTCTCTCTGAAGGAGATGGTATCGGGCGATCAGTTCGAGGCTCTGACTTCTGGCCAGATCGATGCCGGCCTGCTGCGGCCGCCGATCGCACGGCCCGAGCTTGCCAGCCGCCGCGTCGTCGCCGAGCCGCTGCTCGCGGCGATCCCGAAGAAGCATCCGCTGGCGAATGCCGACGGCATCACCATCAAGGATTTCGACGACCAGCCCTTCGTGATGTACTCGCCCTATGAGAGCCGCTACTTCCACGATCTCCTGGTGGCGCTGTTCACCCGCGCCGACGTGCTGCCGCGCTACGTCCAGCATCTCAGCCAGATCCACTCGATCCTCGCGATGGTGCGCGCCGGCCTCGGCCTCGCCATCGTACCGGCGGCAGCGGCGAGCCTGAAGATCTCCGACGTCCGCCTGCGTCCGCTGAAGCTGCGCACGCGCGTTCCGGTCGAGCTGTTCATGGTGTGGCGGCGCGAGGACGAGAACCCGCTGCTGTCGGCGCTGGTCAAGATCGCCGGCGAATTGTCCTCGGCGGAGCTGGCGGAGGATTGATGCTCAATCCGCATCGGTCGATATAGGCTTTGGCTTGGACGCGCATCGAACGGTCTCCTAAACCACGGCGCATGGACGTGCGGCCTCTGCTTGCGTCCTCCGCAACACGAGAAGGGAGCGCCCATGAGCAAGATGACCCCGCAGGAAATGGCCCAGAAGATCGGATCGGGCCTCCTGTCCTTCCCCGTCACGCCGTTCAGGGCGGACTACTCCTTCGACGAGGCGACCTATCGCGCCAACATGGACTGGCTGTGCGGTTATGACGTCGCAGGCCTGTTCGCCGCGGGCGGCACCGGCGAGTTCTTCTCGCTGACGCCATCAGAAGTTCCGCAGGTCGTGAAGGTCGCCGTCGACGAGACCAAGGGCCGCGTGCCCGTGCTCGCCGGCACCGGCTACGGCACCGCGATCGCCCGCGAGATCGCGATCGGTGCGGAAAAGGCCGGCGCCGACGGCCTCCTGCTGCTGCCGCCCTATCTCACCCATTCCGAGCAGGAAGGCCTTGCCGCCCATGTCGAGGCGGTCTGCGCCGCCGTCAAGATCGGCGTCATCGTCTATAACCGTGACAACGCGATCCTGCAGCCCGACACGCTCGCGCGCCTTGCCGAGCGCTGCCCGAACCTCGTCGGCTACAAGGACGGCATCGGCGACATCGAGCTGATGACCCGCGTCTACACCAAGCTCGGCGACCGCCTCACCTATGTCGGCGGCCTGCCGACCGCCGAGACCTTCGCGCTGCCCTATCTCGACATGGGCGTGACGACCTATTCCTCGGCCGTGTTCAACTTCGTGCCGGAATTCGCCACCAACTTCTACGCCGCGGTGCGCAAGCGCGACCACGCCACGATCCAGGCCGGCCTGAAGGATTTCATCCTGCCGCTGATCGCGATCCGCAACCGCAAGAAGGGTTACGCGGTCTCGATCATCAAGGCCGGCATGAAGGTGATCGGCCGCGATTCCGGCCCCGTCCGTCCGCCGCTGACTGATCTCACCGAGCAGGAGATGGCGGAGCTAACCGCACTGGTGCAGAAGCTGCCCGCCGCACGATCGTCACAACAGGCTGCAGAATAGCAAGACGACAGGGAGGAGCCTGCGATGGCCCAGACTGAGATTTCCGGCGCGTCAGTCGCCGGAGCACCTGTTATCACGGCGATGCAGGTGATCCCGGTCGCTGGCCGCGACAGCATGCTCCTCAACCTGAGCGGCGCGCATGCGCCGTTCTTCACCCGCAACATCGTCATCCTCACCGACAATGCCGGCCACACCGGCGTCGGCGAGGTGCCGGGCGGGCAGAAGATCTGGCAGACGCTCCAGGACGCGCGCGACCTCGTGATCGGAAAGACGGTCGGCGCGATGAACAACATCCTCGCCGATATCCGTACCGCCTTCGCCGACCGCGACGTCGGCGGACGCGGCAAGCAGACCTTTGATCTTCGCGTGATGATCCATGCGGTCACCGCGATCGAATCCGCGCTGCTCGACCTGCTCGGCCAGCATCTCGGACTGCCCGTCGCAGCACTGCTTGGCGAAGGCCAGCAGCGCACCAGCGTCGAGACGCTCGGCTATCTCTTCTTCGTTGGCGACCGCCGTAAGTCGAAGCTCGACTACGTGACTGGCGAGACCGGCAAGCCCGACTGGTTCAACCTCCGCCACCAGGAGGCGATGACGCCAGAGGCCGTGGTGCGGCTTGCGGAGGCGACCCACGACCATTACGGCTTCGCCGACTTCAAGCTCAAGGGCGGCGTGCTCCGCGGCGAGCAGGAGATCGAGGCGGTTACCGCAATCGCAAAACGCTTCCCCAGCGCGCGCGTCACGCTGGACCCCAACGGCGCCTGGTCGCTCGATGAGGCGATCAGCCTCTGCAAGGGCATGCATGGCATCCTCGCTTATGCCGAGGACCCCTGCGGCGCCGAGGCCGGCTTCTCCGGCCGCGAGATCATGGCCGAGTTCCGCCGCGCCACCGGCCTGCCGACCGCCACCAACATGATCGCCACGGACTGGCGGCAGCTCTCCCATGCGCTGCGGCTCGGGGCCGTGGACATCCCTTTGGCCGATCCCCATTTCTGGACCATGCAAGGCTCGGTGCGCGTGGCCCAGACCTGCCGTGACAACGGCCTGACCTGGGGCTCGCACTCCAACAACCATTTCGACATTTCGCTTGCCATGTTCACCCATGTCGGCGCCGCCGCCCCCGGCAAGGTCACCGCGATCGACACCCACTGGATCTGGCAGGACGGTCAGGCGCTGACGAAGGAGCCGCTCCAGATCAAGGGTGGCAAGATCGCCGTCCCTGATAGCCCGGGCCTCGGCATCGAGATCGACCGCCCCGCCATCGAGGCCGCGCACGAGCTCTACAAGAAGCATGGACTTGGGGGGCGGGATGACGCTATGGCCATGCAGGACTTGATCCCCGGCTGGACGTTTGACGACAAGCGTCCCTGCCTCGTGCGTTAGAAACGTTCCCCTGGAGGAAAAAGATGACAGCGATCCTGAAGAACTTCATCGGCGGCGAATGGGTCGACGGCTCCGGCGTCACCAGGAACATCAATCCCTCCAACACCAATGATCTCGTCGGCGAATATGCCAAGGCCGACAAGGCGCAGACCGAGAAGGCGATCGCCGCCGCGAAGGCCGCCTTCCCCGCCTGGGCGCAGTCGACCCCCCAGGCGCGCTACGACGCGCTCAACAAGATCTCGACTGAAATCCTCGCCCGTAAGGAAGAGCTCGGCCGCCTGCTCGCGCGCGAGGAAGGCAAGACCCTCCCCGAAGGCATCGGCGAGGTCGCCCGCGCCGGCCAGATCTTCGCGTTCTTCGCCGGCGAAGCGCTGCGCCTGATCGGCGAGAAGGGCGCCTCGGTGCGTCCCGGCCTCGACGTCGAGCTCACCCGTGAGCCGGTCGGCGTCGTCGGCATGATCACGCCCTGGAATTTCCCGATCGCGATCCCCGCCTGGAAGATCGCGCCTGCGCTCTGCTACGGCAACACCGTGGTGTTCAAGCCGGCCGAGCTGGTGCCCGGCTCGGCGCATGCGCTGTCCGAGATCATCACCCGCTCCGGCATTCCCGCGGGCGTATTCAACCTCGTCGTCGGCTCCGGCTCGGTGGTCGGCCAGACCCTGCTCGAGCATCCGGACGTCGCCGCGATCTCCTTCACCGGCTCGGTGCAGACGGGACGCAAGATCGCGCAGGCCTGCGTGCTCTCGAACCCCATGAAGAAGTTCCAGCTCGAGATGGGCGGCAAGAACCCGCTGGTGGTGCTCGACGACGCCGACCTCAAGACTGCCGTCGAGGTCGCCGTCAACGGCGCTTATTTCTCGACCGGCCAGCGCTGCACCGCCTCGTCCCGCCTGATCGTCACCGAGGGTATCCACGACCGCTTCGTCGCCGCCATGGCCGAGCGCCTGAACAGCCTGTCGGTCGACGATGCGCTCAAGGCCGGCGTGCATATCGGCCCCGTGGTGGACCAGAACCAGCTCGACCAGGACCTCCGCTACATCAAGATCGGCCAGGACGAAGGCGCCAAGCTCGCCTTCGGCGGCGAGCTGCTAAAGCGCGAGAATCCCGGCCACTATCTCCAGCCGGCGCTGTTCACCGAAGCCAACAACAACATGCGCATCGCGCGTGAGGAGATTTTTGGCCCGGTCGCCGCCGTCATTCGTGCGAAGAATTACGAAGAGGCGCTCGCCATCTCCAACGATACCGAGTTCGGCCTCGCCTCCGGCATCTGCACCACCAGCCTGAAATACGCCTCGCATTACAAGCGCAACAGCGAGTCCGGCATGGTGATGGTCAATCTGCCGACCGCCGGCGTCGACTATCACGTGCCGTTCGGCGGCCGCAAGGGCTCGAGCTACGGCGCCCGTGAGCAGGGCTCCTACGCGCGCGAGTTCTACACCACGGTGAAGACGGCTTACACCAATCCGGGCTGAGATATCGTAGGGTGGGCAAAGCGAAGCGTGCCCACCACTTACGCTCGGTGTGAGGACGGTGGGCACGGCGCGTTGCGCCTTTGCCCACCCTACGACTTCTGAGGCAGCGCAGATGGACCAGGACGTCGCAGCGAAAGAGCAGCCCCGCTACATCAAGCTCAACGAGCGCGACAATGTCGCGATCGTGGTCAATGATTTCGGGCTCCCCGCCGGCGCGCGCCTTGCCAGCGGCCTGACGTTGCGCGCCTTCGTGCCGCAGGGACACAAGACCGCGCTGGTCGACATCGCGGAAGGCGAACCGATCGTCCGCTACGGCGAGATCATCGGCTACGCGCTGTCGCCGATCCTGGCCGGCGAATGGGTGGACGAGCCGCGCATCCGCATGCCGGAGGCCCCTGCCCTCGACAAGCTCGAAATCTCGACCGCCGTCCCCGCACCGCTGCCGCCGCTCGAAGGCTTCACCTTCGAGGGCTACCGCAATCCGGACGGTTCGGTCGGCACCAAGAACATCCTCGGCATCTCCTCCTCCGTGCAATGCGTCAAAGGCACGATGGAATATGCGGTGAAGCGCATCCGCGCCGAGCTGCTGCCGAAATATCCGAACGTGGATGACGTCGTGCCGCTGACGCACGCCTATGGCTGCGGCGTCGCCATCACCGCGCCCGACGCGGTGGTGCCGATCCGCACCCTGCAGAACCTCGCGCTCAACCCGAATTTCGGCGGGGAGATTCTGGTGATCGGCCTCGGCTGCGAGAAGCTCGCGCCCGAACGCCTGGTGCCGGAAGGCGTCGGTGACGCCATCGTGCGAATGCAGGACGAGGCTTTCGACGGCTTCGGCGCCATCGTCGAGGCGATCATGACCCAGGCCGAGGCGCGGCTGAAGGTGCTCAACACGCGCAAGCGCGAGACCTGCCCGGCATCTGATCTTGTCATCGGGCTGCAATGCGGCGGCAGCGATGCCTTCTCCGGCGTCACTGCCAATCCCGCCGTCGGCTTCGCCGCGGACCTCCTGGTGCGCGCCGGCGCGACCGTGATGTTCTCGGAAGTGACTGAAGTGCGCGACGCGATCCAGCTGCTCACCCGCCGCGCCATCAACGAGGACGTCGGCCGCGCGCTGGTGCGCGAGATGGCCTGGTACGATTCCTATCTCGCCCGCGGCGGCGCCGACCGCAGCGCCAACACCACGCCCGGCAACAAGAAGGGCGGCCTTGCCAATATCGTGGAGAAATCGCTCGGCTCGATCGTCAAGTCCGGCTCGAGCGCGATCACCGGCGTGCTCTCGCCCGGCGAGAAGGCGACGCAGAAGGGCATGCTGTTCGCCGCGACGCCGGCCTCCGACTTCATCTGCGGCACGCTGCAGCTCGCCTCGGGCATGACGTTGCAAGTTTTCACCACCGGCCGTGGCACGCCCTATGGCCTTGCGGCAGCACCGGTGATCAAGGTCGCGACGCGCAGCGAGCTCGCGCGGCGCTGGAAAGACCTGATCGACTTCGACGCCGGCAAGATCGCAACCGGCGAGAAGACCATCGAGGAGACCGGCTGGGACCTGTTCCGCCTGATCCTCGACGTCGCCAGCGGCCGAACCAAACCCTGGTCGGACCGCTGGGGCATCCACAACGACCTCACGCTGTTCAATCCCGCGCCGGTGACCTGAGGCGTTTTCGAGCGAAGTGGATCCCGGTTCGCGTCAAAACGCGTCAAGACGGAACCTCACTGGCTGTCGATCAGGTGCATGTCGCCCAGCGTGACCGGAAGGCTGCGTGTGATGAGGTCCGCGACCGCGGCGCGCAGCCGCTCGCTCGACGCTGAACCCCCAGGCGTCTCGTCGACCGGGCCGCTCGGGCCGGCAATCCGCACGGTCCCGGTGTTGTCGAGCGGCGCCGCCGCACGCTTCTCGATCACGTCGAACGCCTTGCCGTCGATGATCCGGACTTCGTATAGCGCATGGATCAGGCCGTAATCCGCCAGCAGCGTCCGGTATTCGGCGAGCCCGACGCCCTCGACGTTGCGGCCGTTGCCGAGCTTCGATCTTGCACGGGTGATGACGAGGTAAGCATCGAGCCCCTGAGGCGTTACATCGCTGCGAACCAGCTCCTTGAACGGATCGCTACGCAGGAGATTGACGGGCGCAACCGCCGAATCCCTGACGGCGGCGAACGCGGCGCGCCTGTAGCTCACCGGTAGCACGCGAAAACGTCCGCTCAAGAGCTTCGTCGCCTGCTGGACGATCAACTCGTCCAGTCCCCAGGCGCTGATCGAGAGGCTTTGCGCGGTGTTGCCGAGCCCGGTCAGGCCGGCTTGCGTCAGGCTCATCTCCTCGCCGATGGCCGAGACGATGCCGAGGGTCTTGATCGCCTGGAGTTTCGTCGCGCGCGTCTCGAACGCCGCGGCGGCACCGAGGACGGCGGACGCGATCGCACAGGCGAGAGCCAGGATAATTCTACCGCGCATGGTCTATCGGATCCTGAAATCGAACGAATAGGACGCACCGAGACCGACGGTGGTCTGGTTCGAGGATCCCCGCAGCTTCACCAGCGGGCTGTCCGCGACATCGCCGAGCAGCTTCTGGTACTCGACATAGGCGTGGACCTCCCACTGCGGGTTGATGCGGTAGGAGATCTGGCTGCCGAAACCGACCGAGTGCGCAGCGCCCCTGGCATCGTATCTCGGAAGCCCCGATGCCAGTGCCTGCGTGTCGGTGACGCCGAAATATGGCGCAGTGGCATTGGCGCTCTTCCAGGTGAAGCGCGGGCCGGCCGAGATCGTCAGCCTTTGAATCAGCGGCACGATGACGTCGGCAGACACATCCGCGACGGTGCCGGTATGGCCGCCCATGCCCTGGCGCAACTCGCTGCGCAGGCGCAGCCAGTCGACCGGATAATACTCCACGAAGCCGCCGAGCTCATAGGCGGCGTCGACATTGCCAAGGCCGGTCAGCTCGGCATATTTGTCGGCCTTCCTTGAGGCGACGTATTTGAACGCGGGGCCGGCGCGAAAATGGCCGATGTCGAGCAGCGCGATGCTGGTGCTGTCGCGCGGTCCGCGAAACTGGTCGACTGATCCGGCGCGGCGGATGGAGAAGATCGGGACCGGAGCAAACCTTCCGTTGTTCGATCCGACGAACTCGGGCTTGTATTCGCCGCCGATGCCGACCATGACGGTCCAGTTTCCCGACGGCGAGGGCAGCATCGGCAGCTCCAATGGCGGCGCTGGCAGCGTGAAGGCGGTCTGCGCCGAGACTGATGGCGCAGTCGCCATGATCGCACCGAGTGCGGCGAGACAGGCGGTCGTCCGCCGCACAATCGCCGTGAGGCGGAGAGCGGCTTCTTCGAAATCATTCATTGCGGGGCCCCGGACCGGCCTTGCAGGCCGAGTCGACTGTTGTGGTTAGGAGCCACAGCATCTGGTCCGGCTAAATTGCCCGAAGATTGCAAGGTGCGATCAGATGTTTCCAGGGCCATGTCCGGCGCTGGCAGGCACGCCCGCCGGATCAACATTGCCCCAACATTGCACCGCCGCGATCACGCCTCAAAAACGTGACGAGCCATACCCGCGAGCTCACTCGGTCCTGCCTTTCATTCGCCAAGCTCGCCGCCTTTATGGGAACCCTCGCGCACGAGCCGAAGCGCCAGAATTCGGCCAGGGAGCGTCACGGTCAGGGTTTTGTTGCCCCAGCAGAGTCAAGGACGACCCGCGTGCGCTCCCTCGTGATCGAAGACGAACCACAGATCGGCGCCTATGTCAGCCGGCTGCTCGGGCAATTGCACGGCATCGTCGACCTCGTCGGCTCGATCGCCGATGCCCGCCAGGCACTGAACAATTTCAAGTATGATCTGGCGATCGTCGACCGGATGCTACCCGACGGAGATGCGCTCCAGGTGGTCACGGCGCTGAGCCAATCGGCGGAGCGGCCCGCAATCATCATGCTGACGTCCAAGGACGCCAAGGAGGATGTCGTCGAAGGGCTCAATGGCGGGGCCGACGATTATCTCGGCAAGCCGTTCGAGCCGCAGGAGCTGCTTGCGCGCGTGCGCGCGGTGCTGCGCCGGCCTCGGCTGCTGGCCCCATCGGTGCTGTCGCTCGGCAACGTCGAGCTGCACCTCGGCAGCAACGAGGCGGTAGTCGCCGACACCAGGATCCTGCTGCGCCGGCGCGAGGCGCTGATCCTGGGGGCGCTGCTGATGCGGCGCGACCGCGTCATCACCCGCGCCGCCCTGATCGAGGAGATCTACGGCTTCGACGACGAGATCGAGTCCAACACGCTCGAGGCGCAGGTCTCGCGCTTGCGCAAGAAACTGGCCGAACTCGGCGGCGACGTCGAGATCCGCAGCATGCGGGGCATCGGCTACATCCTGCGGCTGGCAACGCCGCGATGAAGTCAATCGCCCGAACCTTTGCGTTCTCGCTCGGTATCGCCGCCACCACGATCTTCCTGATCATGCTTGGCCTCTTCATATGGCGTTACCCGACGGAGGAGCGCGAGTTCAGGGCGTGCCAGGTCGTAGCGGCCGTTCTCGATCGCGCGACGGTGATCGAAGGGCAAAGACTGATAATACGCTCGACTCCTGCGCTCGAGGAATTGAAGCTGGACAGCCCAAACCTCTGGTACGTGGTGTCCGCGGGCGACCTGCTCAGCGAGTACGGCAGCGAACACCGGCCTCCCCTTCCCTTCGTGCTGCCCTACCACGGGCCCATCGGCTCGTCCGTTTTCAGCACGCTCGACCAGAAGAGCACCTTCTGTCTTTCCGCCGTACAACGGGGCCCGTTGCGGCTCGCGATGATGGTCGGCGAGCCTCAGGTTCGCTTTGGCCGGATTGCAAGGACTTTTCTCCTCCGCAGGGTCTTTTCGATCGCCTTGGTGGCGCTGGCCTTTGCCGCGACCGTCGCCATCGGTTCAGCGCTTGCCGCACGTTTCGTCTCTCGTAGCATCGAGCGGGTGGCGCGTCGCGCGCTCGCGATCGACCCCTCGGCGCCGCAAGGTTTGATATCGCTGTCCGAGGTCCCTCGCGAGTTGAAGCCGCTGGTCGAGGCGCTGAACCGCGCTTTCGGCGAGATCGACGCCTATATCAGGATGCAGCGCCGCTTCCTCGGCAATGCCGCCCATCAGCTTCGCACGCCGCTGACGCTGCTGCGCGCCAAGATCGAGGACGTGCCCGAGCCGGCCCTGAAGGCCGAGCTGGTGCGCGACGTCCGCCGGCTGACCTCGCTGGTCTCCGCGATGCTGGACCTGGCGCGATTGCAAAATCATGCGATCGAGAAGCGGCCGATCGATCTTGCCCAGATCACGCTGGACGTGCTGGCCGATTTCAGCCCGTCGGCGCTGGACGCCGGCATCGAGCTTGCGCTCGAGCACGAGGGAAGAGGTCCCTTCGTGGTGCAGGGCGTAGACGCTGCGATCCGAAGTGCACTTGCCAATCTCGTCGGCAACGCGCTCATCCACGCCCATGGCGCGCGGCGCATCGTCGCCACGATCGGCTGCGATGGCGTGGCTATTCACGATGATGGCGCGGGCCTGCCCGACGGCGCCGAACACAGGCTGACCGAGCCGTTTCAGACCGGCAACGCCGCAGGTGCAGGCGCCGGTCTCGGCCTGTCGATCGTCCGCGAGATCATGGCGGCGCATGGCGGGGAGCTGGTCGTCGCTTCCGCGCCCGGCTACGGCACGACGATGCGCCTGCGCTTTGCCGCGGCCGCCGCGCCGGCGAGATCTGCGCAGTTCGATCTGCAAGAGCATTGAGCGGGCGCATCGGCGCTTTTCGCGAAACCGTCCGGAAACATTGGCGCGGAAAACGTCTTCCGCGTTTCGTCTCTTCGCATCACGCAATCAATATCTGCGCCGAAGACAACGGGAATGTTCGCGCGCGGGCGAACCTGTTCTGCCATCGCGGCGACCAAACCTCCGATTGACATCTTCCACGGAGATTTTCCAATGCGTGTTCTCTCGATGATTGCCGTTGCCGGCGCCATGATTGCGAGCTCGGCCGCCGCGTTCGCCAGCGAGCTTCCCTCCTACGAAGTGACGTCGTTTCCGATCACGACAACGCAAGTGCAAGTGCTCGGCGGCGCCGGCGTCCAGGAGCAGTCTGCGAGCCCCGCGATGATCGTCGCCAGCATGCCGGCCTCGCCCGTGCAGGTCGCCGTGCTGTCGCCGCGGATCAAGCAGCTCGCGAGCGCGGGTTCGAACAACCAGGCGCGCTAAGCTTGGCGTTGTCGTTCCGGCTCGGCGCTCCGCGCCGGCCGGAATGGCCACGCGCCTCTACGTCATGCTGCCCGGCATGAAGCAGCGCACGCGCGGATGGCCGTCGATATAGTGCTTCCACACCATGGTGCGGCCGATCTTGTTCGGGACGGTGATCACGGCGCCGTCAGGCACCACGACCCACTCGTCGTCGATGCGCACGCGGTAGCGACCGCGATCGGACTCCCAATCGACGTCGGCGATGACGTAGCCGTCCGCATCCGAGCAGCATAGCCCGAACTCGCTACGCAGACTCTCGAACCAGGGTTTCAGGGGCGAGTTGGCGAAGCGGCCGTCGTCGCGCGCCAGCGCCGCATGCGTCAGAACCGCCAGCCCCAGCAGCACGGCGGCACACTGTCTTGCACGTTTCATGTGGTCTCCGCGGTCGAAGTGATCACCGCGGGGCAAACGCTGCCGTCCGCCTTCCGCATGGTGCGCGGCAGGCGTGGAGACGGCGACTCGCTCCCCCAGCAGCTTTGCCGACAGCTATGCAAATCCAGCGCCAGCGCGCATTCCGGGGAACTACTGGAGGGCGCCCGAGGCACGTTCGCCCTTCGGCGAAGGTGGCCGCACAGGCTGGAGACCCTGCGCTAGGGCCATTGAGACCGCGCAGCGCGCGGCTTGCGCCCTTACTGCTTTGCCGGCGCCATCATCGCGCCGCCCTTCTTCGCCGCGGGCGCCGGTTGCTTGGCGGCTGCAGCCTGCGCGGGCAAGTATTTTGCGACGATGGCCGGATCGACCTGCGCGATGTTGGCATCGGGCAGGCGCGTCCAGGTCTCGTCCTTGCCGAGCAGCGCGATGCCGAGATAGCCGCGCAACGTCAGGGTCTGACCGTCGGGGCTGACCCGCATGTTGGCCTTCCAGATCTGGCCGTCGCGCGGATTGAGCACGTTGCCGCCCTCGTACTTCAATCCTTCGCGCTTCATGTCGCGGACGAAGGAGATGCCGAGCACCCGAGCGTTCTTGCGATCGTCGGTGCACTTGGAGCAGACCTCATTCGGGTCGTCGGTTGGCCGCGGGAAGGTCTTGGCGATCACACCTTCGAAGACGCCGTTGCGATCTACGAAGAGGAACCATCCGACCGTCCTGCCGTCTTCGACCTTCTGCCAAAGGCCCGCCGCAGTGGGCTCGGCGGTCTGCGCCGCGCACGGCGTCACGATCGCGAGCGACAATGCGAGCGCCAGGAAGGAGGGCAGCCGAAAGCTGGAAATGAGAGTCCGCATTATGATCACCTTGCTGAGCCAATCACCTTTGCTGAGCCAAGACTTCGCAGAGCCAAACTGTGCTAAGCCAAAAACCTGGCCAAGCCTATGACCGGAATGGCCGCAGACTACGGCGATTTCACGAACGGTTCCAGCACCAGAAACATGGGGCATCGCCGCCCCGAACGCTTCCGTCAGTTGACACCGAGCTTCTTTTGCAGGCTGGAGGACGAGGTCGTGTACTGGAACACGAGCCGCTTCTCCGGATAGACATAGCGATGGGCTTTTTGCGACATCAGCGCGCCCTCGTGGAAGCCGCACAGGATCAACTTGATCTTGCCGGGATAGGTGTTGATGTCGCCGATCGCGAAGATGCCCGGCACATTGGTCTCGAACGCCGACGTCTCGACAGGCACCAGATTGTTCTCCAGCGCGATGCCCCAATTCGCGACCGGGCCGAGCTTCATGGTCAGCCCGAAGAACGGCAGCATGGTGTCGCAAGCGATTTCGGTGACGCTGTTGTCGTTGCCCTTGACGGTGGCGCCGGTGAGCTTTCCGTCAGCGCCGGAGAGCGCGGTGACCTGGCCGAGCCGCAGATCCATCTTGCCGCCGGCAACCAGCGCGCGCATCTGCTCGACACTATGGGGCGCGGCGCGAAACTCGTCGCGCCGATGCAGCAGCGTGATGCGCTTCGCAATCGGATGCAGATTGAGCGTCCAGTCGAGCGCGGAATCGCCGCCGCCGACGATCAGCACGCTCTTGTCGCGGAACGTCTCCATCTTGCGCACGGCGTAATGCACCGAGGTGCCTTCATAGGCCTCGATACCGGGCACAGGCGGGCGCTTGGGCTGGAACGAGCCGCCGCCGGCCGCGATCACCACCACCTTGCATTCGAACACCTTGCCGGCATCCGTGGTGCAGCGAAACAAGGGATCGCCGATCTTCTCCACGGTCTCGACCATCTCGCCGAGATGGAAGGTCGGATGAAACGGCTTGATCTGCTCCATCAGCGCGTCGGTCAGCCCCTGCCCCGAAACCTGGGGAATGCCGGGAATGTCGTAAATCGGCTTTTCCGGATAGAGCTCGGCACACTGGCCGCCGACCTTGTCGAGGATGTCGACGAAATGCGCCTTCATGTCGAGAAGGCCGAGCTCGAAGGCGGCGAACAGACCACACGGCCCGGCCCCAATAATCAGCACATCGGTTTTGATCACGTCGCTCATGTCGTCTCTTTATCGATCGTTATCGGTTGGACGGCGCCCGTTGGGCAGAGGTGACCCTGCCTGTCTAGCCAACGGGGATGGAACAGGAAAGGCATAAAAGCGGGATCGCCCCGCAGCCGCGCCCACTTGCCGGGCCAAAATAACTGGGCTGTAACGAGGATGGATATGACGGAGATCAATCGGTGAACGCACCAGCCCGCCTCGACACGACCCCGCGCCTTGAGGACTTTCCGTTTCGCCTCAGCGACAACGTCCGGTTCGGCGACCTAGACCCGAACCAGCACGTCAACAACGCGGTCTATGCCACATATTTCGAGACCGGCCGTGTCACGCTGATGAAGCTTCCCGAATACGGGCTGACCCCGCCGGGGCTCGCCTGGATCATGGTGCGGCTCGACATGCATTTTCGCGCCGAGCTGCACTGGCCCGGCTCGATCGAGCTCGGCCTCGGCGTGGTCAAGCTCGGGCGAACGTCGGTGACATTCGAGCAGGTCGTGTTCTCGAACGGCACGTGCATTGCGTCGGCGACGTCGGTCGGCGTTCTGCTCGACGAGGCGACGCGCCGACCGGCGCCGCTGACCGCAGAGGTGATCGAGAAGCTCAGACCCTGGCACAAGCGCGGCATCGAGGTCGCGCCGCCGAGCATTTAGAGCATGATCCGGAAAAGTGTGTAGCGGTTTTCCGAAAAGATCATGCTCAAACAATAACCTAAAGCGCGATGACGATTCATCCTAATCGCATCGCGCTTTAGTCGACTTGGACAGTCTGCTTGGAGACGGATCAGGCCTGGCGCTCGGGCGTCGCCACGACGAGGCCGTCGAGCTCGTCGGAGACCTTGATCTGGCAAGACAGGCGCGAATTCGGGCGCACGTCGAAGCCGAAGTCGAGCATGTCCTCTTCCATCGGCGTCGGGCTGCCGACCTTCTCGCGCCAGGCTTCGTCGACATAGACATGGCAGGTTGCGCAGGCGCAGGCGCCGCCGCATTCGGCCTCGATGCCGGGAATGCTGTTGCGGATCGCAGCTTCCATCACGGTTGCGCCGTTCTCGATTTCCACCGTGCGGGTTTCGCCCTTGTGGTCGACAAAGTGAATCTTGGCCATGTGTGCTCGTGCTGCCGCGGTGCTTTGAATGAAGGAGGGTCCCGCTGTCCTATAACGGGTCGGTCAGCCCGGCGCCATAGCGTTTTGAAGCCAAATGATTCCCGCTTTGCGGGAAGAAAACGCGTCAAAACAAGCGACTAGAACCCAGCTCCGGCCGCATCGGCTCAACGCTTCAGCATCGCCGCGATGGCAGCGCGGGCCTCGGCCACCGCCTCTTTCAGCGCGGCGAAGGCGTGGGGCCGGCCATGGCCGGTCCGGATCGCAGTCTCCAGGCTGGCAGCGGCATCAGCGACCGCAAAGGCGCCGATCCCGCGCGCCGAGCCCTTGAGCTTGTGCGCAAGCGTGCCGGTCTCGGCCGGCAATGCGGTCATCGCCGCGAGCAGACGGGCCGCCTGCTCCGCGAACATGGCCAGCACTTCCTGCTCCAGCTCAGCGTCGCCGAGCGTCATTCGAGAGAGGTGATCGAGGTCGAGCGGGCTGTCGATGGGCGCAAGCGGGGGCGAAGGCATCCAGTCCATCCCTTGCAGTTCAGGCGTCATGGCGCAGGCCCCGGCTTCGCGCGACGGCCGCCGGTCCGGCGGTCAGATTCCCCTCACCCAAGCATGGAAATGGTTAACGAAATGTTTGGGGGATTTGACGCAGATCCGCCGGTTTATTGACGAAAAGTTGCCGCAATTGGCCGAGTCTGGTTGAGAATTGCGTTGATTGCTAAGGCGTTACGGCGCGATCCTGTTAACGATGATTAAGAATGTCTTAATTGCGGGCATTTCATTCGCGACGCTCTGCCAATAGGATGTTGCAGAAATTGGCGGACAAGCCGTCCGGGTGGGGACGGCTCGGAGATCCGCGCAAGCGGCATGATCCGGTCTGTGGGCTTGCGTCGCGCGCAGGGCTCGCGGGGGGACGCGTACAAGTAACGAGGGCTCGGACTGAACATGGCGAACACTCCGAAAAAGGTCAAAGACCCTACAGAAGTTGCGCTTTCTGCAATCCAGGAAGCTCTGAACATCAGCGACACCGCGGCCGATACCAGCCGCAACGCCGCAATGCGCAACGAAACGGCGCCCCCGGTGCCGCCGGCCGCGCCTCCGGTCTTCGACGAGCCGAGCTTCGAGCCGCGCCCCGCCGCCAACGAGCGCTCGACCGTGTTCGACCCGGTCGAGGAGCCGCGCACCGCGCGCCGCGCCGCCAACGACGATCGCGAGACCATCGGCCAGTTGCTCCAGGCGCTGCAGAAGGGCCGCCCTGCCCGCAGCGTCTACACCTTCGCCACCATCTTCGCCGGCATCTGGCTCGCCGCCTGCGCCGCGCTGACCGTCGGCTTCCTGCCCTCGATCCAGGCCGCCATGGGCCAGAGCGGCGGCGTGCTCGTGATCGCTGGCCTTGTCGCGATGTTCTTCGCGCCGGTCATGCTGTTCTACTTCCTCGCGAGCCTCGTCTGGCGCGGCCAGGAAATGCGCATGATCGCGCAGGCGATGGCGCAGGTTGCGATCCGCTTCTCCGAGCCGGAAGGCTCGGCCTCCGATTCCATGGTCACCGTCGGCCAGGCCATCCGCCGCGAGGTCGCGGCGATGGGCGACGGCATCGAGCGTGCGATCGCGCGCGCCGGTGAGCTCGAGACGCTGGTCGCCAATGAGGTCGCCGCGCTCGAACGCGCCTATTCCGACAACGAGGTGCGCATCCGCGCTTTGCTCCAGGACATCGCGCATCAGCGCGACAACCTGGTCGGCCAGGCCGAGCAGGTTCGCAGCGCCATTTCCGGCGTGCAGATCGACCTGCGCCACGACATCGCGCTGATCTCGGACGCGATCGCCTCCCGCGTCGACGAGGTCGCCAAGTCCATCACCGGCGCTCTGGAAGAGCGCGGCGCCCACATCACCCAGGCGCTGAGCAATGCCGGCGACAACATGATCCTGGCGCTCGGCGAGCGCGGCGGCGACCTGCTCGACCGTCTCGAGGAGGCCAGCAACGAGACCACGCGCGCCGTGCTCGACGCCAGCGAGCGGCTGACCACCAGCCTCAATTTCAAGACCGGCCATGTCCACGACGAGTTCGTCGACCTCGCCGACCGCGTCCACGAGATGCTGAACGAGCGCATCGACCGCATCACCGGCGAGTTCGAGCAGCGTTCCGCCGCGATCGTCGACGGCATCTCCGAGCGTACCGAGCAGGTGCACGATTCCTTGAAGAACTCGTCGGACTCGCTGCTGCTCGAGCTCGAGCTGCGGTCCAACGACATCTCCGCCAAGATCGACGACGCCGGCAATCGCCTCGCCGGCCAGATCATGACGAGCGGTGACAAGGCCAGCGAGGCGCTCGACGCCACCGTCAACGCCCTGGTCGCCAAGGTCGTCAGCCAGACCGAGACCGCGCACGATTCG
Organism: Bradyrhizobium sp. IC3195; assembly: GCF_020193585.1. Taxonomy (NCBI): domain Bacteria; kingdom Pseudomonadati; phylum Pseudomonadota; class Alphaproteobacteria; order Hyphomicrobiales; family Nitrobacteraceae; genus Bradyrhizobium; species Bradyrhizobium sp. IC3195. The sequence continues at coordinate 136,184 of NZ_JADYVG010000016.1, read as the reverse complement.
CTGTCGCTGCAGATGAGCGCGTTCGACGAGCTGGTGAGGAACCAGGGCACCGAGCTGGTCGAGAAGTTCGCCCGCGATTCCGGCACGCTGGGCGCGCTGATCACCCGCCACATCTCCGAGTTCGACCGCACCGTGAAGACCTTCGGCGGCGAGATCGTCGAGCGCATGGGCCAGCGCACGCAGGACATCGCCGAGACGCTGAAGACCTATGTCGACGATTTCGACACCCGCTTCACGTCGAACGGCGGCCAGATCACGGCGGTGCTCGACCAGCGCCTCGTGCAGTTCGAGACCACGATCGGCGAACGCGTCGGCAATATCGACGCCTCGCTGAACGGCAAGATCGCCAGCCTCGACGGCACCATCCAAGGCCACATCAGGACCTTCGACGAGCAGCTCGTCGGCCGCGTCGCCGCGCTCGAGCTGTCGTTCGACAGCCGCGCGAAGTCGATGACCGAGACCATCGACGGACGCATCAACACGCTGGCGACGTCGCTGAGCGACGGTGCCGCGCAGGCGATCCAGTCTATCGACTCCCGCCTCACCTACCTCACGACGTCGCTGACCGGCGGGGCGTCGCAGGCCATCGAAACAATCGATGCACGGCTCAATCACCTCACGAGCTCGCTTACCGACGGTGCCTCGCAGGCCATTGAAACCATCGATGCGCGCCTCAACCACCTCACGAGCTCGCTGACCGACGGCGCATCGCAGACCATCCAGTCGATCGACACCCGCCTGACCCACCTCACGACCACGCTCACGGGTGGCGCGACGCAGGCGCTCGAATCCATCGACTCCCGCCTCACCTACCTGACCACCGCCGTGACCAACGGCGCATCGCAGGCCGTGCAGTCGATCGACACGCGCCTGACGCTGCTGACCTCGACGCTCACCGACGGCACCGCGCAGGCGATCGAGGCGGTCGACCGCCGCATCACCGGCGTCACCGAGATCATCGACGGCCGCAGCACGCATCTGACCGACACGGTCACGGCACGCTTCCAGGAGATCCAGCAGGCCATCGAGACCAAGGTCGGCTCGGTCGCCAGCGACATCGACGTGCGCGTGGCTCAGTTCGAGGACCTGCTCGGCTCCCGCGTCGAGGCCGTCGCCGGCCGCATCGAAAGCAGCGGACGTCAGGCCAGCGAGGACATGATGTCCCGCGCCGAGATGATCTCGACCGCAATCCGCTCGCATGTCGAGGACGCCGAGCGCTCGCTCACCAACCTCGTCGTCAACACCAGCGAGACCATCCAGACCGGCGCGCGCACCGCCCAGCAGTCGCTGCTGACGGTCTCCTCCGATGTCAACGCCCAGCTCAAGATGACCTCCGCCGAGGTCGAGCAGGCGCTGACCGCGGTCGGCACGGGTGCGGCGAACTCGATCCTGACCAGCGCGCGCGAAGCGCAGTCGACGCTGGTCGCGGCCTCGGGCGAAGCCTCCACCCAGATCAAGGGGCTCGCGGCCGACGTCGAGCGCACGCTGTCGGCGGCGGGCTCCGCCACCGCAGCCTCGATCCTGGCCGGCGCCCGCGAGGTGCAGACCACCCTCGTCACCGCGTCCTCGGATGCGGCGAGCCAGGTCAAGACGCTCACCGCCGACGTGCAGCGCTCGCTATCGATGGCCGGCACCGCCACGGCGGAGTCGATCACCGCCGGCGCCCGCGATGCGCAGAGCACGCTGATCGCGGCCTCGACCGAGACCGCAAACCAGATCAAGGCGCTGTCCTCGGACGTGCAGCGCTCGCTGACGATGGCGGGCACCTCGACGGCCGAGACCATCATGAGCGGCGCCCGCGAGGCCCAGAGCACGCTGGTGACGGCGTCCTCGGACGCGGCGAGCCAGGTCAAGTCGCTCGCGGCCGAAGTGCATCGCTCGCTCTCTCAGGTCGGCCAGACCACCGCCGAGACGATCACCACCAGCGCCCGCGACGCCCAGAGCACCCTTCTTGCTGTCTCCGCAGAACAAACCGGCCAGGTCCGTTCGCTCGCGGCCGAGATGCAGCGCGCGCTGGCGACAGCCGGCGGCGCCACCATCGAGGCGCTCACCAGCGGCGTGCGCGAGGCCCAGGGCACGCTGATCTCCGCCTCGACCGATGCGGCGGGCCAGATCAAGTCGCTGACGACGGACATCGAGCGCACGCTGACCGCGGTCGGCGCCGACACCGCCTCGACCATCCTCAACAGCGCGCGTGAAGCCCAGATCTCGCTGACCTCTACCTCGGCCGACGCCGCGAGCCAGATCCGCACGATCTCGACCGAGATCGAGCGTACGCTGAGCGCGGCCGCCGCCAACGCGACCAACGATATCCAGACCAGCGCGCTCAACGCCCAGAACGCGCTGATCTCCGCCTCCAACGAGGCGAGCTCGCGCGTCAAGTCGAGCTCGGCCGACGTCGAGCGCTCGGTGCTCGCCGCCAGCTCCAGCTTCGGTCAGGCCATGACCGGCAAGACCGACGAGATCGTCACCTACGTGCAGCAGCAGGCCGACCGCCTGTCGAACATGATCGACGCCAAGCGCGGCGCACTGGTCGACGCGATCGGCTCGAAGACCAGCCAGCTCACGCTCGACATCGACCGCGTCACCTCCGACGCGCTGAAGTCGATCGAGACGCGCGGCCAGGCCTTCTCGCAGACCATGATGGGCAACGGCTCGGAAGTCGCCCGCACCATCAACGCGGCGAGCGAGGTCGCCACCAGCGCCGTCGGCAAGTCGCTCAAGGACCTCGAGCAGGCCTCGCGTTCCGCGATCGACCAGTCGCGCCAGGTCTCGATCGCGGCCGTGACGGAGATGCAGGAGACCAGCAAGATCCTGCGCACCGACACGGTCGCCCTGTTCGAGCGCCTGCGCGAAGGCAACATCCTGCTCCAGGAGGTGCTGACCGGTGCGCACGACAACCTCAACTCGCTCGAGCGGGCGCTGGTGACCCGCGTCGCCGACTTTGTCTCGGCGATGAACGACGTCACCTCGCGCAACGGCGCGGCGACGCAGAACCTGGAAGAGCAGCTCAACGTCTTCAACAGCAAGACCACGAAGGCGCTGCAGGATCTCGGCGAGCTGTCGACCCAGTTCGACAAGCATGGCCAGGCGCTGGTCGAGGCCGCGCAGGTCGTCGAGCAGAGCAACAAGAACACCACTGCCTCGCTCGCCGAACGCAAGCAGGCACTGGAATCGCTCGTCACCACGATCGACCTGCGCACGGCCGATCTCGACCAGCGGCTGTCGCGCTTCACCGGCCTGCTCGATGAATCGCTTGCCGCGGCCGAAGAGCGCGCCCGCGACATCGCCCGCGTCGTCGCCGAGACCGCCGGCGCAGGCTCGGCCGCGATCACCCGCCAGTTCGAGGCGGTGCGCGCGGCGTCCGAAGAGGAGCACCGGCAGACCATCGAGGCCATGCACGACATCTACCGCCAGACCACGGACGAGGCGGATACGATGTTCAAGCAGTCGACCGAGAAGTTCACCAACCTCGTCGCCAGCATGAAGCAGATGGCTTTGGAGATGCACAACGAGCTCGAAGCCACCCGCAACGAGCTGCGCCGCGGCGTACTCGAGATGCCGCAGGAGGCCGCCGAGAGCACGGCGCAGATGCGCAAGGTGATCGTCGACCAGATCGAGGCGCTCGCCGAGCTCAACCGTATCGTGGCCCAGCACGGCCGCGGGCTCGACGTCACCACGGCGGGCCGCGCCACCGTGCAACGCCAGGAAGAGCCGGTGCTGGCGGCCGTCGGCAGCCGGGCTCCCGAGACCCGCATGCGCGACATCGGCAGCGCCTCGACGCTGCCGCCGCCGGACCTCGGCATGCCGGCCGCGCGCCGCACCGAAGCGCCGCCGGTCGCACCCGGCGGCAACGACCAGGGCCGTGACGGCTGGCTGTCGGACCTGCTCAACCGCACCGACGCCAATCAGGGCGCACCGGCCGGTCAGGCTCCCCGCGGCCGCGCGGCACCCGCGCCGCAGCCGCAGGCGCCGCAGGCCAGCAGCAATCCGCTGGAATCGCTGTCACTCGACATCGGCCGGCTGATGGACCGCAACCTCGCCGCCGAGATGTGGGACCGCTACCAGCGCGGCGAGAACAAGGCCTTCACCAAGCGCCTGTACACGCCCGCCGGCCAGAAGGCCTTCGACGAGGTCGCCCGCAAGTACCGCGCCGACCGCAACTTCAAGGGCACGGTCGACCGCTACGTCGCCGAGTTCGAGCGCCTGCTCGACGAAGTCGCCCGCGACGGCCGCGGCCCGCAGGAGCTGCGCAGCCACCTGATCTCGGAGACGGGCCTGGTCTACACCCTGCTCGCGCACGCGGCGGGCCGGCTGGGGTGAGCGGAAGCTCGCCAATGGCGAATAGCGAATAGCGAATGAAAACGGAGCCCTCGCGGGCTCCGTTTTTGTTTGGGATCGATCCGTGAGGAAGGCTGTATACGCTACTCGCTATTCGCCACTCCCCATTCGCGCTTTCCTACCGCCTAACGCCTCGGCGCTGTCGCAGGCTTCGGCGGCTCGGGCGGCGGGGCGGGCTGCGACGAGTTGCTGGCGCCGAACAGGACGCGGGTCGGGTTGCGGTCGAAATTGTTCACGGCGCGGCTAATGTCGCCGAGGGTGCGGCGGCCGTCGGCCATCAGAGCGCCCGAGCGCTTGTCGAAATCTTCGGCTAGCTCGCGGATCGACTTCACCGCCTGGAACAGCTCGCCGCCATCCTTGCCGCCGGCCAGCGTGTTGAGGCCGAGCATGAGATTGTCGGCCTTGAGCATGACGCCGTCGACCTTGGCCATCACGGCGTCGATCTTTTCGGAATTGCGCGCCAGCGAGTGGGTAAAGGTCTCGAGGTTCTTCAGCGAGTTCTTCACCGATTCCTGATTGTCGGCGACGATCTTGTTGACGTTCTGCAGCGTGGCGCGGATCGCCTCGGTGACATCCTGGAGCTTGTTGGGGTCGGCCGTGAGCGTCGGGATGCCGTCCTGGTCGAGCGGCGGAGCCGGCGCGGCCTCCTCGCCGCCCTTCAGCGAGATCGCCGCAACGCCGGTGAGACCCTGGAATTCGAGGCCGACCAGGGTGTCCTTGCGTATCGGGGCGTTATTCTCGATCATGGCGAGTGCGACAACCCGCCGCGGGTTGTCCAGCTTCACCGAGACCACCTCGCCCACCCTGATACCGTTGAAATTGACGCTGCCGCCGTTGCGCAGGCCCGCCGCCGGGCCCTCGAACACGACGCGCAGGGGGCTGCGCTGCTTGGTGGTGTGCAGCGACTGAAACCACAGCACGAAGCCGATCGCGGCGGCGATCACCGCCAGCGTGAACGAGCCGATCAAAATGTAGTTCGCCCGCGTTTCCATCAGGTGCTCCGGCTACTCAACCCAGCTCTCAACCCATGACCGCGCGGGCGCGCTTGCCATGAAAATACTGCCTCAGCCAGGGATGCTGCGAGGCCTGCATGTCGGCGATCGACCCTGCCGCAATGATCTTACCGTTCCCTAAAACGGCGATGCGGTCACATGCTGTGTATAGGCTGTCGAGGTCGTGGGTTACCATGAAAACCGTCAGCCCCAAAGTGCGCTGGAGCGTCCGGACCAGCTCGTCGAAGTCGCCGGCGCCGATCGGGTCGAGGCCCGACGTCGGCTCGTCCAGGAAGACGAGGTCGGGATCGAGCGACAGCGCACGCGCCAGCGCCACGCGCTTGATCATGCCTCCGGAGAGCTCGGACGGGAAACGCTCGGCGACCTCGGGCTTGAGGCCGACCATGGTGAGCTTGGCCATGGTGATCTCGTCCATCAGCCGCTGCGAGACGCGCAGATATTCGCGCATCGGAAACTGGATGTTCTGCCGCACGGTCAGCGATGAGAACAGCGCGCCCTGCTGGAACAGGACGCCCCAGCGCCGCTCGACGTCGCGCCGCTGCGACGCGCTCGATGAATCGAGGTCAACGCCGAACACTTCGATGGAGCCCGCGACCTTCGGCACCAGGCCGATGATGGTGCGCGTCAGCACCGACTTGCCCGCGCCCGAGGGGCCGACAAATCCCAAAATCTCGCCGCGCTTGACGTCGAGGTTGAGCCCGTCCAGCACGCGCGTTGAGCCAAACTGCACGGTGATGCCGCGGACGCGGATGATCGGGTCCTGGATCTCGCTTTGAGTTTCTCTTGCCATCGTCACATCCCGATCGAGGCGAAGAAGATGGCGAAGATGCCGTCCATGACGATGACGAAGAAGATGCCCTTCACCACCGACGCGGTGGTGTGCTGACCCAGCGATTCCGCGCTGCCCTGCACGGCGAGCCCTTCGACGCAGGCGACGATGCCGATCACGGCGGCCATCACCGGCGCCTTGACGATGCCGACGATGAAATGGTCGATCGAGATGGCGTCGCGCAGGCGCAGCAGGAAGGCCTCGGGCTGGACGCCGCCATAGAGCCAGGCCACCAGACCGCCGCCATAGAGCGCGGCCATGGCGCCGAGGAATGCGAGGATCGGCAGCGCCAGCACCAGCGCCATCATGCGCGGCAGCACCAGGACCTCGATCGGATCGAACCCCATGGTGCGCAGCGCGTCGATCTCCTCGCGCATCTTCATCGAGCCGAGCTCGGCGGTGTAGGCGCTGCCCGAACGGCCCGCGACCATGATCGCGACCAGGAGCACGCCGATCTCGCGCAGCACCAGCACCCCGAGCATGTCGACCACGAAGATGTCGGCGCCGAAGCGGCGGAAATGGAAGATGCCTTGCTGCGCGATGATGCAGCCGATCAGGAAGGTGATCAGCACGATGATCGGCACCGCGCGCCAGCAGACCTGCTCCATGTGGTGCACGGTCGAGGTCAGGCGGAACGAGCGCGGATGGATCAGGACGCGAAACCACGCCGCGAGCACGGCGCCCAGCATGTCGACGAGGCCCGCCACCGTGCCGGCGACGCCGGCCACGGCCCGTCCGATCTGCTCCAGCATGCCGGAGATGGTGATCGGGTCGCTGTCGACCATGGCCGTCGCCCTGACCCGCCGCACCTCGTCCACGAGGCTGGAATAATTGGCGGAGAGGCCCGCGATCTGGGCCTCGACGGGTCCCTTGGTCAGGCTGCGGCGCAGCCGCTCGATCAGCCAGGCGCCGAACGTGTCGAGCTTGGCGACCTCGGAGACGTCGATGAAGATGCTTTGCGGGGTGTCTGCAAGCTTCTCGGCATCGGCGACCATCCGCTCCAGGACCGGCGCAAAGCTCGCGGTCCAGGTGCCGGTGGCGCACAGTGCCAGGGCGTTGCCCTTGGCAATCCGTTCCAGCTTCGGATCGCCACTCATGTCCGCTCCCGTGCCGGGGCGGAGAAAATCAGATGATTGCGCACGCGCCCTTACCCAGAGAAGGTATCCCCAAGGGTTAATGTTAGTTGCTAGAGGTAACTAGCAGGTTCAGATTTCGCCAGAGTTCAAAATGACTTCCATGAAATTTGCAGCTCTGGCGACGCGAATCGAGCGCTTCCCGATCGCCGGCAGCTTTACCATCAGCCGGGGCGCCAAAACCGAGGCCGTCACGGTCGTGGCGGAGGTCAGCCGGGGCGGCCTGACCGGACGCGGCGAGTGCGTGCCCTATCCCCGCTACGGCGAGACGCCGGAGGCGACGCTGGCTGCGATCCAGGCCATGCAGGAGGCCGTCGCGGGCGGGCTGACGCGAGAGACCCTCCAGGCCGCAATGCCATCAGGTGCGGCCCGCAACGCCCTGGATTGCGCCCTGATGGACCTTGAGGCCAAGGCGGCGGGCTTGCGCGCCTGGAACCTGCTGGGCCGCCCGGCCCCGGAAGAGCGCACCACGGCTTACACGATCTCGTTAGCGACCCCCGAGGCCATGGCCGCCGCGACCGCCAAAGCGGCGCACCGTCCGCTGCTCAAGATCAAGCTCGGCGGCGACGGCGATCCGGAGCGCATCGCGGCCGTGCGCAAGGCCGCCCCTGAGGCCGAGCTGATCGTCGATGCCAACGAGGCATGGACCGAGGCCGATCTGGAGGCCAATCTCGCCGCCTGCGCCGCTTCGGGCGTCACCCTGGTGGAGCAGCCGCTGCCGGCAGGCCGCGACGAAGCGCTGGCGCGGATCAGGCGCCCGCTCGCCGTCTGCGCCGACGAGAGCGTGCATGACCGCTCTTCGCTTGCGCCCTTGCGCGAACGCTACGACGCCGTAAACATCAAGCTCGACAAGACCGGCGGCCTCACCGAGGCGCTGGCCATGGCCGATGCTGCCCGGGCGCTCGGCTTCGAGATCATGATCGGCTGCATGGTCGCGACCTCGCTGTCGATGGCGCCTGCAATGCTGGTGACGCCGCAGGCGCGCTTCGTCGATCTCGACGGCCCCTTGCTGCTGGCGCGCGACCGCGACCACGGCCTGCGTTATGACGGCAGCCTGGTCTACCCGCCGGACGCTTCGCTCTGGGGCTGAGCCGTGAGGCGATGCCGCGCCGACCAGATCAGAATGGCACCGGCAGCGGCCATCGCCGCCATGACGTAATAGACATTGTCGCCGATGCGGGCGTAGATCACGCCTGATGCGATCGACGTCGCCGCCCCCAGGAGCCCGTTGCAGGCGGCGTAATAGCCCTGCCCGCGCGCGATCTGATGCGAAGACACGCGCTGCGCCAAAAGGTTCATGGTGCCGACGATGGTCAGGCCGAAGCTGAAGCCGTGGCCGAGCTGGGCGATCGCGAGCAGCACGAGCGGCGGCTCGCTCGCGGTGACGATCCAGCGCAGCACGGCGATCACGCCGCCGATGGCTATCAGCGTGGACGGCTGCAGCGAGAAGCGCGGCGACAGCGCGAACACGACGATCTCTGCCACGATGCCCAGCGTCCACAGCACCGCGATGGTCAGCCCGCTGATGCCTTGCAGCTGCCAGTTGATGGCCGAGAAGGTGTAGAAAGCGATGTGACTACTTTGGATCAGCGCCGCCGACGCGATCACGGCCCAGAAGGTTGCATCGCGCAGCAGCGGCTTGCCGGCGTGCCGCTCCGGCGTCCTGTGCCTGAGATCGTCGAGCGGCTGCAGCAGCAGGCTGGCTGCGACCGCGACGACGGCCCAGGCCACGATGACCCAGATCAGGTCGCGCGGAGCAATGATGTCGACGAGATAGCCGCAGGCGAGCGAGCCGGCGGCAAACGCCGCCGACCCCCACAGTCGCAGGGGTCCGTAATCGAGCCCGTAGCGGGCGACACCGCGCAGCGCATAGGCATCGGTCAGCGGCATCGTCGGCGTCCACATCGTGCAGGTCAGCGCGTAGACCAGGAACAGCGCCAGCGGCTGCTGCTGCAGGCCGACCATCGTAAATCCGATCGCGGTGGCCAGCGCCGACACCATGATGGCGGCGCGAATGGCCTGCCGCTTTTCGGCAAAGGCGGTCACTTGCGGCAGCGTGGTGAAGCGCGTGATCGCCGGCAGCGCGGCGATGATGCCGATCCAGACAGCGTCGATGCCGATCGCCTTCAGCCAGACCGGGAAGAACGGCACATGCGTGCCCAGGACCGCAAAGAAGGCCGAATAGAACACGGCGAGGCTCACGGCGAATCGCCGCTTCGTCGCTGCCGCGATGGGGATTTGTGATTCGGACTGCATCAAACCAATTGCGATTCGGTCGATATCGTGGTGATCGTTACAGTAACGCGCACTGATTTGCGCGACGAGATTGTCATGGCCAACGAAGCATTCGCCCTCTCGCCAATGTCTGCCCGCGCGGCCGCGCCGAACGAGCAGGATTACGACGCGATCCGCGAAGCCTTCATGGAGACCGCGCGCGGCCGCTGGTTCCTCGGCGAATATGCCAAGCGCAACCGCAATGCCGACACGCGCATGGTGCTGGATGCGGTTGCCAAAATCGAGGAAACCCTTGCGGCACAGCGGCAACCGGTCGTCGAAGACCGCCTGCCCGAGGCGCTGGTCGATATCCGCCGCGCCATCCGCGAGGCCGAGACGATCGCGCTCGCCGCGTTCGATCCCGGCGCGATCGAGGCGAGTCTCGCGCCGATCCCGCGCGGGGTACGCATCATCAAGGAGATCTCCTGGCGCTGGCGCGAGATCGGCGCCGACGGGCGAATCTGCGACCTCATTGATTCGCAGCTGGCCTCGATCGAGGCCGCCTGCGGGCAGATCTCGACCCTCGATCCCCGGATCGAGCTCAAGGCTGCGTTCGATCTGCTGAAGGATCGAGTCGAGCAGCTCGACGGCGACGCAACGCCGCAGGCCGCGCCTGCTCCGGCGCAGGAGGCGCCGTCATCAGTCGCAGCAGCCTCGCCCGTCGAGTCGGCGGCGATGGCGGGCGATGCATCCGTGGCTTTTACGGAGACACGCGAAGAGATCGCGGCAGCTCCGGAACTCGATGCGGCCGTCGAAGCAGCGGCCGTCGCTGAAACCTCCGCCATGGCCGAGCAGGCCATGGACGCGGCTGCCGCACAGGGGATCGCGGCCGAAAGCCAGATCCCTTCCGAAAGCGCGGCGCTCGAAAGCGGCGCGCCTAATGATGCCGAGCTCGAAGCCGTCGCGTTTGAAGAGCCGGCCGCTCAGCCGGAGGTCTTGACGGAAGCAAGCGAGGAGTTCTCGCTCGACGCCGCAGCCGAGGCCGAGGACGAAGCCATCCTCGAGGCCATCGCGATGGAGATGGCCGCGCCCGATCCCGAGTTTGACGAGATCATCGAGCCGGTGGAGATGGCAGCCGCGACGCCGGAGCCGGCGCTCTCGGATGTCGTGGCGCCTATTGCCACCGAACAGCCGGAGCCGGTCGCAGCCGAGCCTGTCCTCGCAGCCATCGCCGAAGAGCCCGCCGCGGACGCGCCGATCGCGCTGGACTCGCTCGCGCGCCTCACCGACGCCATCGCGGAAGCCGCCGCCGAAGTGATGGAGCAGCAGGCACCGGCCATGGCGGCCGCAGCATCAATGGCGGCAGCCCCGACCGCGACGCTGCCGATGCCCTCGCCCCTGCCCGCGTCCATGTCCGCGTCCATGTCCGACGCCTCGCTCGGCGCCACCATCCTCGCCAGCGGCATCTTGCAAAAACCCCGCGCACCGGCCAACGACCCGCTCGCCCCGATCCGCCGCATGACCCAGGCCGAGAAGATCGCGTTCTTTTCGTAAGGGGCGCGCACTCCCCCCACACCGTCATTGCGAGCGCAGCGAAGCGATCCAGGCTGTCTCCGCGGAGGATTCTGGATTGCTTCGCTGCGCTCGCAACGACGACGGTCGATCTTGGACCTCACGCCCATGTCCCCCACCGAAGATACCCTCACTCTCTGGCGGCCCGTCGGTCCAAAAGAGCTGGAGTTGATCCAGCAATCCGGCATGGGCGCGTTTCCGCCGCGCCTGCCCGACCAGCCGATCTTCTATCCGGTGCTGACCGAAGACTACGCCATCAAGATCGCGCGGGACTGGAATGTCCCGGCGAGCGGATCGGGCTTCGTGACCCGTTTTGCAGTCAAGCGCAGCTTCATCGAAAAATACGATGCGCAGGAAGCGGGCGGACGCTCACATCTGGAGTATTGGATTCCGGCCGAGGACCTCGATGCGTTCAATGCCGCAATCGTCGGCTTGATCGAGGTTGTCCGCAGCTTTCCCTGACTGTCAGCGCCTCACCCGCAATTCCAGATCGGACCGATCGGCGTGCGCGTCCAGCACGGGCCATAGCTGCCGCCGTTGTAGCGGCCGCCGTTGAATCCGGGGCGACCGAAATAGTGCCACTCGCCGTCCCAGCGATAATATTGTGGAACCGGGTCGATGTACCAATGGCGCCGGTCGGCGCGCGACAGGCGGCGCATGGCGTCTTTCTGCTTGTAGAGCGGGATGCTGTTGCTGAGCGGCTGCCGATAGCCCGGCAGAAAGCCGTAGCCCTTCCAGACCGGCTTGGGGCGCTTTTGCACGGGCTCGGCCGGTGCCACAGCCGGCAGCAGCGACGGGACGACAGCAACGAAGAGACACAGAAGGCGAGACATGAATCGACGATAGACAGGCGGATGCGAGAAGGCCACTCAAATTCGAGTGCGAGGCGTTTCGTCCCAGCAAACGCCAGTAAGACGACTAGCCGATCTTGTGCGCACATGCGCTTCAACGCCGTCCAGGACATGATCGAGCGAACTCTCGGCCGTATCGAGCACCAAGTGCTCCCGATCCCACGGCTCGTAAGTCAGGCTCACGACGTCATCCCAGGTTGGGACCCTGTGACCGTCAATGTCAGGCAGCCGGTTTTCCACGCGCTGCCGGTGCAACGCCGGTTCGCTGCAAATCACTTCAATCTCGACGATGCCTGCGCCGGTTCGCAAGGTAGTCTGCCGCCATCCGGCGCGGCTTGCCAGCACGGGATTGACGCAGTCCGCGATGACGATGCGCCCGAGCTTGAGGTTTTCGGCGGCGAGCGTGTTGGCAACGGCATAGCCGGCTGCGCCGACGATGAAACCTGCGTCCCGCAATGGCTGCTCGATCGCATCGATACGGAGATAGGTTGCCGCCAGCCTGGCGGTGAGTTCGCGAGCGATCGTCGTCTTACCGGTACCTGGAAGGCCGCCGAACACGATCAGTGAGGATGCTTCATGATATTCCTAACCGATCACGCCCTTCCTGATCAGGAAGCAGCCATAGCCCCTGCTGTCACCGACCTGCACGACGCCAAAGCCTGCCGCTGCCGCGCGATAAAAATCGGGACGCGCGAGCTTGCCGGGCGTGACCGGCCGGCCAGCCGCACGTGCGATCTCCGCGAGCACGGCGCGCTGCACCTCGGGCACGCGGTCGGGATCGTCGACCGGCATCATCACACGCACCGGATCGGGATCGAAATCGTCGAGCGGATAGACCGACATGATGGCCCGGATGGCAGTTTCCATCGTCATGCCCGGCAATTGGATCAGGCGCTGCGATGAGGTGCTCTGCGCGATCCGGGTGGCGGGGTGATTGGCGTCGACGAACACGAGGTCGTCGCCATGGCCCATCGCGGCGAGCAGCCAGAGCAAATCGGGGGTGAGGATCGGATCGATCGATTTCAGCATGTGGCGGACGTCCTCCCAATCGATCGCCAACCATAGCAGGTTCCGAGCGTGATTCAGATCACGGAGGCCAGCATGGTGACAGGGATCACGGACCGCAAGGGTCGAACGCGGCCAAGCTTGCGCGCAACCAATCTCGCATCGAGATGAGTGCCAAAGGAGCACGCCATGTTCCGCCTAAAGCCCTTTTTCATGACGGCGAGCCTGCTGGGAAGCCTGTTCGGCTTCGCCTGCGGGCCCGTTTCCGCGCAAGTCGCCCCCGTGCAGCCTGCCCCCACCGCGCTGCAAGGCCCGGAGCAGCGGGTGGCGCTGGTGATCGGCAATGCCAACTACCAGAACGCGCCGCAGCTTGCGAATCCCGACGATGACGCCCAGTCGATGGCGCAGTTCCTGAACTCCGCCGGGTTCGAAGTGGTCGCCGCGACCGACTTGACCCAGAACGACATGCTCCGCGTCGTCCAGGACTTCTCCGCCAAGGTCGCCTCGCGCGGTCCGAACACGGTGGCGATGGTCTATTACGCCGGACACGGCGTGCAGCTCGCCGGCGAGAACTATCTCGTTCCGGTCGACGCCAAGGTTTCCAGCCCGACCGAGCTGGTCAACAATTCGCTGCGCCTCGTCGACGTGATGTCGACGCTGGAGACGATCCCGAGCCGCATGCGCATCGTCATCCTCGATGCCTGCCGCAACAACCCTTTCCCTGAAATCAACGACGCCGGCCGTGGCTTGGCAATCGTCGATGCGCCGAACGGCTCGATCGTCGGCTACTCGACCGCGCCAGGTGCCGAGGCGCTCGACGGCACCAATGGCCACAGCCCGTACACACAGGCGTTCCTGAACGTCGCGCGCGAGCCCAACGTGCCGATCGAGCAGCTGTTCAAGCGCGTGCGCCTGCAGGTCAACCAGACCACCAGCGGCGCGCAGATTCCGTGGGAGAGCTCGTCATTGACGAGCGACTTCACCTTCTTCGGTGACACCGCCGTTGCCGCCAACCGCGCGCCGGTGAAGGCGCCGGTCGTGCAGATGGCCTCCAATTTGCCGAGCCGCTCCACCCGCCAGGCCTATGACTACGTCGTGTCCGAGGGCCGGCCGGAGTACTATCAGGAGTTCATCCGGATGTACCCGCACGACCCGCTGTGCGACCACATCCGCTGGCTGCTCAACAACATCCTGATCTCGCAGGCCTGGCACAAGGCGGTGCTCGCCAACTCGCCGCTCGCCTACAAGAGCTTCTATGACAGCTACGGCAACAGTCCCTATGCGCAGGTCGCGCTGAAGCTGCAGGTGCAGCCGAAGCAGATCCCCCTGATGCAGGCGACCAAGTTCCTGGCGCCGCAGACCATTGCTCCGACGATCAAGATCGGCAATCTCGGCCAGCCCAAATACATGCCGCTGATGCAGCAGGGCAATGGCGCGCAGGTGAACGGCAATCTGCCGGTCGTGCAGAAGCCGCTCGACGGCAATGTCGTCGGCAAGCTCGGCAATGGCGGCCAGATCGTCACCCTGCCTGCCGGCAACAACCAGCCGAACCCGCAGAACGGCACGCCGCCGCAGACCCCGAGCAAGATCGTCACGCTGCCTGCGCCGACCAACACGGTCAACGGCAAGGTCGGCATCGGCAAGATCGTGACCCTGCCTGCGACCAGCACCATGCCGAATGGCGGCACCATCAAGCCGGGCAAGATCGTGACCATGCCGGTGAATGTCGGCAAGGGTGGCCCGAACATCGAGTCGAAGCCGGTCAACGTGCAGACTCCGAACCGCCCGATCCGGCTCAACAACGGCAACACCGGCATCGTCAAGCTCAACAATAACCCGGTGAAGAAGGTGCAGGTGCAGACCAACGTGCAGAACACCCGCCCGCAGCTCAACACGATGCCGAGCCGCATGGTCAGCAGCAACAACAACTTCCGGCAGTCGATGAACCAAGCGCCGAGCATGAACAATGGCGGCAACCGTCGCGGCGGTTTCACGCACTGATTGCGGCGAGCGAGACGACAAAGGGGCAGAGCGGAAACGCTCTGCCCCTTCTTCATGTCTGTTCTTGGTCATTCCGGGATGCGCCGTAAGGCGCAGGCCCGGAATCCATACTCCCGATCGTGGTTATGGATTCTCAGATGCGCAATTGCGCATCATAGCTCTCGCTGCGCGAGCCCCGGAATGACGATCAGGCCACCAGCTCCGCGAACAGATCCGCATCGACATTGCCGCCTGACAGCACGATGACGACGTTCTTGCCGGCGACATCGAGGCGGCCCGAGAGTAGCGCAGCAAGCCCCACCGCGCCGCCGGGCTCCACCACCAGCTTCAGCTCGCGATAGGCAAAGGCGACCGCCGCGCCGACTTCCTTGTCCGACGCCGTGACGCCGCGCGCCAAGAGCTTGCTGTTGATCGCAAACGTCATCTCGCCCGGCATCAGGGCCATCAGCGCATCGCAGATGGTGCGGCCGGCCGGCGGATGCGGCTCGCGATGGCCTGCGCTGAGTGAAATGCCGTGATCGTCGAAGGCCTCGGGCTCGGCGACCACGATCTCGGCTTGCGGATAGCGCGCCTTCACGGCGGTCGCGACACCCGCGATCAAGCCGCCGCCGGAGGCCGGCGCCACCACGATGTCGGGGCCGAGGCCGAGCGTTGCCATGTCCTCGGCGATCTCGCGGCCGGCGGTGCCCTGCCCTGCGATCACGAACGGATCGTCGTAGGGTTTGACCAGCGTCGCGCCGCGCTTCTCGGCAATGCCGCGCGAGATCGCCTCGCGGTCGTCCTTGTCGCGGTCGTACAGCACGACCTCGGCGCCGTAGGATTTGGTGCGCTCGCGCTTCGACAGCGGCGCATCCGCTGGCATCACGATGGTGGCCTGCATGTCGAGGATCTTTGCCGCCGCCGCCACGCCCTGGGCGTGGTTGCCGGAGGAGAACGCAACGACGCCGCCGGCGCGCTTGTCCTGCGGGATCGAGAACACCTTGTTGAAGGCGCCGCGGAACTTGAACGAGCCGGTGCGCTGAAGCATCTCCGGCTTCAGGAACACTTTCGCACCGACGCGCTCGTTGAGCACGGGGAAGGACAACAGCGGGGTGCGGATGGCGTAAGGCGCGATCACGCGCGCTGCGGCATCGATGTCGGCAGGGCCGACCGGAAGGGCCTGTTCGGTCATGGCGGAATGCTATCGCGGCCGATCAGGCCCGGGCAAGACACCTCCGCGAGAGGATTTCTTGCCTCAAGCCACGAAACGCGGCTGTTCCGCGGCGTTCCGACCGGGCAGCACCGCCCCGACCGCCAAAATGCTGTCGATAAAGACCGTTGCAGAGGCCTCCCAGGTGTAATTGGCGGCGAACGCGACGCAGTCCTGCCGGGAGATATCGAGCGCGGCGAAGCAGGCATTGCGCAGATCGTGATCGAGCGCGCCCACCGGCGCATCGCCAATCACGTCGCGGGGACCCTTCACGGGGAAGGCCGCGACCGGCAGGCCGCTCGCGAGCGCCTCCAGCAGGACCAGGCCGAAAGTGTCGGTCTTGCTCGGGAACACGAACACGTCGGCGGCCGCGTAGATATCCGCCAGTTCGTCGCCGTGCTTCTCGCCGAGGAAGATCGCATCGGGGTAGGCCTCTTCCAGCGAGGCGCGCGCCGGGCCGTCGCCGACGACCACCTTGGTGCCGGGTAGGTCGAGGTCGAGGAACGCCTCGAGATTCTTCTCGACTGCGACGCGGCCGACCGACAGGAACACGGGTGCCGGCAGGCAGAGATCGATGACGCGCGGGTGGAACAACGTGGTGTCCACGCCGCGCGGCCACAGCACGACATTGTCGAAGCCGCGCTCGGTCAGTTCGCGCGCGAGCGCCGGCGTCGCCGCCATCACGGCGCGGCTGGCGCTGTGGAAGCGCCGCAGCGCCCGCCAGATCAGCGAGCCCGGCACCGGCACGCGGGCGCGGACATATTCGGGAAAGCGGGTATGGAAGCTGGTCGTGAACGGCAGCTTGCGCTGGCGGCAATAGCGGCGGACCATCAGGCCGATCGGCCCTTCGGTCGCGATGTGGATGCTGTCGGGACGCGCCTCCTCGATCAGCCTTGCGATCCGGGCCGGGCGCGGCATGGCGAGGCGCACGTCGCGATAGCTCGGCATCGCGAAGGTGCGGAACGATTGCGGCGTCAGGAACGTGAACTCGACGCCGAGCGCTTTTGCAGCGTCAGCGAGCTTGGTCAGCGTCCGAACCACACCGTTGACTTGCGGGTGCCAGGCGTCGGTCGCGACCAGGATGCGCATCAAGAGGTCCTTGTTATGCAGCTCTGGCTGCGACCTGTGGCACCTGCTCCGGCTTCCGCAACTGATCCGCCCAGGTGATGATCTCGAAGTGACCGTCGTCATGCTCGACCAGGGCGGTGCAGCTCTCCACCCAGTCGCCGCAATTCATGTAGCGGATGCCGCCCTCGTCGCGGATCACGGCGTAGTGGATGTGGCCGCAGATCACGCCGTCGGCCTGGTGACGCCGCGCCTCGGCGGCGAGCGCCTGCTCGAAGGCGCCGATATAGTTGACGGCGTTCTTGACCTTCTGCTTGGCCCATTGCGACAGCGACCAATAGGGCACGCCGAACAGGCGGCGGAAGAAGTTGACCAGGCGGTTCATCTGGATCGCGAAGTCGTAGGCCTTGTCGCCGAGATGGGCGAGCCAGCGCGCGTTCTGCACCACGAGATCGAAGATGTCGCCGTGAATGACGAGATAGCGCTTGCCGTCGGCGCCGGTGTGAACCGTGTTCTCGACCACGTCGATGCCGCCGAAATGCGTACCGTAATAGTTGCGCAGGAACTCGTCGTGATTGCCGGGAATGTAGATGACCTTGGCGCCCTTGCGCGCCTTGCGCAAAAGCTTCTGGACGAGGTCGTTATGCGATTGCGGCCAGTGCCAGCTCGATTTCAGCGCCCAGCCGTCGACGATGTCGCCGACGAGATAGATCGTATCGGCATCGTGGTAGCGCAGGAAGTCGAGCAGAAGATCGGCTTGTGAACCGCGGGCCCCGAGATGGACGTCGGAGATGAACAACGTGCGAAAGCGCCGCTCCGGGCTCTCGTCACTCACATCGTAACTTCCCATGCGCCAGCCTGTAACAATGTCCCGTGACAGGGGGATGACCGATTGAACCCTTGAGGCACCTTCAAATACGAATCACGCCTTGCCTCGCCCTCCCCGCGAATATCAGTCGCATGCGACAATCAGGCGACATGGCGCCGCAGGGGCGCAAGCCCCCGCTCTTCTCTGAGGCAAACCTCCCCGCGGCACATCCTTCGAGACGCCCGCCCTTGGCGGGCCCTCAGGATGAGGACCGAGTGTGCGGCCCTAGCTTCAACGGGCACAGTGCTGCTTAGCCTCATCCTGAGGAGACCGCTGGAAGCGGTCGTCTCGAAGGATGGGGCGCGCGTTCAGGTGCCCGCCTCAGTAGAACTTGTGGAAATGATGGATCGGCCCGTGGCCGTGGCCGACGCTGAAGCGGTCGGCGGCGGCGATCGCGGCGCTGATCCAGGCCTTGGCGTTGCGCACGGCGGCCTCGAGGTCCTCGCCCCTGGCCAGCCCGGCCGCGATGGCGGAGGACAGCGAGCAGCCGGTGCCATGGGTGTTACGGGTGGCCACACGCGGCGCGGCGAGCGCGATCGCGGTCTCGGCAGTGACGAGATAGTCGGTGCTCTCGGCGCCCTCCCCGTGCCCGCCCTTGATCAGGACGGCGCGGCAGCCCAGCGCCAGCAGGCGGCGTCCCTGGCTTTCGATGTCGGCCTCGCTCGCCGCCACCGGCGCATCGAGCAGGGCCGCAGCCTCCGGCAGGTTCGGCGTGATCACGGCAGCCAGCGGCATCAGCCTGGTGCGCAGGGCGTCGACGGCTTCAGCGGCGAGCAGGCGGTCGCCGGAGGTCGCCACCATGACGGGATCGAGCACGACATGCCGCGGCGCCCAGCGCGACAGCGCGGCCGCGATGGCATCGATGCTGGCGGCCTGGGCCACCATGCCGATCTTCACCGCACCGATGTCGAGGTCGGAGAACACCGCGTCGATCTGCTCGGTGACGAACCCGGCCGGCACCGCGTGAATGCCGGTCACGCCGCGCGTGTTCTGCGCCGTCAGCGCCGTGATCACGGAGGCGCCATAGACGCCGAGCGCGGCAAAGGTCTTCAGGTCCGCCTGGATGCCGGCGCCGCCGCTCGAATCGGAACCGGCGATGGTGAGTGCGACCGGGGTCGTCATCGCGGGAGACATGTGCTTGAGGAGGCCGCCATGGCCTCTCGTAGCGCGACCGTGGAGCGTCAGCAAGCGCGCCGGCCGCCGCCAGGCGTGATTCGCGAATCAATTGCGTGCCTTGCGAATCAGTCGGACATAGCGCGGACCAAGGCCCGCAATGATGCGGGCTTGAAAATGCAACGGCGCCGGACCCTTGCTATAGTCGCGTACCTTAGCGTGCTTCGCCGGTTACGCGAGACGTCAGGTGGTGGAACCGTCCAGCGCCCCCATGTTGCGGGCCGCCGGCCCTGCAAGCCACCTGAACAAGACTCCTTGGGGTGGAACGATGTGGGCCTTCTTCGAACGTCTCCTCGACTCGTCCATGCTGTCGCCGCACGGCATCTGCCTGTTGTGGGAGCCTCAGCTGATCTGGCTTCACGTCGTTTCCGACGCCAGCATTGCCGCTGCCTATTTCTCGATCCCGTTCGCCCTCGCTATCCTCGTCACCAAGCGGCGCGACCTCAAGTTCGGCTGGGTCTATTGGGCGTTCGCGATCTTCATCATGGCGTGCGGCCTGACCCACGTGCTGTCGATCTATACGCTCTGGGTTCCGATCTACGGCATCGAGGGCATGCTCAAGGCCGCCACGGCGGTCGCGTCGGTCTTCACCGCCGCCGCGCTCTGGCCGCTGCTGCCGAAGATCCTCACGATCCCCTCGCCGTTCGAGCTGCGACAGGTCCAGGCCGCGCTCGAGGAGGAGGAAATCAAGAGCCGCGACGCCACGCTGCTGCTGCAGCAGGTCCGCGACGCCCAGCGCGCGATGCGCGAGAGCGTGGCGCGCCTCACCGCGATCGTCGAGACCGCGGTCGACGGCGTCATCCTGCTCGATGCGCAGGACCGCATCCTGCTGTTCAATCCGGCCTGCGAGCGCTTGTTCGGCTACCGTGCCGACGGGGTGATGAACCGCAACGTCGGCATGCTGGGCGGATGCGGCGCCCGACGGCCAGGCGCGGCATTTCGCGACCGGCGGCGAGGCCGTCGGCCTGCGCAAGGACGGCACGACGTTTCCGATGGAGCTGTCGGTCGGCCAGGCGCGGCAGGACGGCGAATTGATCTTCGTCGGCATCGTCCACGACCTCACCGCGCGCAAGCTGACCGAGCAGCAGCTTCAGCAGGCGCAGAAGATGGAGACGGTCGGTCAGCTCTCCGGCGGCATCGCGCACGACTTCAACAATCTGCTGACCGTCATCATCGGCAATGCCGAGCACCTGAGCGAGCAGCTAAAGGCGAGGCCCGACCTCGGGCGCTTTGCCGACGACATCTGCCAATCGGGCGAACGGGGTGCCGAGCTGACGCAGCGCCTGCTCGCCTTCAGCCGCCGCCAATTGCTGCGGCCTCAGACGATCGATTGCCGGAGCCTGCTCGATTCCATGTTCAAGCTGCTCAAGCGCACCTTGCGCGAAGACATCGAGATCAGGACGACCTCCGGGCCCGGCACGATCCTGGCCTTTGCCGACCGCGCGCAGCTCGAATCCGCCGTGCTCAATCTCGCGCTCAACGCGCAGGATGCCATGCCATCGGGAGGCCACCTCACGCTGGCCACGGAGCTGATCACGATCGAGGATGATGACGGTGCCGTTCACCGGGAGGTCGCACCCGGCAGCTACGTCCTGATCGCGGTTACCGATGACGGCGAAGGCATGACGCCGGAGGTCGCCGCACGCGCGTTCGAGCCGTTCTTCACCACCAAGGAGGTCGGCAAGGGCTCGGGCCTCGGCCTCAGCATGGTCTATGGCTTTGCCAAGCAATCAGGCGGCCATGTCTCGATCTACAGCGAGGCTGGCCTTGGGACCACGGCCAGGATCTACCTGCCGCGCGCGAGCACCGGTAGGTCGCAAGCCGATCTTCCCGACGGCGAGGACACGGCGCCGCGAGGCTACGAGACGGTCCTGATCGTCGAGGACGATCCGTTCGTCCGCTCCTCCGTCATTCGCAGGGTGGAAGCGCTCGGATATCGCGTCGTCGCCGCGGTCAACGGCAAGGATGCCTTGCAGCAGCTGCAGGGCGATCCCGGCATCGACTTGCTGTTCACCGATATCGTGATGCCGGGCGGCATGAGCGGCTGGGAGCTCGCCGATCAGGCGCGGCGGGTGCGTCCCGGCCTGCCGGTCCTGTTCACCTCGGGCTACGCGCTGGAGACCTTGGTCGAGCAGGGCCGCGCGCAGGCGCGAGCGGCCGTGCTGACCAAGCCCTACCGCAAGGTCGAGCTCGCCCAGCGCCTGAGGGATGCATTGGCCGCCGCAGTGGTCCCATCCTAGCATCGCGCCCGAATGCACCTCGGATGATCCAGCAAGTTCGCTTGCTAAATCCAGCCGGTTTTGGCCTATTAGCCGGAAGAATACGCTTTCGGAGTGCCCGCGATGGTTCCTTTTTTCGTTCAGATCAAGTGCAAGCTCGGCCAGTCCTATACGGTGGCCAATGCGCTTGCCGAAGCCGAGATCGCCTCCGAGATCTACTCCACGGCCGGCCAATACGACCTCCTGGTGAAGTTCTACGTCGACAAGGATACCGACATCGGCCACTTCGTGAATGAGAAGGTGCAGGTGCTGCCGGGCATCCAGGACACTCTCACCATCATCACCTTCAAGGCGTTCGGCACCGGCTAAAGCATGATCCGGAAAAGTGCGAAGCGGTTTTCCGGAAAGATCATGCGTAAACAACTACCTAAAGCGCGATGATGATTCATCCCAATCTCATCGCGCTTTAGATCACGCGCAAAACAACGGCCGAAGCGCCGGCAGCGCTAGCCGCCCTCCTTGCGCTTGGGCGGCGTCGGTCCCTGCACCGGCGGCAGCGACTTCAGATAGGCGGCCATCGCGGCGCGGTCTTCCGCGGTAAGTTGCGCCAGATTCTTGATCACCGCCCGCATCGCGCCCGAAGCGCTGTCGCCCTCGGGCAGGTCGCCGGTCTCGAGAAAATCCGCGATATCCTTCTCGCTCCAGTTGCCGATGCCCTGCTGCGTGATGTTGGGCACCCAGCCCTCCCCTTCGGGATTGGGCCCACCGGCAAAGCGCTGGCTGGCGATGATGCCGCCGAGCGCATTGCGCGGGCTGTGGCATTCGGCGCAATGGCCGAAAGCGTTCACGAGATAGGCTCCGCGATTCCATTGCGGCGAGCGCGCGGCGTCCGCGACGAACGGCGCGGTGTCCATGAACAGCAGCTTCCAGATGCCGACATTGCGGCGGATGTTGAACGGAAACGGCAGCGCGTGGTCGCCCACTGTGCCGGACACCGACGGAAGCGTCTTCAGATAGGCAAAGAGATCGCGGACGTCGTCGACACTGGCCAGATGATAGGACGTGTAGGGAAAGGCGGGGAAATAGTGCGTGCCCGAGGGCGAGATGCCGCGCATCACGGCGTTGACGAAATCGGCCTCGCTCCAGCGGCCGATCCCGTAGGCGGGATCGGGGGAAATATTGGGGACGTAGAACGTCCCGAACGGCGAGCCCAGCGCCAGCCCGCCGCCGAGCCGCAGGCGATCGGGCTGATTGGGGGTGGCATGACAGGACGAGCAGCCGCCGGCGTTGAACAGCTCCTGCCCGTTGGCGAGATCGGGGTTGCGTGTCGGCGCCGGCAAGGCCAGCACGGCCGGGGCGGTCAACCACCAATAGAGTGCGAACGCCGCGGCGGCGGCGATCAGGGCGGCAAGGAGCGTTCGTCGCAACATTCGATCATTCCATCGTGAACGCGCGAACTTAAGGGTCATGCCGCGCTCGATCCAACCACGAATATTTTAGACGGCCCGGATGTAATGCCGGAATAAACCGCATGACGCACTGTTTGAAAAGCAATCAGGCGTCAACAGGAGAAAGCCATGACCAAAGCCGTTTTTGCCACACTGGTACTCGGAGCCGCCGTTGCGTTCGCCGCCCCGGCCAGCGCGGAGAAACTGAAGGCGACGCTGGACGGCAAATCCGAAGTCCCCGCCAACACCAGCAGCGCGACCGGAACGGCCGATCTGGACTACGACGCTGCCAGCAAGAAGCTGTCCTGGACCGTCACCTATTCCGGCCTCTCGGGCCCCGCCACCGCCGCGCATTTCCACGGGCCTGCCGAAGCCGGCAAGAACGCCGGCGTCGCGGTCCCGATCCCGAATGCAGCCTCGAGCCCGGTCAAGGGCGAAGCCACGCTCACCGACGCGCAGGCCGCCGATCTGCTCGGCGGCAAGTACTACATCAACATCCATACCGCGGCGAACCCGGCCGGCGAGATCCGCGGTCAGGTGACGAAGTAAAGCGAAAACGCGGGCTTCGTCGCGGACAGGCCGGACGCAAGGAGGGAGCGACCGGCCTTTTCGATTCCAAGCAACTTCGTAGCCCGGATGGAGCCAACGGTCGGCGCGAAGCGCCGCCCGTTGGTGCAATCCGGGAGCCCTGCGCGTTGCGGACAGGTCCCCGGATTTCGCTGCGCCCCATCCGGGCTACGACGCTACGACTCTGACCGTGCTCAAGCCGCGTTCAGCGCCTGCGCGAGGTCGGCGATCAGGTCCGACGGGTTCTCGATGCCGATCGACAGCCGGATCGTGGAATCGAGCACGCCGATCTTTTGGCGGATGTCGGCGGGAACGCCGGAATGGGTCATCGTCGCCGGCAGGCTTGCGAGCGATTCCGTGCCGCCAAGGCTCACCGCCAGCTTGAGGATCTGCAGCGCGTTGAGGAATTTCACCGCCGCCTCCTTGCCGCCGACGATGTCGAACGAGAACGTCGAGCCCGCGCCCAGGCATTGCCGCGCGAACACACGGCCGGACAGCGAGCCCTGCTCGTGGTGACCGAGGTAGTGCACCCTGGCGACCTTCGGATGGTCGCGCAGGAAGTCTGCCACGAGCCGCGCATTCGCATCGGCCTTCTCCATCCGCAGGCTGAGCGTCTCGAGCGAGCGGTTGATCATCCAGCACGAATGCGGATCGAGCTGGGTGCCGATGGCGCCGCGCAGCGCCTTGATGCCTTTCATGATCGCCTTCGATCCGAGCGCGGCGCCCGCGATCAGGTCGGAATGACCGCCGACATACTTTGTCAGCGAATACAGCGACAGATCCGCGCCGTGCTCGATCGGCCGCTGAAACACCGGCCCGAGCAGCGTGTTGTCGCAGGCGATGACCGGCGTGTGTCCCTGGGCCCTGCCGATGGAATCGGCGATGCGGCGGATCATTGCGATGTCGACGAGGCCGTTGGTCGGATTGGCCGGCGTCTCGATCAGGATCATCGAAACCCGCCCCTTGCCCATGGCCTCCTCCGAGGCCTGCTTGACCGCCGTCTCGTCGATGCCGTCGGCAAAGCCGACGGCGCCGATCGACAGGCGCGCGAGCGTGTTCGTCAGCAGCGTCTCCGTCCCGCCATAGAGCGGCTGCGAGTGCAGGATGACATCGCCCGGGCGAACAAAGGCCAGAATCGTGGTTGCGATGGCCGCCATGCCGGACGAGAACAGCGCGCAACTCTCCGTGCGCTCGTAGATCGCGAGCCTGTCCTCGACGATCTCGCTATTGGGATGATTGAAGCGCGAATAGACCAGGCCGGCGCCCATGCCTTCCGGCGGCTCGCGCCGTCCGGCGACGTAGTCGAAGAAGTCCTGGCCATCCTCGGCGGTCTTGAACACGAAGGTGGAGGTCAGGAACACCGGCGGCTTGATGGCGCCCTCGGACAATTGCGGATCATAGCCATAGGTCAGCATCAGGGTTTCCGGATGCAGCATATGATTGCCGATATGGGTCTTGGAGGGGAACGGTTTTGCCATGGCCTGTCTCGCTGTTGATCGAGGTGCTCGCCGCGCGCTGGGATTCCCGACGTGAGGATGCCGGGAGGAGACTCGTGTGAGCGCACGGCCGTTGGCGCAAGGATAGCCGCTCTCGCGGCAATCCGTCAGGCCTTGCGGACGGAAGTTCCTGCGGGCCGCGGTCAAGAAAAAGGCGGTTGCTTTCGCAACCGCCCTTCTGAAGTCCTTGGTAGCCCGTTAACTGCGCCCGCTATTTCAATTTCACGCGATAGGTTTCGTGACAATCATTGCAGCGGTCGTTGATCGCCGTGTAGGCCGCCTTCAGGCCCGCGACATTGGTGATCTTGCCTTTGGCGTCGGCGATCGCCTTCTGCACCGGCGGGATCTTGGCATCGAAATCGGCCTTGTTCTGCCAGACCTTCGGCGACGAGCCGTAGGTCGCGTTGACGACATCCTGCTTGGGATTGATCTCGAAGGTCTTGGCGATCTTGGCAACATCGGCCTCGATGCTGGCGATGGCCTCATCGGCAGCCTTCTTGTCGAAGGGAATATCGCCCTTGCTCATCTTCTGAAGCACGCCATACTGATTCTTGGCGATCGCTCGCATCAGATTGTCCTGCTGGACGGCAATCTCCTGTTGCGCCATGACGGCGCCCGCGCCCAGCACGAGGGCGCCCGCGACAATCATCGTCCGTTTCATTGGTTCGTTTCTCCGGCTCTCGAGACGTTCGGGGAATGAGACTGTCACCGGCTTCTGGTGAAGCCGGGACCCATCATAGGTAGAACCCCGCGCGGCGCGTTTATTCCCGTGCGCGCGGGGGAGCGCGGCTTCACAAGCTGTGACGGCGGTGATGCTCGCTGATCGCAACCCACACCCGCTCGGGCGTTGCCGGCATGTCGATGTGGTCGATCTTGTACTCGCGCCAGAGCGCATCGACGATGGCGTTGACCACGGCCGGACAGGAGCCGATCGCGCCGGCCTCGCCGGCCCCCTTCACGCCCATCGGATTGGTCTTGCAGGGCACGTTGTGGGTCTCGAACACGAAGGCCGGCCCGTCCGCCGCGCGCGGCAGCGCATAGTCCATGAAGGTCGCGGTGATGAGCTGGCCGTCGGTCGGTCCATACACCACCTGCTCCATCAAGGCCTGGCCGATGCCCTGCATGGCGCCGCCATGCACCTGGCCGGCCAAGAGCAGCGGATTGAGCGTCTTGCCGAAATCGTCGACGATCACGTAGTTGACGATTTTGATGATGCCGGTCGCCGGATCGATCTCGACCTCCGCAACATGGGTGCCGTTGGGATAAGTGCCGTCGGCGCTGGCAAAGGTCGCGCTACCGTTCAGCTTCGATGGATCGACGCCGGGCCGCTTGGCCAGGTCGGCAAACGAGATCGAGCGGTCGGTGCCGGCGATCCGCACCACGCCTTCGGAGATTTCGAGGTCGCCCGCGCTGGCTTCCAGCGCCTGTGCCGCGATCTCCTTCAGCCTCGAACCGAGCTCGCGCGTGGCGCGCTCGACGCTGACGCCGCCGGAGGGGATCGAGGCCGAGCCGCCGGTGCCGAGGCCGGTCGCGATCTCGTCTGTGTCGCCCTGGCGAACATGCACGCGCTCGGGCGCCACGCCGAACTGTTCGGCGACGATCTGCGCATAGGCGGTCTGATGGCCCTGCCCGCTCGATTGCGTGCCGATCAGCACGGTGACGTCGCCATTGGCATCGAGGCGGACGTTGGCCGTCTCTTCACCCATCACGCCGCAAATCTCGACATAGCTCGCAAGCCCGATGCCGCGGATCAGGCCGCCCTTCTTGGCCGCCTTGGCGCGCTTGGGGAATTCCTTCCATTCCGCGATCTCCATCGCGCGCTTCAGGTGCGCGGCGAAGTCGCCGGAATCGTAGACCTTGCCGGTCGCGGTCTTGTAGGGCAGCGCCTTCGGAGGGATGAAATTCTTGCGGCGGATGGCATCCGGCGTCATGTCGAGCTTTCGCGCGCAGGCATCGACGAGGCGCTCGATGACATAGGCGGCTTCGGGCCGGCCCGCGCCGCGATAGGCGTCGACCGGCACGCTGTGGGTGAAGATCGTGCGCACCCGGCAATGGAAGGCCTGGATGTCGTAGAGGCCGGGCAGCATGCCGGCGCCGCCATGCGGGATGTAGGGCCCGAAGGTCGACAGATACGCGCCCATGTCGCCCATGAGGTCGCAATCCATCGCGAGGAACTTGCCGTCTTCAGCCAGCGCCATCTTGGCGGTGGTGACGTTGTCGCGGCCCTGCGCATCGCCCATGAAATGCTCGGAGCGGTCGGCCGCCCACTTCACCGCCTTCTTCAGTTTGCGCGCGGCGACGGCCATCAGGGCATATTCCCGATACGGAAACAGTTTTGTGCCGAACCCGCCTCCGACGTCGGGGCAGATCACCCGCATCTTGTCGGTGGGGATGTTGAGCACGTTCTGGCAGAGGATGTCGCGCAGACGGTGGCTGCCCTGGCTGCCGACCGTTAGCGTCAGATGGTCGCGCTTGGAATCGTATTCGCAGACGGCAGCGCGGGTCTCCAAGAAGCTTGCAACCACGCGCGGATTGACGATGGAGATCTCGGCGACCGCATGCGCTTTCGCGAAGGCAGCTTCCGTGGCCGCTTTGTCGCCGATCGAGACGTCGAACAGCACGTTGCCCGGCTTGTCCGGCCAGACCAAGGCTGCGCCTTTCTTCACGGCGTTGACGACGCCGGTCACCGCGGGCAGCGGCGACCATTTGACCTCGATCGCCTCGATCGCGTCGCGAGCCTGGTCGATGGTCTCGGCGACCACGAAGGCGATGGCGTCGCCGACATGGCGCACCTCGTCCTTGGCCAGGATCGGGTAAGGCGGGCCGGTGAACGGATCGGTCTCGAGGTTGAACAGGCAGGGCAGATTGCCGAGATCCCCGACGTCGTCGGCCGTCAGGATCAGCGCAACGCCCGGCAGGCCGCGGGCGCGGGTCGCATCGACGGTGTATTTGGCATGCGCATGCGGCGAGCGCAGCACCAGGCAGCGGAGCGCGGCCTGCGGCGCGTAATCGTCGGTATAGCGGCCCTTGCCGCGGATGAGCGCATCATCCTCCTTGCGCAGCACGCTTTGGCCAACGCCGAACTTGATGGGAGCCGCCATTTTATCTTCCCGTTCTCATGGTTGTTTTGTGGGCATATTGCCGTGGAAAAACTGGCAACGCAAACGGGTTTAGGCGGGCGCAGGGGTCGCAGGTTCAATCGCGCCGCGCGTGCCTCACTGGAATGCTCGGCAAGGTCCCAGCGTGATCGTGTGACGTTGACGGCGAGAGCCGAGCGCTCCCACTTAGCTGTTCTCGTGCTCACCCCGAGCTTCAAATAGCTGATGAGCATCGGAGGCCGTGAGCGTCAGCCCGTACAAATCTTTCAGCGTCGAAATGCGTTGCAGCGTCGCAGGCTCGAACGGAGTCTTGCCTTCGAACGAATGCAGGAGAACGCCCTCCAGCAAATCACCGAGGCTCATATCCAGGTATTCGGCGAGGCCCTTCGCGACCTTGAGAATGCGCTTCTCGATCCGAACTCCCGTCTGTACGCGTTGGACTGAATGTTTGTGAGCTTCTGAGTTCATAATGTGTGACCTCGATCGGAAGGCGGGGGTTTAGTCGCATCATGCCATTGCCGGACTTGCTCGGGCATCGGTCTCCAGCCCTGCAACTCACGTCCTCAGAGACCAGGTGAATCTTGGATTCGTTCGGACGCCTGCGGGGTCGACGCTCTGATCGCGGAACGATTGTTGTCACACAGGCAGAGCCTGGGCGGCCGAGTTGACCGATCCCAATTTGCCTTTTCCGTTCTAGAATGTTACCTTGGTACCAAGGTAACATAGGCGCCGCCATGAGCAACAGAATTTGCTGCACGGATGCTGCAGAGGTCGCCGAACTGAGCGAGGGCTTCCTCGCGCGTACACTTCCGGGGGCACGTTTCAGCCATCGTGAACATCTGATCGTGACGAGCTACTTGCTCGCCACTGATCCGGCTCGGGACTGGCGGGTCGAACTCCCCGAGATGATCCGCGCCTACAATGTTGCCGCTGGCGGCGTGAACGACGATGTGCGCACCACACGATGACGATGGCCTTCTTGATGATCATCGAAGGAATTCTCGCGGAGGTCGGCCGACACGATATTGTCGCCGCCTGCAACGCGGTGCTGGCGTCCCCGGCAACCGAAAAGGACGTACTCTTACGTTTCTGGAGCCGCGAAGCGCTGTTCTCGAGAGAGGCGCGGCACGGCTGGATGGAGCCAGACCTTGCCGAGTTCAAGCCGCGCGCGTCAGGTCATATGCCAGCGTGAGGATCGTCGATTACTCACATCCCGCGGCTCAACAGATACCTCGTACTATCTCTGAGCGCATCGATCGCCCGCCCACGTGCGAGATAGTTGATCTCGGCGCGCGTCAGGCCGATGTCCATCAGCTCCCTGTCGCTCAGATCCAGCAAACTGACCCGCGGGTGTAGACGCCACTTCGCAAAAGCAAACCAATATCGCTTGAGCAGGCCCGGGAGGCTTTGCGCCGGCGCGGCTGCGGCAGCTTCTCTCCCCGACAAGGCATGGCCCGGCGTTGCAACGGACACATTGAGGCGAGCCGCTGCCGCCAAGACCTCGTCCATGGCGTCCTTCGCCAGCGCAATGGATCGGTCGAGGCGAAGCACCGCGGCGTCGTGCTCGGCCTCGGATGAGATCTTCGTCAGTTGTGGTGGCATCGGACGCTCCTCCTGTTGAGCCGGCAGGGAGCGTGGCCAATGAAAAGGCCCCGTCCGATGCCGGCGGGGCCTGGTGGAAAAAATGTCGTCGAAATCCTAGCGCACGACTCCTCCCACCGCCCAGCCGAAGCGGGTGATGTGGTTGCGGGAGACTTTGCGCGAGCATTTGATCATGAGCGACTCCTACCACCGCAATCGCGCAAAATCAAGAGATGTGCCGATGTTGGCTGCAGCCTGGAGGCGAATGCCGTGCTCTCTAGCCACGCAGCAGCGAGACCAGCCACTTGCGGCCGAACAGCACGAGGATCGCGAGCGCGTAGACGATCGTGCCGCCGACGGCGAGCAGGATCAGCATCAATTCATCCCGGAAGTGCATCGCGCCCAGCCAAGGGCCGCTGAAGTGCGCAATCAGCCAGAACGCGGCGGCGAGGATGAGGCCGGTCAGCAAGAACTTGGCGAGCGACAGCAGCCAGGCGCGGTCGAGCACGAGAAAGCCGCGCCGCACGGCGAAGTACAGCACCAGCAAGAGATTGGTCCAGACGCCGATGGCGGTGGCCAGCGCGAGGCCGATCTGGGCCAGCGATCCCATCAAGGCGACCTTCAGCGCGACATTGACCGCGATACCGGTCAGCGACGCCCGCACTGGCGTTGCGGTGTCCTTGCGGGCATAGAAGGTCGCGACCGCGCTGCGGATCAGCACGAACGGGATCAAGCCGATGGCATAGGCCGCGAGCGTCGCACCGGCGGCGGCGGCATCGGCCTTGGAGAACGCACCGCGCGCGAACAGCGCGCGCATGATCGCATCGGGCACGGTGATGAAGGCGGCCACGAACGGGATCGAGAACAGCAGCGTGAAATCGAAGGCGCGGCGCTGCGCCCTCAGCGCGCCATCGTGGTCGTTTGCGGTGATCCGCCGCGACATCTCCGGCAGCAGCACCGTGCCGATGGCGATGCCGATGACGCCGATCGGCAGCTGGTTGAGCCGGTCGGCATAATAGAGCGCGGACAGCGCGCCCGCGGGCAGGAAGGTCGCGATGATGGTATCGGCGAACAGCGCGACCTGCGTGCCCATCGAGCCCAATGTCGCCGGCCCCAGCGCCTTGAAGAAGCCGCGGACGTCTTCGTCGAGCTTGAGCGGGGCAAAGCGCGGCAGGCCGCCATGGCGGGCGAGATCGCCCGCGAGCAGGAAATATTGCAGGAAGCCGGAGATCAGCACGCCCCAGGCCGCGGCATGGCCTGCGGTCGGAAACCAGACGGCAACCGCCAGCGTCATCATCATCGCGACGTTGAGGAAGATCGAAGCGGCCGCGGCGCTGGCAAAGCGCTGCATCACGTTGAGCATGCCGCCATAGAGCGTCACCAGCGTGATCAAGAGCAGATAGGGAAAGGTGATGCGGGTCAACTCGATCGCGAGCTTGCGCTGCTCGGCATCCTCACCGAAGCCTGGCGCCAGGATGCTCATGGCCTGCGGCATGAACAGCCAGGCGGCGATCAGCAGCACCACCTGCGAGGCCAGGAGCAGCGTGAAGATGCGGTCGGCGAACAAATGTGCGGCCGCCTCCCCCTTCTCGCCATGGACATGGGCATAGGCCGGCACCCAGGCGGCGTTGAAGGCGCCCTCGGCGAAGATCGCGCGGAAATGGTTGGGAAGCCGCAGCGCCACGAAAAAGGCGTCGGCCACCGGCCCGGCACCGAGGATCGCCGCGAGCATGATGTCGCGGGCAAACCCCGTCAGCCGCGACAGCAGCGTGTAACCACCGACCGTGAAGATGCGTCCGAGCATGCGGATTGTTGTAGAGACTTATCGGACGGAGGTCGATGCATCTTGCGATGCGCATTACTGCGCCCTCTCCCCTTGCGGGAGAGGGCAGCACCGCAGGCAGATACAGACTCAATCGGGTGAGGGGTATCTCTCAGTGCATGCCGTACGGAGAGAGACCCCTCACCCGGCTTCGCTTCGCGAAGCCAACCTCTCCCGCAAGGGGAGAGGGAAGAACTCAGCCCGCCAGCGCGCCGCGGACGGCGGCGATGATTCGCTCCTGATCGGCCTCGGTCAGGTAGGCATGCATCGGCAGGCTGATGACGTCCTGCGACAGGCTCTCGCAACCGGGCAATCCGCCCTCGGCGACCGGGTACTGTTTGTAGGCGGTCTGCTGGTGCATCGACTTGCCGTAATAGATCGCGGTCGGCACTCCCTGGGCTTTTAGCGCGGCAGCGAAGCCGTCGCGGTCGATACCCTTGGGAAGACGAATGGTGTACTGCGCCCAGACTGAGGTATTGCCCGGCGCGATGCGCGGCACGGTGACCACGTTGGACAGGCCGCGCGCATAGCGCTCCGCGACCTTGTTGCGGGCGGCGATCTCGTCGTCAAAGATCTTCAGCTTCTCGATCAGAACCGCGGCCTGCATCGTGTCGAGCCGGCCGGTGAGACCGAGGCGGACGTTGTCGTACTTGTCGACGCCCTGCCCGTGCACGCGGATGCTGCGCAAGGTGGCGGCGAGCTCGTCGTCATCGGTGAAGATCGCGCCGCCGTCGCCGAAGCAGCCGAGCGGCTTTGCCGGGAAGAAGCTGGTCGCAGTGGCGTGGCCGAGGGTGCCGAGCTTGCGCCCCTTGTAGCTCGCGCCAAAGCCTTGCGCGGCGTCGTCGAGCACGAACAGGCCTTCGGCCCTGGCGATCTCGGCGATGGCGTCGTGATCGGCGGGCTGGCCGAACAAATCGACCGGAATCACCGCGACGGGCTTGAGACCGGCCTTGCGGGCGGTGGCGATGCCGCGCTTGAGCGATTCCGGGCTCATGTTGAAGGTGGTCTCGTCGACGTCGACATAGACCGGCGTCGCGCCGGTCCGCGCCACCGGCGAAGCGGTCGCGATGAAGGTGAAGGACGGACACAGCACGGCATCGCCGGGCCCGACATTCCTGGCCATCATCACCATCAGGATGGCGTCGGTGCCGCTGGCGCAGCCGATCACGTGCTTGGCGCCTGAGTAGGCCGCAAGCTGCTTCTCGAGCTCGAAGACCTCCGGCCCGTTGACGAACTGGCAATGGTCCATCACGCGCTTCACGGCCGCATCGAGCGAGGCGCCGAGCCGGCGGCGCTGCGAGGCGACGTCGATGAAGGGAATGGGTTCGGAACGTAAGTGCTGGTTCATGACGCCTTGTGACGTTTGAGCGGTCGACATGGAAGGGATCAGCCGGCGACGCGGCGCGGCCCCTTGCGCGCGGGTGACGTCGCCGCAGGACGCGAGGGCCTCTCCAGGCATTGCGTGGCGATCTCGAGGCTGGCGACGCCCTCGTCGCCCGTCACTGCCGGCGTCTCGCCGTTGCGCACCGCCTTGAGGAACGCGATCAGCTCGGCGCGAAGCGGCTCGTCATGGCCGACCGGCAGATGCCGCATCGAGTAGCTGCCGTCCGGCTTGAAGCCGAAGCATTCGGTGACCTGGCGCGTCAAGAGATCGCCCATCACGTATTTGCCGCGCGTTGCGACCGTGACGCTGCGCGCCTTGAACGGCGTCAGCCAGTTGGTGTTGATGTGGGCGAGCACGCCGCTCTCGGTGCGGAACTGCAAGAGCGCGATGTCCTCGCGCTCGGCGACCGCGCTCGACAATTGCGGCTGCACCTCGACGATGTCGGATTCGGTGAACCAGCGGATCAAATCGATATCGTGCACGGCAAGGTCGATGACGACGCCGACATTGGACATGCGCGGCGGGAACGGGCCGACGCGGGTGATCGCGATGGAGAGAATGTCCTCGCCCGCGATCGCCTGCTTAACCGCGGCGACCGCCGGATTGAAGCGCTCGACATGGCCGATCATCAGCGTGACGCCCGCCTTGTGCGCGGCGGCGACGATCTCGCGGCCCTCTTCCACCGTGGATGCGATCGGCTTTTCGACCAGCACATGGATGTTCTTGGCGATGCATGCGAGCGCGACCTCGTGATGCAGATGGGTCGGTGCCGCGATGGTGACGGCATCGACGCCTTCGGCGAACAGCTGGTCGAGCGTCTCGAAGCTTTCGCAATTGGCGAGCTCCGTGGCCCGCGCACGATGCGCCGGCGAGGGATCGACGACGCCGACGAGGCTGACGCCGGGCAGGCCGCTGAGCACGCGCGCATGGTTGCTGCCCATCACGCCGGCGCCAATGACACCGACGCGCAAGCCGGCCTTTGCCGGTGCAGATCCCCTGGAAGTCATCTGAGCAAACCCCGATTCAACGCAAATCCCCGGGCCGCTTCTAGCACGGACGCCACATTTGTGGCGAATGCCGCCCTGGCGGGGCGGACACGATTTGATTCAAAAAGTTACACGTTCCCCGGGCCTTAGGCCGAAAAAGATACCGCTTCTCGGCCCGGGTCGCGTGATTCGGAGTTTGCTGGTTACGACCTTTGATAGTCGTCTTCAATCCGGATGATGTCGTCTTCCCCCAGATAGCTTCCAGTCTGGACCTCGATCAGCTCCAGCTGGATCTTGCCGGGATTCTCCATCCGGTGGACGGCGCCCATCGGGATGTAGATCGACTCGTTCTCGTGCACCGTCTTCACCGTCTCGTTGACGGTCACCTGCGCCGTGCCGCGGACCACGATCCAGTGCTCGGCACGATGATGGTGCTTCTGCAGCGACAGCCGCCCGCCCGGCTTCACCACGATGCGCTTGACCTGGTGGCGCTCGCCATTGTCGACGGATTGATAGCTGCCCCAGGGCCGGTGCACCTTGAGATGCTCCTCGGTGACTTTCGGCGCGACCGACTTCAATTTCGTCACGAGGCGCTTCAGCCCGTTGGCATCCTTCTGCCGCGAGACCAGCACCGCGTCCGCGGTCGCGACCACGACGAGATCGTCGACGCCTTCGAGCGCGACCAGCGCGGAATCCGTGGTGACGTTGCAATTGCGGGAATCCTCGAACACGGCGGTGCCATGCGCGGCATTGCCTTGCGCGTCCTTCTCCGACAGCTCCCACACCGCATGCCAGGAGCCGACGTCGGACCAGCCGCACGACACCGGCACGACGGCGGCGCGCGAGGTCTTCTCCATCACCGCATAGTCGATCGAGATCGCCTTGGCCGCGCCGAACGCCTCGGGCTCCAGCGTGACGAAGCCGAGATCGCGGCCGGCATTGTTGACGGCATTGGTGACGGCCTCGACGCTTGCCGCATCGACCCTGCGATATTCGTCGAGCAGCACGCTCGCCGGGAACATGAAGTTGCCGCTGTTCCAGAGGTAGCCCGAATTGACGTAGTCGGAGGCCTTCACCGCATCCGGCTTCTCGACGAAGCGCGCAACCGCCTGCACCTCGCCCGCGATCACGTCGCCCGGATTGATGTAGCCATATTCCGTTGCCGGCCGTTCCGGCTTGACGCCGAAGGTGACGATGCGCCCGGCATTCGCGGCGGTGAGGCCCTCGCGACAGGCGGCGACGAAGGCAGCATTATTCTGCACGACGTGATCGGCGGCGAGCGCGAGCACGATCGCCTCGCTGGCGCGGTTCTGCGCGAACACCGCGCCGGCCGCGATGGCAGGGCCGGAATCGCGCCGCATCGGCTCGAGGATCACGTCGGCCTCGATGCCGATCTCGGCGAGCTGCTCCAGCACCATGAAGCGGTAGGAGGCGTTGGTGATGACGATCGGCCGGTCGAACAAAGAGGGATCGGACACGCGCAGCAGCGTGTCCTGGAACGTCGAGCGCGTGCCGAACAGCGGCAGGAACTGCTTGGGCCGAACCTCGCGCGAAGCGGGCCACAGCCGCGTGCCGGCACCGCCGCACATGATCAGGGGGATTATGCGTTTGTCCATCGTGATCTCAAACCTTGAAATGGTCCCGATACCAGGTGACGAAGTTATGAACCCCATGCTCGATCGGCGTTGACGGTGCAAAGCCGGTGTCGCGCGAGAGATCCTCGACATCCGCGAACGTTTCCAGCACATCTCCCGGCTGCATCGGCAGCAATTCTTTGATCGCCGTCCGGCCCAGCTCCCGCTCCAGAAGACCGACGACGTGCATCAGTTCCTCCGGATGATGATTGCCGACATTGTAGAGCTTTGACGGCGCATTTGCGGCAGCCGGATCGTCCGCAGGCACAAGATCGATCAGCTTGGACACGACGCGCGTCACATCGTCGATATAGGTGAAATCGCGGCGCATTTTGCCATGGTTGAAGAGCCGGATCGGCTTGCCGGCCATGATGGCGCTCGCGAACAGAAACATGGCCATGTCGGGGCGGCCCCATGGCCCGTAGATGGTGAAGAACCGCAGCCCCGTGACCGGCAGGCGATAAAGATGGCTGTAGGACTGCGCCATCACCTCGTTCGCCTTTTTGGTCGCGGCGTAGAAGCTGACCGGATGGTCGGTGCGGTCCGCAACCGCAAATGGCAGTTTTGTGTTGGCGCCGTAAACGGAGGATGACGAGGCGTAGACCAGATGACCGCAGCCATTGTTGCGGCAGCCCTCCAGCACGTTGAGAAAGCCGACGAGATTGGAATCGGCGTAGGTCTGCGGCTGCTCGATCGAGTAGCGCACGCCGGCCTGCGCGGCCAGATGCACGACTTTGGCAAAACGATGTTGCGCGAACAGCGCCGCCATGGTCTCGCGGTCGGCGAGATCGGCCTCGATGAACGAGAAGCGCGGCTGGTCCCGGAGCAGAGCAAGGCGCGCTTTCTTCAGCGCCGGATCGTAATAGCTGTTGAGATTGTCGAGCCCGACGACGGCGCGACCTTCGCCCAGGAGCTGCCGGGCGACGTGGAAGCCGATGAAGCCGGCCGCACCCGTGACCAAAATCGCCTGATCCGTCATCCTGTTCCCTGGGTGATCCCTCGCCCGATCCTGTCTAGCCGCCACCTCGACGGGGTCGCAATAGGCTCCCCGCTCCTTCACGCGATCTCCTCATGGCGTCCTTAACGACGGCTCCTCAACGACGCCTCCTTAACGACGGCTATTGCAAGATCGGCGCCAAAACCATACCAAAGCGGCCGAATTCGGCGCCTCGCGTCGGGTTGCCTCAATCTTAGCAAACCCTGTTCATGCGGACGAGATGCGCCGAATCCTGTTGTCGACGGCCAAGATCCTGATTTCCGCGGCGCTGCTCTATCTGGCGCTGCGCAAGGTCGACCTATCCGAGCTGTTTTCCCGATTCACCCTGACCAGCCTGTTCTGGCTCGGTGTCGCGATCGCGGTCACGTTCCTGCAGATCTTCGTCGGCGTGCTGCGCTGGCGCGAGATCAGCGCCGCCTGCGGCGCGCCGCTCGAGCTCGGCCGCGCCATGCGATACAACGTGATCGGCTCGTTCTTCAACCAGACGCTGCCGTCGGCGATCGGCGGCGATGCGGTGCGCCTGTGGCTCGTCGCCCGCGCCGGCGCCGGCTGGCGCACGGCGACCTACTCGATCTTTGTCGACCGCGCCATTGGCCTGGTCGCGCTCGCGATCTTGATCGTCGCCAGCCTGCCCTGGAGCTACACCCTCATCACCGATCCGCACGGTCGCTCGGCGCTGCTGCTCATCGACCTCCTGGCGCTCGCCGGCGGCCTCGGCTTCCTGATCTTCGGCGCGCTGAAATGGCGCTGGCTGAAGACCTGGTGGGCAACGCATCACATCCACGCCTGCGCCGTCATCGCCAATCGCGTGATCTTCAGCGGCACAAGCGGCCCCGTCGTCGCGATCCTGTCGGTCCTCGTTCACGTGCTCGCCGTCGTCATCGCCTGGTGCGTCGTGCAGTCGATTGGGGCCCCGGTTCGCTTCAGCGACGTCTTTCTGCTCGTGCCGCCGGTGATGCTGATCACGATGATGCCGATCTCGATCGCCGGCTGGGGCGTGCGTGAGGCCACGATGAGCCTTGCGTTCGGCTTCGCGGGACTTTCCGCCAACGAGGGCGTCAACGTCTCGCTGCTGTTCGGCGCCGTGTTCTTCCTGGTCGGGGCAGTCGGCGGCCTGGTCTGGATCCTCAGCGCCGAGAAAGCCGCGCAAGGGTCGGCCCCGATCGGAGTGCCGGAGTGAATTCGGCTGCCGATGCGCTCGCCGGCGCGGCCCTGCTGCTTGCCGTTGCGGCGGCCGCGCTGATCTCGGCGCTGGTGACCTGGACCAGCCGCCCCCTGCTGCAGCGCTACGCGCTGGCGCGGCCGAATGCGCGGTCCTCCCATCGCGTCCCGACCCCGCAGGGCGCCGGCATCGCGGTGATCGCCGCGACGCTGATCGTTGCCTCGCTGTGGGGGGTCTCCGCCAATGTCGCGATCCCGCCGGCGCTGGTCGCTGCGACAATCGTGATCGCGCTGGTCGGCTTCGTCGACGACATCGTATCGCTGCCCGTGCTGGTGCGCCTGGTGCTGCAGGCCGCCTGCGTCGGCGCCGTGGTGTTCACCGCCCCGGACACCGCGCGCATCGTGCCGGCGCTGCCGCTCGCGCTGGAGCGCGGCCTCATCGTCCTTGCCGGCGTCTGGTTCGTGAACCTCGTCAACTTCATGGACGGGCTCGACCTGATGACGGTGGCGGAAGTCGTTCCGGTCACCGCTGCGCTGCTGCTGCTGGGAATGCTCGGGGATCTCCCATGGCCGGCCGTGCTGATCGCCACCGCGCTGTGCGGCGCCATGCTCGGCTTTGCGCCGTTCAACCGTCCTGTCGCAAAAGTCTTCCTGGGCGATGTCGGCAGCCTGCCGATCGGCCTCCTGCTCGGCTGGTGCCTGCTCGAGCTCGCCTGGCACGGACAAGCGGCTGCGGCGCTGCTGCTGCCGGCCTACTACCTCGCCGATGCCACCATCACGCTGTTTCGGCGCATCGCGCGCCGCGAGCCGTTCTGGTCGGCGCACCGTTCGCATTTCTATCAGCGCGCGACCGACAACGGTTTCTCGGTGTCCCGGGTGAGCGGCGAAGTCTTCCTGCTTAACCTCGTGCTCGCAGGGCTGGCGATCCTCGCCGTTCGCGCCGCGACGGTGGTCGTCACGCTGCCCGCGCTGATTGCCGGCGCGATCGCGGTCGCCCTCCTGCTGCGCCGCTTCTCCCGCCCTCAGGCGTCCTGAGCCGACACGGCGAGCCGCAGCCCCTCATCGAGCGAAACCTCCGGCCGCCAGCCGGTCGCGAGCGCCTTCGAGACGTCGAGCTCGAGCGAGCCGATCAGGCTGTCATGCATGTCCTGCCGGCCGATCATTCGGAAAAGCGCGCTGAGCAGGCCCGGCGGCACGCCGAACAGTCGCGGGCGCTTGCCGGAGGCCTTAGCCAGACGCGCGATGAATTCGGGCGTCGAGAACTGCTCGCTGTCGGCGAGCAGGAATATCTCGAAATGGCCGGCCGCATCTGGATGAGCGAGCCGGTGCAGGATGAAGGACGACAGGTTCTGCACGGCAAGGAAGGCGCGGCGATTGCGGATCGCGGCGAACGGCAACGGCACCCCAAGGTTCATCGCGCGCGTCAACAGAGCGAAACTTCCCTTGGCGCTCGCGCCATAGACCATGGGCGGCCTGATCACAGAGATCTTCATGTCGCTCTCGCCCGCGAGCGTCCTCAGGCCTGCCTCGGCCGCCGCCTTGGACGTCCCGTAGAGGCCGCGCGGCGTCGGGACGTCGTTCTCGCTGAACG
Source organism: Bradyrhizobium sp. IC3195 (assembly GCF_020193585.1). Taxonomy (NCBI): domain Bacteria; kingdom Pseudomonadati; phylum Pseudomonadota; class Alphaproteobacteria; order Hyphomicrobiales; family Nitrobacteraceae; genus Bradyrhizobium; species Bradyrhizobium sp. IC3195. Next base: position 96,946 of record NZ_JADYVG010000016.1, on the reverse strand, counting down.
GGGCCCTGCCCTCGTTGCTGCGGCCATGCACCAGCACGGTGCTGATGAAGATGAAATGGCGCACGCCCGCCCTCGCCGCGCAGCGCGCCAGGTGCACCGTGCCGGCGGTGTTGACGTCCTGGTAGAGCTGGGCTGCATGCTCCTCGCGCCTGTGATGCACGCGCGCGGCAAGGTGAACGACCGCCTCCACCCCCTCGAGCGCGGCCCGCCAATCGGTGTCGGCGCCGATCGATTCGATCACGACCTCGCCGTCGATGCCCTGACGCTTGCGGACCACGGGGCGGACCGACCAGCCCTCGCACGCCAGCGCCTGCCCGAGGTGACGGCCGATGAAGCCGCTCGCTCCCGTCACCAGTACGACCGGTTTGCGTTCGCTCATCGTCGCTCCCCGAGCGCTGGATTGCGCAACAATGGTCAGGCCGCCGTGGATCCAAATTCCGGCACGGCATCCTTCAGGATGGTCCTGATGGTGGCGCGATCGTCGCGCGCGATCGCCTGCTCAAGCGCCGCATTCCATTTGCGCAGCGTCTGCATCGGCGGCTCGTTCGGCTGCGCGGCCATGATGCCGGGCACGCCGATCTCGCGGGTCGGCTCCTCCGAGGCAAACAGGATCTCGTGCAGGCGCTCGCCCGGCCGCATGCCGGTGAACACGATCTCGATGTCGTAGCCCGGCTGCAGCCCGGACAGGCGGATCATGCGCTCGGCGAGATCGACGATCTTCACCGGCTGGCCCATGTTGAGCACGTAGACCGAGACGTCGGGACGCTGCGTCCCAAGCGCATGCGTCGCCGCGGTGATGACGAGATCGCAGGCCTCGCGGATGGTCATGAAGTAACGGACCATGTCGGGATGAGTTACCGTCACCGGCCCGCCGGCCTCGATCTGGGCCTTGAACTTCGGCACCACCGACCCGTTCGAGGCCAGCACGTTGCCAAACCGGACCGAGATCAGCCGCATCGGCGGCTTGCTGCCGTTCGCTCCGGCTGCGAGGTCGCGATCGAGCGCCTGGCAGTACATTTCGGCAAAGCGCTTGGTGAGGCCGAGCATCGACACCGGCTCGATTGCCTTGTCGGTAGAGATCATCACCATCGCCTCGGCGCCGGCGGCAACGGCGGCGTCCGCGACGTTGATGGAACCGAAGATGTTGGTTTTGACGCCCTCACTCCAATCGCGCTCGAGGATCGGCACGTGTTTGAGCGCCGCGGCATGGAAGACGATGTCGGGCTTGAACTCGGCCATCAGGCGCATGACGCGCTCGCGGTCGCGAATGTCGGCAATCCGGCCTTCGATCTGTGCGGTGGCACCACGCGCGGCCAGCGCCTCGGTGACCGCGTAGAGAGCCGGCTCGGAATTTTCCACGATCAAGAGACGTGCCGCGCCGAAGGCGACCACACGCTCGCAGATCTCGGATCCGATCGAGCCGCCGCCGCCGGTGACGATCACGGCCTTGCTCCTGATCAAGGCCTCCAGGCGCGCATAGTCGATCTTCTCGCTCGGACGCAGCAGGAGGTCCTCGACCGCAACCGCCGTGAGCCTTGGCGTATCGCCGCTCTCCAGCGAGGGCATCCGGCTCACGATCACACCCAGTTTGCGCGCCCGCATCAGGATCGATTCCGGATGCGACTCCGGCTCGAAAGCCGATGGTGTCATGATGAGGCGCGCGATGGGCTTGTCGCGCTTGGCGAAATCCGAGATCACATCCTCGACGTCGTCGATGCCGCCCAGCACCGGCACGTTGCGAATGAGCTGGCCCCGATCGGCAGGCGATGGTGACAAGACGCCGATCGGCCAGATGCGCTTGATCGCTCCGCTCTCGATGCCGCGCAGCAGCACTTCGGCATCCGCGGCGCGGCCGATCAGCAGCGTCGGCGCGGCCTCCCCGCCCCTCGCGTGACGCCGCACCCGCGTATAGCGGAAGTAGCGGTACGCCATGCGCAGCGCGCTGAGGAAGAAGATCTCGAGAAACCAGTAGAGGACGATCGTCACCTTGCCGAGAAAGAAGGCGCCGCGAACGTTGGGGGCAACGAGGATGTAGTCGAGCACGAGCAGCGCAACCGTGAGCACGGTCGCCGCGCGAATGATGTTCAGCGCATCAGGCAGCGAGATGAAACGCCATTTCGTCGTGGTCAGATTGCAGAAGAAGAACACGACCACGCTGAAGGCGAGGAAGTAGGGCAGGATCTGGAACAGCAGCGGCAATCGAGCGTAGAAATCGTCGCCACCCTCGAATCGCAGATAGAAGGCGGCAAAAAGCGCCGCCGTGGTCGCCAGCAGGTCGTGGAGCGCGATCAGGAAATTGCGCGAGGTGAGATGCGTAAGTCGCGTCATCCGCCGACCGATGAAAACCCAGTTAGATGCAACCTGACCGCGCTGATAGCCCATCTCGACAAGACTTGCCAGCCGCGCGACCGCTCAGGAACCGGCTTCCCTCATCTTCGCCCCGAGCTGTTGTTCCCGGATCACCATTCCGCCGGCGACGCCGACTCCGATGACGTACATCCAGCCCTCGTGGAAGTCGAACAGATGCGAGTTGAACAGCGAGGTAAAGACGTTCTGCACCACGACTAGGAGTCCGATCCAATTGGCAATCCCGTCGCCGCGAAACAACCGCAGATGCAATATCCAGATCGCGTAGAGAATGGCGACGCCGATCGCGCCCCATTGCACCGCAACGTTCAGCGTCTGATTGTGCGGGTTGCCGATCACCTCGGCTGACGCCCGCCGCTGACCGGCGGGCGTCGCGACGCGTTCGAACAACCCGCGGGTCGAACCGGTGCCGTGCCCCAGGATCGGCGCCTCCGCGAAGAAGCCGAGCGACTTCCGCCAGAACTCGAGCCGCATGCCCATGGAGGTTGCCTCGCCCCGTTCCACATAGCCGGTGTAATCGGTGGTAAACCTCTCGGCGGTGTGGCGCAATTGCGGCGAGGCCTGCCAGGCGAGAACGGCGCCGACGAGCAGCGCGCCGGAGATGATCGCGATGCTGCGCCATTTGAGGTGAAGCAGTGCAAACACGCCGAACATGATCGGAATAGTGACGAGCGCGGTGCGCGACACCACCACGAAGGTCATATTGATGAAGAAGCTAAGCGCCAGCGCCGTCAGCAACGCGGCGAACCAGTATCGCTTCTCGCGCAACAGCATCACGATCGGATAGGCGAGCGCCACCGCGCAAAGCGCGAATTCCTGGCTCTGGTCAATGTAGTTCTTGACGAAGATGCCGCGCTCGGGCGGATCGGTCTTGAGCGCGAGGTTCGGGTAGAAGGCGACCAGCCAGGACATCACCGACAGCAAGGCGCAGGACACCAGGAAGGCGATGAATATCCAGTGGCCACGCGGCGAGCGCTCGAAATGATAGAGCAGGACCGGCAGCACGAGCAGCTTGACGGTCGGATTAACCGCATAGAAGCGCGCGCCCCACGGGGCATCCGACCACAGCGTCCCCAGCAGCGCGAGAACGACCAGCGCGATCGGCGCAATGCAGATCGGACGCTTCAGGGACTGCAGGAAATCGCGTAGATCGAGGAACGGCACCATGCAGATCAGCATCAGCGCGTTGAAGATCCCCGCAAGCGATGTCGACCAGGGCAGCGAGGCCGCAGTCAGGATCGCAAACAGATCGACCGTTTCACGCCAGGCCGCCGGACTGCGCAGGCGCCGCCGCAACATCTGGCCGGGGGTCTCGCGTGCGAGCGCCGTCACTTGCCCCCTCCCCGAGCGCGATGAACCAGCGCCGTCGTGCTGAAGCCCTGGAGGATGTCGACCAGCACGACTGCCCCGCCCGCGGCCTCGACCACCTCATGGCCGACGACCTGTTCCCGTGTGTAGTCGCCGCCCTTCACCAGCACGCCGGGCTTGATCCTGGTGATCAGGTCGATCGGCGTGTCCTCCGTGAAGATGACGACGAGATCGACGGCCTCCAGTGCGGCGAGCACCTCGGCACGCGCGCGCTCGTCCTGGACCGGACGATCGGCACCTTTCAGCCGCCGCACCGAGGCGTCGCTGTTGAGCCCCACGATCAGGCGGTCGCAGGCGGCGCGCGCCGCGGTCAGCACCTTGACGTGGCCGGGATGCAGGATGTCGAAACAGCCGTTGGTGAAGCCGACGCGCAGGCCCTGCCTGTTCCAATCGGCGAGTTGCACGTCGAGGGCGGCCGGATTGAGCACGATCTTCTCTTCGGCCGCGAGCGTGGCATGCGGCAGGATCTTGCGTCGCAGCTCGGCCGCGCTGACGCTGGCGGTGCCCTGCTTGCCGACCGCGACGGCGGCGGCGGCGTTGGCCATACGCAGTGCCGTGTCCCAGTCCGCTCCGGCCGCGAGCGACACCGCAACCGCAGCGGCGACGGTGTCACCGGCGCCCGAGACGTCGCGCACCTTCACCGGGACGGCCGGCACGTGGACGGCCCCGCCATTCCGCGGCACCAAGGTCATGCCGTGCTCGCCCTGGGTGACCAGGATCGCCTCGCAATCGGCGAGCCGCATCACATCCTCGCTGGCCTCGACGATGCTCTGCACCGTGTCGGCGCGGCTGCGGGTCGCTTCCGAGAATTCCTTGCGGTTGGGCGTGAGCAGCGTGGCGCCGCGATAGATCGCCCAGTTCAGGCTCTTAGGATCGACGATGACGGGCTTGCCGAGCTTGCGTGCGGCATCGATGGTGTGGCGGATCACGCGCGCCGTCAGCACGCCCTTGGCATAGTCGGACAGCAGCACGATGTCGGCGCGCGCGATCTGCGGCAGGATCGCGTCGATCAACTTCGTTTCGACCTCGTCGGACGCAGCCAGCGCCTGCTCCCAATCGGCGCGCAGCATGTGCGTGGAAAAATGTTCGGAGACGAAGCGGACTTTTCGCGTGGTCGGCCGCGAGGCGTCGCGCACCAGCACGCTCTCGATGCCGGCTTGATCATTGAGCGCGGCCTCGAGCCGCGTGCCGGCGTCGTCGTCGCCGACGAGGCCGACGAAGATGCAGCGCGCGCCGAGCGAAGCGACGTTGCGCGCGACGTTGCCGGCGCCGCCGACGTGGATCTCGCTGCGCTGGGCGGCGATGACGGGCGCCGGCGCTTCCGGCGAGATCCGCGACACCTCGCCGTAGACGAACTCGTCCAGCATGATGTCGCCGATGCACAGCACCGTACGGCCTGAGATGGCTTGCGCGAGGGCATCGAAATCGAGAATGGGCGTCGGCATGGTCGAAAGGCCTCAGCGAAAGCGGTCGGGCCGGTCGAGATAATCCCCGACATAGGCCTTCACCGCGTCCTCGAGCGTCGTGAAGCCGCCGTTATAGCCGGCGCGGAGCAGACGATCGACCTCGCTCTGGGTGAAATACTGGTAGCTGTCCCGGATCTGCTCGGGCATGTCGATGTATTCGATGTTGGGCCTGGTGCCGAGCGCCGCATAGGCAGCCAGCATGAGGTCCTTGAAGCTGCGCGCCTTGCCGGTGCCGACGTTGAACAGGCCGGACGCCGACGGCGTCGCGAGCAGCCAAAGGACCACGCGCACGACATCGTCGACATAGATGAAATCGCGACGCTGATCGCCGTCGGCGATGCCCTCGCGATGCGACTTGAACAGCTGCACGACGCGGCCTGCCCTGACGTCGTCGAAGCGCCGCGCCAGCACGCTCATCATCGAGCCTTTGTGATATTCGTTCGGCCCGAACACGTTGAAGAATTTCAGGCCGGCCCATTGCGGCGGGAGCCGATCGCCGCGCGCCACACGTTCGGCGACAGCGAGATCGAACAGGTGCTTGCTCCAGCCGTAGAGATTCATAGGCCGCAACTTCTTCAGCGCCGGCAGCGAGGAATCGTCGTCGAAGCCTTCCGTGCCGTCGCCATAGGTCGCCGCCGAGGACGCGTAGATGAACGGCACGGCATTCATCGTGCACCAGTCCAGCAGGCGCATCGACAGGCGGAAATTGGTCTCGACGACGAGATCACCGTCGGTCGCCGTGGTCGCGGAAATCGCCCCGAGATGGATCATGGCCTCCAGCTTGCGGCCCTTCAGCCAGTCCATCAGCTCGGTCGGGGGAACGATATCCACAAGCTGCCGCTTGGCGAGATTGCGCCATTTGCCTTCGGTTCCGAGGAGATCGCAGATCACGACGTCGCTGCGACCGGCCTCGTTCAGCGCGGCCACGACATTCGATCCGATAAAACCGGCCCCGCCGGTCACCAGCAACATTCCACCTACCTGCCCGATTTTAGGTGCCCGATCCTGCCCTAGCGCATGATCCGCCAAAGTGTAAGCTGTTTTGGGATTGCTCTTCTGCCGCCTTTACCTGCCGGCCCGGAGCGGCTAACCGAGCCGCCATATCGGCACGTGTTCGGCCCTCATAACGAATGAATATTGATTCGCAATTTGGTAGTGATGCAGATCGGAGCGACACACGCCCGATCCTGATCGTCCCCTACATGTGGATCGGCGATTTCGTGCGGAATCACACCGTCGTGCGGGTCCTGAAGGAGCGCTGGCCGAACCGGCCGGTCGATCTCCTCACCACCTCCCTGTGCGCCCCGCTGGTGGACTACATGCCCGGGGTGCGCGCCGGCATCGTCTGGGATATGCCGCGCAGCCGGCTGGCCGTCGCACGCCAGTTCGGCTTGGCAGGGCTGCTGCGGAAACAGAATTACGGCACTGCCCTGGTGCTGCCCCGGACCTGGAAAGCGGCCATCGCGCCGGCACTCGCCGGTATTCCTGAACGGATCGGCTTCGTCGGCGAGTTCCGGTTCGGCCTGCTCAACCGCTGGCGCTGGGGTGAGAAGAAGCTGCCCCGCTTCATCGACAAGAACGCCGCCCTCGCCCAGCCCGACGGCGCGCCCCTGCCCGCGGAATGGCCGGTACCGCAACTGCGCGTCCCGGCCGAGGAGATCGCCCGGTGGCGCGAGGCCAATGGTCTCGGTGCCGGCGCCGCGGTGGCACTCGCCCCGGGCTCGGTCGGCGTCTCCAAGCGCTGGACCTCTTATCCCGAAGCCGCCCGCCTGCTGGTCGAGCGCGGCCTCGAGGTCTGGGTGGTCGGCGGTCCCGCCGAAAAGGAGCTCGCCCAGGAGATCGTCGCCGCCGGCGGCCCGGGCGTCCGCGATCTCACCGGCTCGGACTTGCGCAACGGCATCCTCGCCATGGCCGCCGCCGGCGTTGCCATCTCCAACGATTCCGGCCTGATGCACATCGCAGCCGCCCTGGGCACGCCGACCATGGGCATCTTCGGTCCCACCAGCCCCTATCTCTGGGCCCCGCTGAACGGCCTCGCCGCGACACTGGTGCAGGACAAGGAAAAGCTGTCCTGCCAGCCCTGCCAGAGCACGGTCTGCAAGGTGAACGACCACCGCTGCATGCGGAATATTGCGGCAAGCGAGGTGGTGGGGATTGCGGAGATGGTGCTGGGGGAAGCGGGAAGCGGGTGACGAACTGAGGCGATCGTGGCTCGGGCCGATGATGACATCCTGCCACTGTTTTGCCCGACGAGTCAAAATTCGTTCGAAAAATCCGCAATCTCTCGAACTCTCCGCCAACTCCTTGATTTTGCTGACCCCGGCTACTGTGCATGGGGTTGTTTTCGCGGTTTTGTTTGCGACAGGCGAAAACGGCCTCAGAGCAGCGGCCGATAGACCGCGCCGATCCGCGCCGCCTCGGCATCGAGGCTGAACTTCTCGAGCACCCGCGCCCGCCCGCGCTCACCCATCGCGGTCGCCGCAGCCACATCACGCATCAGCGGCTCGAGCGCCGCAGCGAGCGCGTCGGCATCTCCCGTCGGGATCAGCACGCCGGTGACACCATCCTCGACGACGAGCTCCGCCGCGCCGGCGCGCGCGGCCACGAGCGCGCTGCCCGCCGCCATCGCCTCGATCAGCGTCAGCCCAAAGCCTTCGTTGCGCGAGGTGAAGGCGTAGATGGTCAGGCGCTGATACCAGCGCTGCACTGCTTCGATCGGCAGCTCGCCGGTGATGACGACGCGCGATTGCAGGTTTGCTGCTTCGATGCGCTTCTTCAGGTCGTTGGCAAAGGGCGTCTGCTCGGCCGTGACCTGCCCGACGATGACAGCAGTGAAATCCGGATAACGCGGCAGCAGACGGCACATCGCATCGACGAACAGATCGGTGCCCTTCTGCGCACGGACGCGACCGAAGCAGCCGATGGCGTAACGGCCGGGCAGCGCGGCTTCCGCGAAAGCCGCAGCGCGATCGGCGGGCGGCGCGTAGACGTCGGTGTCGACGCCGTGCGGGATCACCGTCGCCTTCACCTTCAGGAACGAGGCCGAGAGATCTGACGTTGCGATGATCGCGTCCATGCGCCGGATCAGCCAGCGCGTGATCCAGCTGTGATGCCGCTGCGCCGCCGAGGTGAACACGAGCTTGAGCGGCCAGCCGAGCGCGCGCAAGCCAACCCCCGCGATCATCTCGTTGTTGCGGCGCGCATGCCAGATCACAGGCCGCTTGCGACGCCATAGCTTGAGGAGATCTCCGATGCTCAGGCGCGCGATCCCCGCCGGCGCGTCCGAGCCGAACCAGGCGGCGCGGTACAGCTTTGCCAGCCGCGGCGCCACCATCCGGTTGGTCGCGGTGACCCCGGAATAGCGCCTGTGCAGATTTGGCACGATCAATTCGAGATCGCCGGGGAAACCCGCCACGTCACACTCCATTTCGCAAAGTCCCTATACGCAACATTAAGCATAGTGACCAGTTCAGCTGTGCCGATACCCCCTCTTCACCACGCAAGCGCTAGCCTTGCGCGCTGATCGAAGACGGGTGAGATCATGACTGTGCTAGTCACCGGCGGCGCCGGCTATATCGGAAGTCATACGGTCCTGGCGCTGGCGGAAGCCGGCGAGGACGTCGTCGTGATCGACGATCTCTCCACCGGTTTCTCGGCCTACCTTCCCGAAGGCGTGCCGCTGTTCATCGGCGATGCCGGCGACGAGAACCTGCTCGAAGGCGTGATCGCCCAGCACGACATCGAGAGCATCATCCATTTCGCAGGCTCGGTGGTCGTGCCGGATTCGATGCGCGATCCGCTCGGCTATTACCGCAACAACTTCACCACCGCGCGCAACCTGCTCAACGTCGCGGTCAAGCGCGGCATTGGCCGTTTCATCTTTTCCTCGACCGCTGCGGTCTACGGCAATCCGGACCAGGTGCCGGTGCCCGAGCACGCGCCGACGCGGCCGCTGTCGCCTTACGGCTCCTCGAAGCTGATGACCGAGATCATGCTGCACGACGTTGCAGCCGCCTACGGCATGCAATACGTGACCTTGCGTTACTTCAACGTCGCCGGCGCCGATCCCCAGGCGCGCATCGGCCTTGCCACCGTCGGCGCCACGCACCTGCTCAAGATTGCGGTTGAGGCCGCCACCGGCCAGCGCGCCAAGATTGACGTGTTCGGCACCGACTATCCGACCCCGGACGGCAGCTGCATCCGCGACTTCATCCACGTCACCGACCTGTCGCAGGCCCATCGCTCGGCACTCGCTTATCTGCGCAATGGCGGCGCCTCGTCCACGCTCAATTGCGGCTATGGCCGCGGCTATTCGGTGCTGGAGACCATCGACGCGGTGCGCCGGGTTTCGGGCCGCAGCTTCGCCGTGCAATACGCCCCGCGCCGGCCCGGCGACATCATGACCATGGTCGCCGACACCAGCCGCATCCGCAGCCTGCTCGACTGGCGGCCGCAATACGACGACCTCGAGACCATCGCAGCCCATGCGCTGGCCTGGGAGGACAAGTTGTTCCGCGAGCGCCACGGCGAGCTCCGCCACGCGGCCTCCGCCTAGAATCATCCCAAGCGCAAGCCCTTAATTGGGCTTGAAAAACCCGGCTTGAGCGGGCACAGAGGCCCATCGATCCCTGACGCGCGGGCAGGCTTTTGTCCTGCGCCGTCAATGGACACCGGATGGCCCAGTTTCCAAAGAAAATCACCGACGATCCCTACGCGGCAGCGGTCCTGATTCGCCGCCTGATCACGGAACAGGGCATCGTCTATTGGCGGCGCTATCTCGTCGCCTTCGCGCTGATGGCGCTCGCCGCCGGCGCGACCGCAGGCGCGACCTACGTGCTCGGCCAGGTCATCAACCAGGCCTATGTCGACAAGAACATCCCGGGCATCGCGATGTTTTCGGGGATCACGGTCGTTCTGCTCTTCATCAAAGGCGTGGCGACCTACGGCCACATGGTGATCCTGACCAAGATCAGCAACGCCATCCTCGCCACCAACCAGCGCCAGCTGTTCGCCAAGCTGATGCGCGAGAGCGTCGGCTTCTTTTCCGAGCGGCACTCCTCCGAATTCCTGGCGCGGCTGACCGCCGGCGCCAAGTCGATCACGGACGTGCTCAACATGCTGGTCAACGCCGTCGGGCGCGACCTCCTGATGCTGCTCGCCATGATCGGCGTGATGGTGTGGCAGGATCCGCTGATGTCGTTCATCGGCCTCGTCGCAGTGCCCCCGGCGATGCTGGTGCTGCGCAAGCTGGTCAAGCGCATCAAGGGCCTCGCCTTCAACCAGTTCACCGGCACCGCCGACATCATGGAGACGATGCAGGAATCGCTTCAGGGCATCCGCACCGTCAAGGCGTTCACGCTCGAAGAGACCATGCAGAGGCGCATCGACGAGAACATCGCGGTCGTCGAGCGCAACGCCAACAAGATGGCCCGCGTCGCCAACCGCTCCAACCCGCTGATGGAGATGCTGGGCGGCTTCGCCGTCGCGGGCTGCCTGATGTATGGCGGCTATGCCGTGGTCGCGCTGAACGCCACGCCCGGCGCGTTCTTCTCCTTCATGACCGCATTCCTGATGGCGACCGAGCCGGCCAAGCGGCTGGCCCGGCTCAACATCGATCTCAACAGCCAGCTCGTCGGCGCCCGTATGCTGCTCGAGGTCGTCGACAGCCCCGCGAGCGAGCAGTCCGACGATGACAAGCCGGCGCTGAAGCTGACAGATGCCCGTATCGAGCTGCGCGATGTCAGTTTCTCCTATCGCTCGGGCGAGACGGTGCTCAACCGGATGAGCTTCGTCGCGGAGCCCGGCAAGGTGACTGCGCTGGTCGGCCCCTCCGGCGGCGGCAAGTCGACCGTGCTGGGCCTGCTCCTGCGCTTCTACGAGGTGACGCAGGGCGACATCGTGATCGACGGCCAGCCGATCTCGTCGGTCTCGCGCAAATCGCTGCGCGCCCAGACCGCCTATGTCGGCCAGGACGTCTATCTGTTCCGCGACACCATCCGCAACAACATCGCCTTCGGCAAGCCGGACGCCAGCGAGGACGAGATCGTCGAGGCGGCGAAGGCGGCCTGCGCGCACGACTTCATCACGGGCTTTCCGCTCGGCTACGACACGCCCGTCGGCGAGCACGGCACCCAGCTCTCGGGCGGACAGCGCCAGCGCATTGCGGTCGCGCGCGCGCTGCTCAAGAACGCGCCGATCATCCTCCTGGACGAAGCCACTGCCGCGCTCGATTCCGAATCCGAGCGGCAGGTGCAGGAGGCGATCGAGCATCTCTGCCAGAACCGCACCACCATCGTGATCGCGCACCGCCTGCACACCATCATGCACGCAGACAGCATCCTGGTGGTCGAAGGCGGCGAGATCGTCGAGCAGGGCCGCCATGACGAGCTGCTCCGTCGCGGCGGCCGCTATGCCTCGTTCTTCCGCCTGCAGCATCACGACGCCGGCGCTCTGGCGCCGATCAGCGCAACCGCATAGAGTTCGTTCCACCTCAAGAGCAGCGAGACCCGCATGAACGCCGCCTCCTATGTCATCCCGCTTCCGCCCCAGGCTTCGCTTCCCGTCGTCGGCGAGAGCGGCCGTTATCCGGTACGCCGCATCTGGTGCGTCGGCCGCAACTATCTCGAGCACATCCGCGAGATGGGCAATGACGAGCGCGCCCCGCCGTTCTTCTTCGCCAAGCATGCCGACATGCTGGTGCCCGACGGCGCCACCATTCCCTATCCGCCTCTGACCAAGGATCTGCATCACGAGGTCGAGCTGGTCGTCGCGATGAAGAGCGGTGGACTGAACATTCCCGCCGACAAGGCTCTGGACCACGTCTACGGCTACGCCGTCGGCATCGACCTCACCCGGCGCGATCTCCAGATCGCCTCGCGCAAGAAGGAGCGCCCGTGGGAGATCGGCAAGTCGTTCGACTATTCGGCGCCCTGCTCCGCGCTGCAGCCGGCCTCGAAGATCGGCCATCCCTCCAAGGGCAAGATCTGGCTGACGGTCAACGGCAAGGAAGCGCAGAAGGGCGACCTCACCGAGTTGATCTGGAACGTGCCCGAGATCATCTGGCAGCTCTCCCAGCAGGTGAAGCTCGCCGCCGGCGACATCATCATGACCGGCACGCCCGCCGGCGTGTCGCAGCTCCAGCCTGGCGACAAGCTCGAATGCGGCGTCGACGGCATCGGCACGCTGAAGGTCAGCATCGGCCAGCCGGAATAAGGCTCGCTGCAGCTCGACTCAAAAGGCTCCGGAATGGGGCCTTTTGCATGTCGATCGTGCACGCGGTCGAGCTACCAGGCCTTTACCGGCCGATTGGCGTGGCTCGCCTGCGGCACACCGCGATTGAGCGACATGTGCGAATGCACGCACAGCCAGCCATCGCCGTTCCTCGAAAACACCATCGTCGCGCGGCCTGGGCGCGCGAACGTGCTGCCATCGGGATGATAGCCCGTGCTCGTCCACGGCGCGACGACGGTTGCCATCATACCGTCCGGTGATGCCAGAACGGAGGTCTGATCGAGGACGAAACGGAAGTCGGTCGTCTTCGGCCAGACATTGTCCCATTGGGTTTTGACCCATTGATCGAGGCCGGGGATGACGTCGCTATGGGTGCCGAAGGCGAGCACGTCCGGATCGAAGAGCGGCCGCGCCGAGGCGTAATCGACCTCTCGGACATAACCCGCGAAGGTGTCCAGCCATCGGCGGAAGAACTGCGTGATCTCAGTATTCGCGGTCGGCAAAGAGGTCATCACCTGCTCCACATTCGGCAACTCAATCACGGCGATCTTTGTTGCCATGGGCCGGACGATCCAGCAAGATTTGTGCTCCGGGATCACTCGATCGCGACAGGTGTCACGTCACAGCCGGGTTCGATGCTTCGACATCGGCCGGCTCCATTTTGTGGGAGCCAGATTCATGAACCGCGTCCTTCTGCTTGCAGCCTCCCTCCTCCTCACGGGCAGCACAGCCGGCGCGCAGTCCAGTCAACCCTATGCCGGCCTTGAGAAGCGCCCCATCAAGGCGCTGTCACAGCAACAGATCGACGATCTCCGCGCCGGACGCGGTATGGGCCTGGCTCTCGCTGCGGAGCTCAATGGATATCCCGGTCCCAGCCACGTCCTCGAGCTCAGTGATCGTCTCGGCCTGACCGCCGATCAGCGCGCCGAGGTTCAACGGCTGTTCGATGCCATGAAACAGGAAGCCGTTCCGCTGGGTAACAAGCTCGTCGAGCAAGAGAGAGCGCTGGAAGACCTCTTCTCTTCCCGCAGGGTCACATCGGAAGCGCTCAAGACCAGCATTGGCGCCATTGCCGAAACTCAGGGGCAGCTCCGCGAGAGCCACCTCAAATACCACCTCTCAACCGCTGCCGTGCTCGATCAGAGCCAGATGCAGCGATATGCAGAGTTACGGGGCTATCAGCGTCCCGACGGCTCCGCAGGGCACAAGCACAAGCACCATCATTAGACAATGCCGACCGAGATCAGACGATCGCGCTAGGGCGGATCGAGATGAGGCAACGGCCGACCAAGCTTCGCTGATCCGCCCCGCGCATTTGCCTCAATTCAGTGCCGAATACACGATCAGGCCGAGGATCAAGGCCGTCAGCGAGTATTTGAGCGTGTAGTAGACGTTGCGGTTCCACTCCTTCACCTTGCGGCTGGCAAGGTGGATCTCGTAGAGCTTGCCGAACACCTTGTTGAGCACGCCGACGTGCTCACCGTCGACATTCTGGGTCGCCGACGCCTTGACGATGTGATGGCTGACCCAGCGGTTGATCGCGGTCATGAAGCCGTATTTCATCGGGCGCTCGACATCGCAGAACAGGATGATGCGGTTGACGTCGGTCGCATTCTCGGCGCTGTGGATGAAGGTCTCGTCGAACATGAAGGCCTCGCCATCACGCCAGACGCATTCGACGCCATCGACGAGGATCCGGCACTTGTTCGAGTTCGGCGTGACCAGGCCGAGGTGATAGCGCAGAGAGCCGGCGAAGGGATCACGGTGAGCGCCGAGCTTGCCGCCGGGCGGCAGCATCGCGAACATCGCGCCATGCACGCTCGGTATCGATTTGAGTAGCTCCACCGTCGTCGGGCACAGCGTGTTCGCCGACGGCAGGAAGTCGTCGTACCATTTCAGGTAGAACCGCTTCCAGCCGCTCTTGAAGAACGAGTAGAAGCCCCAATCGTTGTTCTTCGCCGCCGCGCGGATAAAACCTTCATCGAACAGGCGCACGGCTTCGTCGCGGATGGTCTCCCAGTTCTCGCGGAGGGGCTTCAGCTCCGGAAACTGATCGACCGAGATCACCGGCTTGTTCGGCACCGCCGACCCCGCATACATCAGCACATTGTAAGGTGCGAGATAGGTCGAGTGATCGCCGAGCTGGCGCGCGAAGCGCAGCCGCTGCTTGCCGCGGAAGTGGACGTAAATCGTCGAAGCCGCAAGCACGTACAAAATGACGAGCTGCGGCGCAAAAAGCTGTTTCAACATTTCCCCAATCCCCAAGTGACCCAGCCGGGGTGTCGTGTAGCCCGACCCGGCCGGAGCGGCAAGATATTCACCGCTGGGTTGCAATCACGCCGGGGAGAGCAAGGGGATGGACTGGGGTCTAAACCGGCCGAAACGAGCCGAATCAAGCCCGCGACAGCGCCTGCAGGCCCTTGAAGGTCAGGCGCTTGGGGTCGGTGACGCCGGCGAGATAGAGGCGGCGGATGAAGGCGATGACGGCGTCGCGGTCGCAATCGGTCAGCGCGACGACGGCGTCGACCGCTATTCTCTGGGCTTCCATTGGGCTCACCTCGGCCTTGCGAGTAACCCCGGCCGAGACAGGGTAGGACTCATCCGTTAAATCGGCGTTAACCGTTCCGGAACCATCGCCGATTCAGCCGTCCCGCCGTATACGCGAAACCGCGCATTGCGGAGGCATGAAGCGGCTCAACGCGCCTTGGTGCTCTGCTTCAGCAGCGCAAACTGCTTCTTCAGCCGGGGCACGGCGAAGTCGGTGAAGGCGCGCACCTTGGGCACCGAAAGCCGGCCCTGCGGGCAGATCAGATGCGCCGGCATCTCCGGATCCTCGTCGTCCGCCAGCACGATCTCGAGCTCGCGGCGCGCGACCTGCTCGGCCACTTGGTACGAATACATCCGCGCCACGCCGCGCCCGGCCACAGTGGAGGCCACTGCCGCATAGGTGCTGTTGACGACGAGCCGCGGGGTGAACTGCACGGTGCGCGGCGCCGATGAGCCCGGCTGCGGCGCAAAGGTCCAGGAATTGGGCAGATGCGCCATCGCGACGATCTGGTGTTTGGCGAGATCGCCCGGCTCGGTGATGCGCGGATGTTGTTTCAGGTAGCGGGGAGCTGCCACCACGACGCGGCTGATCCCGCCGACCCGCATCGCCACCATCGCCGAATCCGCCAGCGGACCGATGCGAAGCGCGATATCGACGCCTTCCTCGATCAGATTGACCGCACGGTCGAACAGCAGGAGTTTTGCCGATACGGTCGGATAGGCGTCGAGAAACGCGTCGAGGATCGGCCGCAGTACCATCTCGCCGGAGACCACCGGAGCGGTGATCGTGAGCAGACCACGCGGAGCCGTGCGCGGTCCGGCCGCGATGTCCTCGGCCTCCTCCAGATCGGTGAGCACGCGGCGGCAGATCGCGACATAACGCTCGCCTTCCTCGCTCAGCTTGATCGAGCGTGTCGTCCGGTGCAGCAGCTCGGCGCCGACCCGCTGCTCCAGAAAGGCGATGGCGCGGCTCACCGCAGCCGGCGATCGGCCGAGCTTGCGTCCTGCGGCAGCCAAGCTGCCCTCGTCCACCGCAAGGACAAACACCTTCATCGCGTCCAGACGATCCATGCGCTCGCCGCAGCCCCCTGAGATTTCGGCTGAAAGCTAGGCGTTTGCGCCGGCTGCGACAACCTCCGCAAGGATCGATCCGGCATTCGTTCGCGTCGCGAAAGAGTGTCTGCCGGGCAGCGGATATTCGCAAGCAAGCCGCCGCAGCGTACCTCAACGCCCAAGCCAGCCGCCGCCTGGCGCAGGTTTTCAAGCCAACAACAGGAGCCCGTCATGGGTATCGAGCAGAAGGTCGCCATCATCACCGGTGCATCGCAGGGTATCGGCGCCGCCCTGGTCCAGGGTTTTCGCGATCGCAACTATCGCGTCGTCGCAACGGCGCGCTCCATCAAGCCGTCGGGTGACGACGACGTCCTCGCCGTTGCAGGCGACATCGCCGAGCGGTCCACCGCAGAGCGCGTGGTGTCGCAAGCGATCGCCCGCTTCGGCCGAGTCGACACGCTGGTCAACAACGCGGGCATCTTCGTCGCAAAACCGTTCACCCAGTACACGGCCGAGGACTATGCCGCAGTTATGGGCACCAATGTCGCGGGCTTCTTCAACATCACGCAGCTTGCCATCGCCGAAATGGAGAAGCAGGGGTCTGGCCACGTCGTCCAAATCACGACGACGCTGGTCGATCAGGCCAATTCGAATGTGCCCTCGGTGCTGGCCTCGCTGAGCAAGGGTGGGCTGAACGCCGCGACCAAGTCGCTCGCGATCGAATACGCCAGGCGCGGCATCCGCGTGAATGCGGTGTCGCCCGGCATCATCAAGTCGCCGATGCACCCGGTCGCGACGCATGCCCAGCTCGACGCACTGCACCCGGTCGGCCATATGGGGGAGATGTCTGACATCGTCGATGCCGTGCTCTATCTCGAGGGCGCCTCCTTTGTCACCGGCGAAATTCTGCATGTCGACGGCGGCCAGAGCGCCGGCCACTGAGAGGAGGAGAACCACGATGCCCATCGTCACCATTAAAGTGACCCGCGAGGGAACGGCGCCGGGTGCGGCGTCGCTCACGGCGGAGGAGAAGGCCGCACTGATCAAGGGGTCGAGCGAGCTGCTGCGCGACGTGCTCGGCAAGCCGCTCGAGTCCACCTTCGTCGTGATCGAGGAAGTCGACACCGACAATTGGGGCTGGGGCGGCGTGCCCGTGCAGGAATTCCGCCGCCGCCGCGCCACGCAGACAGGATGATCTGCACGCCGTCGCGCGCAAGAGGATGACATGACCTCGGCACGATCGTCGGCCCGCTCGTCGCCGACCATCTCGGCGACCGCTCGGGTTTTGGTCCCGCCCTTCGCGCAGGCGAGTTGCATCACCTGGCACTGGGCTTTGTCATGCTTTGAGCAAGCGACCTCAGCAACTCGGTTTGCTTCAGGACCAACTCACATTGCTTTCGCGCATGCGTGCCCGACAGCTCAACCAACTCTGCCAGAGTCTTTGCACGCCCTAGCTCCCGCGCATACTCCAAGGTCGCGCCCGCATTGACCTTCATCAGTTCGAGCACGACGGTGCGACACTCGGCTGCCGTCCCAATCGCGTCGATGAGATCGCTTTCCACGACGACGGTTTCATTGGCCTCTGATGTCACACTGGCCAGCCGTGATTTTGCGAGGTCGTTGGCGAAGTTGAGCGTAGCGCTCATGCCGTCCAAAGCGCGGGCTTGATACTCCTTGGCCATGGCCACGATGAGATCAGTGCTGCTCGGAGGTTCAGGTCTTGCAACAATGACGCTGGCCGCTTCTTGTGCCGGAACAGTCATAGGAGCAGGGGCTCCTTGCGCGATCTGCGGCGCATCTTGCGGGAAGACGGCGAATGAGCCCGGCGGCATGGCCAAGCCCTCGTCGACCGCACGGCTCACTTCCGCCGCCAGTTCCAGCAGCGAGCGACGCCCGGTGCGTGCAACGTCAGCAGGCAGCTTTGAGCGCGCCTTTCCCATAATCATCCGACTCCTCGGCCAAGTGCGCCGCGATCCAACCCCACAAACTTACAATTTCGTCCGAAGCTTTGCCCGCCAGTGCGAACTCCGTCACGCCCAACCCTGCTCCGAGTGCATCCTGGTGATCCTTACGCTGCGCAATAAACGGGAGTGCAAGCACGCCGAGCGAGCTTAGCGATGTGGCAGCTTCGCTCAGCCGGCACCCTCGCGACGGTGTCTGATTGAGGATAAAGGCAAATCGGCGGTTGAGCCTGCGAATGGCGATCAGTGTAGGAATTGCGGCTTCGATATCGGCCGGGCTCGGGCGCGCCGGGATGAGACAGAGATCGGCGCAGGCGATGACGCGCATCGCCAAGCCGTTGGTCGTGGCAGCTGTGTCGATGATGGCAAGCGAGACGCCTTCGGCCTTCAGCCGCGCGATCAACGGTTCGATCTCGGCTGGATCGGCAACGCGCTCGACGCGGGGATAGGGATGATCGCGGCGCTCTTTCCATTTCGAGATCGTACCTTGCGCGTCCGCCTCAATGAGAGCGACGCGCTCAGCTCGCTGCATTGCTGCCACCGCCAGTCCAACGGACAGCGTTTCCGCCTTTTTGCGTGACCAGGGCAAGGACGTGCATGTCCCGCGCTCCCCTTGAAACGGCAACAACGCGGAACTCAGACGTTGCCGGAAATAAACTTCTTGCAGCGCAAAAAAATACTACCGCAAGTCGCGATTCGTCTCAAGCGAACGCGAGGCTATCCCGGCATCCTACGTAGCAAGATCAGGAATACTGCATCACGCCATCGTCGATCCGACCGAAGCGCAACGAGACGATGTCGAGCGCGTAGTTCTGGTGGAGCCGCCAGGGCCGCTTCGAGCCCTGCTTCGGCATCTTGGCAATCGAGCGCTGCACGTAGCCCGAGGTGAAATCGAGCGAAGGCTGCGCGGTGATAGTGGGATCATCGTTGTGCGGCATGCACTGGCGGAAATTGTGCCGGTCCATGTAATTGATGAGGCGACAGACATATTCGCAGGTGAGGTCGCATTTCAGCGTCCAGGACGCGTTGGTGTAGCCGAAGGCCGAGGCCATGTTCGGCACGTCGGCATACATCATGCCCTTGTAGGTCAGCGTGTTGGCGAAATCGACGGAGCGGCCGTCGACGCTGACCTCGAGGCCACCGGCGACCTGGAGCACCAGCCCGGTCGCCGTCACGATGATGTCGGCCGCCAGCTCGCGGCCGTCCTTCAGACGGATGCCATCATGCGTGAAGGTCTCGATCTCGCTGGTGACGACGCTGGCGCGCTGCTCGCGGATCGCCTTGAAGAGGTCACCATCGGGCACGAGGCACAGCCGCTGGTCCCAGGGATTGTAGCGCGGCGTGAAGTGGGTCGCGACGTCGTAGTCCGGGCCGAGCGCGATCCTCACGCCCTTGAGGATGAGATCCTTCACCTTCGCCGGCCTGCGCCGGCTGAGCTGGAAGAAGAACATCCCCCACATCACGTTGCGCCAGCGGATCAGGTGATAGGCGAACTTCGCCGGCAGGTTGCGGCGCAGCTTGTTGGCGACGGGATCCTGCGCCGGCCGCGACACCACATAGGTCGGCGAGCGCTGCAGCATGGTGACCTGCTCCGCCTGCTTGGCGAGCTCCGGCACCAGCGTTACCGCTGTCGCGCCCGAGCCGATCACGACGACACGCTTGCCCGCGTAGTCGATGTCCTCGGTCCATTTCTGCGGATGCACGATGCGGCCGGCGAAATCAGCGGCGCCCTTGAACTCCGGCGTATAGCCCGCTTCGTATTTGTAATAGCCTGAGCACATGAACAGAAAGTTGCAGGTGAAGCGCACCAGCTCGGTCGCGCCCTCGCCCGTGATGCGCTCGGCCTCGACGGTCCAGCGCGCATCCGGCGTCGACCACGCCGCGCGCTTGACGCGGTGGTGGAAGCGGATGTGCTTGTCGATGCCGTTCTCGCTAGCAGTCTCGCGCACGTAGTTCAGGATCTGCGGCCCGTCGGCGATCGCCTTCGGATCGGTCCACGGCTTGAACGAATAGCCGAGGGTGAACATGTCGCTGTCAGAGCGGATGCCGGGATAGCGGAAGAGGTCCCAGGTGCCGCCGATGCAATCGCGTCCCTCGAGGATGACGTAGCTCTTGGCCGGACACTTGGTCTGCAGATGATAGCCGGCGCCGATGCCTGATAGCCCGGCGCCGACGATCAGCACGTCGAAATGTTCTTGTTGCATGGTTTCCTCCGCCGGGGCGGATTGTCCGCCTGCCGCTGCTGGCCGTCAATCGGCAATCAACGTGCCGCAACTGCAAAGCGAGTTGAATTCCATGCCCCGAAACAACAAAGCCCCGGATCGCTCCGGGGCTTTGTGTCGATGGTTGGTCGAACCGGTGGCTCAGTAGCGGTAGTGGTCCGATTTGTACGGGCCTTCCTGCTTCACGCCGATATAGTCGGCCTGGTCCTTGCGCAGCTCGGTGAGCTTGACGCCGATCTTGGAGAGGTGCAGGCGGGCGACCTTCTCGTCAAGCGTCTTGGGCAGCACGTAGACCTTCTTCTCGTACTTGCCGTCCTTGTTGTTGGCGAACAGCTCGATCTGCGCCAGCGTCTGGTTGGTGAAGGACGCCGACATCACGAAGGACGGATGGCCCATCGCGTTGCCGAGGTTCACGAGGCGGCCCTCCGACAGCAGGATGATGCGGTGCTTGTCGGGGAACTCGATCTCGTCGACCTGCGGCTTGATGTTCGTCCACTTCAGATTGCGCAGAGACGCGATCTGGATCTCGTTGTCAAAGTGGCCGATGTTGCAGACGATGGCGCGATCCTTCATCGCGCGCATGTGCTCGATGGTGATGATGTCCTTGTTGCCGGTGGCGGTGACGAAGATGTCGGCCCGCGGCGCGGCGTCTTCCATGGTCACGACCTCGTAGCCTTCCATCGCCGCCTGCAGCGCGCAGATCGGATCAACCTCGGAGACCATGACGCGGCAGCCGGCCTGGCGCAGCGAGGCGGCCGAGCCCTTGCCGACGTCGCCGAAGCCGGCGACCATCGCTACCTTGCCCGACAGCATCACGTCGGTGCCGCGGCGGATGCCGTCGACCAGCGATTCACGGCAGCCATAGAGGTTGTCGAACTTCGACTTGGTGACGCTGTCGTTGACGTTGATGGCCGGCCACAGCAGCGTGCCCGCTTTCTGCATGTCATAGAGACGATGCACGCCGGTGGTGGTCTCTTCGGAGACGCCCTTGATGCTGTTGGCGATCCCGGCGAAGTAGCCCTTCGGCTTTTCCTTGAGCTGCTTCTTCAGAAGCGCGAAGAATACTTCCTCTTCCTCGGAGCCGGGCTTGTCGAGGAAGGCGGTGTCGCCGTTCTCCGCGCGCAGACCGAGATGGACATACATGGTGGCGTCACCGCCGTCATCGAGGATCATGTTCGGGTGACCGCCGCCGTGCCAGTCGAACAGCTTGGCGGTGTAGTCCCAGTACTCGGTCAGCGTCTCGCCCTTGACGGCGAAGACGGGAATGCCGGCGGCGGCGATCGCAGCGGCAGCGTGATCCTGCGTCGAATAGATGTTGCAGGAGACCCAGCGGATGTCGGCGCCGAGCGCGGCGAGCGTCTCGATCAACACGCCGGTCTGGATCGTCATGTGCAGCGAGCCGGCGATGCGCGCGCCCTTCAGCGGCTGCTTCGGGCCGTACTCCTCGCGGGTGGCCATCAGGCCAGGCATCTCGGTCTCGGCCAGCGAGAGCTCCTTGCGGCCGAAATCGGCGAGCGAAATGTCCTTGACGATGTAATCGGTGAAGCCGGGCTTCGCGTTCATGAGAGGTTCCTGTTTGTTTGGCCCGTCATTCCGGGGCGCTCGTGACACGAGCGAACCCGGAATTCGGAGGTTCGAGATTCCGGATTCGCCGCCGTCGCGGCGCCCCGGAATGACGCAAGAGAACTAGAGCGCGCGCTTGAGCTGCTCGACGAGGTCGGTCTTCTCCCAGGAGAAGCCGCCCTCATTGTCGGGCGTGCGGCCGAAATGGCCGTAGGCCGAGGTGCGCGCGTAGATCGGCCGGTTGAGATCGAGATGAGTGCGGATGCCGCGCGGGGTGAGGTCCATCGCCTTGGCGGCGGCCTTCTCGAGCTGATCTTCCGAAACCTTACCGGTGCCGTGGGTGTCGATGTAGATCGACAGCGGACGTGCCACGCCGATGGCATAGGCCAGCTGCAGCGTGCAGCGGTCGGCAAGGCCGGCGGCGACGATGTTCTTCGCGACGTAGCGTGCGGCATAGGCCGCGGAGCGGTCGACCTTGGTCGGATCCTTGCCGGAGAACGCGCCGCCGCCATGCGGGGCCGCGCCGCCATAGGTGTCGACGATGATCTTGCGGCCGGTCAGGCCGGAATCGCCGTCGGGACCGCCGATGTAGAACTTGCCGGTGGGGTTGATGTGCCAGATTGTCTTCGCGGTGATCCAGTCCTTCGGCAGCGCCTCGCGCACATAGGGCTCGACGATCTCGCGAACCTGGTTCGAGCTGAGGTCGGGAACCAGATGCTGGTGCGACACGACGATCTCGCGCACGCCGACCGGCTTGCCGTTCTCGTACTGCACGGTGACCTGGCTCTTGGAGTCCGGACCCAGCACCTTCTCCTTGCCGGAGTGGCGGGCTTCCGAGATCAGGCGCAGGATCTTGTGGGCGTAGAAGATCGGCGCCGGCATCAGATCGGGCGTCTCGTTGGTGGCGTAGCCGAACATGATGCCCTGGTCGCCCGCGCCTTCTTCCTTGACCTCGCCCGGCTGCAGCGCATCGACGCCCTGGGCGATGTCGGCCGATTGCGGATGCAGGAGGATCTCGATGTCGCAGGTCTTCCAGTGGAAGCCTTCCTGCTCGTAGCCGATGTCCTTGATCGCGCCGCGCACGACGCTCTCGATCTGCTCGTTGGTCACCGACTTCGGGCCGCGGGTCTCGCCGGCGATCACCACCTTGTTGGTGGTCGCGAGCGTCTCGCAAGCGGCGCGGATTTGCCAGGGGTCGATGCCCGCCTTAGGCCCTTCACGGTAGAACAGGTCGACGATCTCATCGGAGATCCGGTCACAGACCTTGTCCGGATGGCCCTCGGACACGGACTCGCTGGTGAAGAGATAGGACGCGCGCATCAGTAACCCCTTGTTCCGCCGCTAGCCGGCGGGCGTTTGCGATGTTTACTTTTGATGATGTCAATCACGCCGGCGCGAGATGACGTAGGATTCGTCGAGAAACCAGAGCCCGTTGTACTTCCGCAGCACATCCCTGGCGGCATCCAGAGTGCGGCCGTTTTGAGTCATTTCTGTCAATCGGTCGTCCTCAATCTGAGCGACATACACCGCCGCATTCCACGCTGCAAAGGCCGTCGAGGTTCCGATGGTGCCGGTGACCTCGTTGGGCAGAGCTTCCATATCATACCTGAAGATCGAACGATTGTCCGCGTATGCATTAAAATTTAAGTCGCGGCCCACCGATCCAAGTTCATACTTAACGGCACGCAGTAGCTCATGACGGCTGACTGAGAAAGGATTTTCTCCCGGCCAGATCGCCTGGATCATTTCCATGCCCGGATCCTGCCCATGGGAGTGGATACCGATCAGCCTGCCGCCCGGCCGCAGCGCCCGCGCCAGAGGTGCAATGATCCGCTTGGCCCGGAAATTGACCGATGACAGGGCCCGGTACGGCTGGGATGCGATGACGAGGTCGAAATTGGCCTCAGTCTGGCCCGGCCGCGGAATGGTCGAATCGAGCAGGAACCGGTGATCCTCGCGATAGAGCACGAGGACCACCGGCCGCTCGTAGAGCGGCATGGCAGTGCGTGGGCTGATCGCAGCGCGCCAGTTCTGCTCCAGAAAGGGCCTCAGTTCCGCGATCTGCTGCTCGAACTCGCCCGACGAAGCGCCGCGGAGCGGCACCTCATGCCAGACGGTGGCGGCCGCCGCCGCGGGCGACGCTGGCGTCAGCCAGGGCGCCTCGGCGTAGAACATGTTGGTGAACACGAACACCGATGCCGGGTGCTCGAAAATGCGGTCCGGCACCTTCTCCAGCGTCAGGCGCAAATCCTCCAGGCTGAGTTCCTTGCCCGCGACGTAGAACGGCATGTGCGGAAAGCGCTGGTGCGTGGCGCGCAGCACCCGCGCCAGCACCGTTCCGTCGCCGACGCCGGCGTCGAACAGGCGCAGCGCCGGCGGGCGCGGATGGATGGAGGCAAGCTCCAGCGCGACGCGGTCCGCGATCACCCGCTTTTCGCTGCAGGTGTGGACGAACAGCAGGTATTTCTGGCGGTTCTCGAAGAAGCGGAAATTGCCGCGTGGATCGCGCTTCTCGGGCGGCACCTGAAGTCCCCGCGGCGGCGGCACGCCGCCGGCCATCGACGCCGCCATATAGGCCTGGATCCGCTCCAGCGTGTCGATGGTGATGCGCTTTCCCTCGCGCAGGCGGTGCACCAGCTTCCCATCGTTCACCGCGCGCCGGCCGAACGTCGATTCCGCCATGTCTGCCTTGCGGCAGAAGTCGGTGATCTGGCTCAGGATTTCGTCGTTCTTCATGAGTGGGAAATCGGTGGGCAGACGGATTGGGACCAATCTCCTAGCAAAATCTGCCCACTGAGGGAATAGCGGATCCAAGCGCCTCCTTCACAGTTTGCTCCGGCCGCGAGCCGCGCCCCACTCTGGCCCCGCCGAGCAACAACTGGCGCTTCTCCTCTGATCGCCTCCTTACCGTGCGCGCCTGCCCGGTCGCCCTGCTCGCCGCGATCCTGTGGTCCGCCCGCGGTCGCGCAGGCACGCGCAATCAGCTCGAGCCGAGCTGCACGGCGGACACGACGCCGGCAGACAAGATGATCAATGCCTGCGAAGGAATCATCACGTGGGAGGTGCAGGGGCACGGCCCGCCGAGCGGCACGAGCTCAATCGCGGCAAAGCCAGGCGCGGCAAGGCTCGACCCCGAAGAACAAGCACGTGCCCATGGTCGAACTCCTCTCTGTGGGGGTCTATCTGGCGGAGAAGTGACTCGTGCCCGGACGCAGCGCAGCGCTTCTCAGCGGTGCGCTGCAGAGCTGAGGCCTATAGCTCCGCGCAGCAAGTCGAGCAGCATGGGCCCCGGCTCTGCGCAGCAACGCTGGAGCGTTGCTGCGCGTCCGGGACACGGGTGAGCCTTAACGGCGGAGCCTTACTGCCCCCACACTTCCTTCGCGATCTCGACCGCGAGGCTGAGCTTGGCCCACTGCTCCTCCTCGGAGAGGATGTTGCCCTCTTCCGTCGAGGCAAAGCCACATTGCGGCGACAGCGCGAGCTGCTCCAAGGGCGCGAACTTGGCGGCTTCTTCCAGGCGTCGCTTGATGTCGTCCTTCTTCTCGAGCTCGCCGAACTTCGAGGTGATGACGCCGACCACGACAACCTTGTTGCCCTTGGGCAGGAAGCGCAGCGGCTCGAAGCCGCCGGCGCGGTCGCTGTCGTACTCCAGGAAATAGCCGTCGTAATTGGTGCCGGCGAGCATGGTCTCGGCCACCGGCTCGTAGCCACCCGAAGAAATCCAGGTCGAGCGGAAATTACCGCGGCAGACGTGGGTCGTCACCACCATGTCGGCCGGCTTCTCCGCCAGCGCGTAGTTGATGATGCGCGCATAGATCTGTTGCAGCCCATCCGGATTATCGCCGCGCTCGCGTGCCTTCTGCAATTCGTCCTGCGAGCAGAGATAGGCCCAGACGGTGTCGTCGAACTGGAGATAGCGGCAGCCGGCGTCGTAGAACGCCTTCACGGCCTTGCGGTAGGTCTTGCCGAGATCTTCGTAGAAGGCGTCGAGATCGGGATAGACGTCCTTGGAGATCGACTTGCGTCCGCCGCGGAAGTGGAGCACTGCCGGCGAAGGGATCGTCATCTTGGCGGTGACGTGAGCCTGGTCGGCGACCTTCTTCAGGAAGCGGAAGTGGTCCAGCATCGGGTGGCTGTCTGGAAAGTCGAGCTTGCCGATGACGCGGACCGCATCGTGACGGGTCTGCACGCCCGTGAACTGGATGCCGGTGTCGGGGTGAAACAGCTCGCAGCCGGTGAGCTTGGCCAGGAAGTCGAAATGCCACCAGGAGCGGCGGAATTCGCCGTCGGTCGCGAGCTTCAGCCCGATCGAGGCCTGCTTGTGCACGACCTTCTCGATCTCCATGTCCTCGATCTTGCGCAGATCGTCGGCCGAGATCTCGCCCTTCTCCAGCCGGCTACGGGCTTCCTTGATCTTGAGCGGACGCAGGAGGCTGCCGACCTCGTCGGCGCGGAAGGGGGCTGTGGTTCGCTGCATGTGTTACTCCCTGGACATCTTAGTGGGCCGCCGCCCCGGCGACGCCGAGATGGCGCTCCAGGACAGAGGGGTCGGTCTTCAGCGCGGCGCTCGGAGCGTCGTGGACGATCGTTCCGCGCTCCAATATCACAACGCGATCGGCGAGCCCCAGAATCTTTTGGGCATTCTGCTCTACGATGATCGAGCAGATACCTCCGGACCGGGTGATGGTCCCGATCGCCTTCAAGAGTTCCTCGACGATGATGGGCGCAAGGCCCTCCATCGGCTCGTCCAGCAGCAGGACTTTCGGATTGAGGGTAAGTGCGCGACCGATCGCCAGCATCTGCTGCTCGCCGCCGGAGAGCTGGTTGCCGAAATTGCTCCGCCGCTCCTTCAGCCGCGGGAACATCTCGTACACCTTCTCGACCGTCCAGGGACCGGGCTGCGCTACGGCGGTCATGTTCTCTTCCACCGTCAGCGAGCGGAAGATGTTGCGCTCCTGCGGCACCCAGCCGATGCCGGCGCGCGCCCGCTGGTCGGGCCGCATCGCCGTCACATCGGTGCCGGCCAGCGCAATGGAGCCTGCGAAGCGGCGCGTGACGCCGACGATGGAGTTGATCAGCGTGGTCTTGCCGGTGCCGTTGCGCCCGAGCAGCGCCAGCACCTGTCCTTCGGCGAGGCGGAGCGTCATCTTCGGCAGCACCACCGCCTCGCCGTAGCCGGCGCGAAGCGAATCGATCGCGAGCAGGTCAGACATCGACCGCCTCCTCGCCGAGATAGACCGCCTTCACCTGCGGATCGCGCGCGACCTCTTCGGGCGGGCCTTCGGTCAGCAGCGCGCCCGAGACCAGCACCGAGATGCGATCAGCAAAGGAGAACACGAGGTCCATGTCGTGCTCGATCAGGAGCACGGTGACGTCCCGCGGCAGGCTGCCCACGACGGCGAGAATGTCGTGGCGCTCGCTCTCGGGCACGCCGGCGGCGGGCTCGTCGAGCAGCAGCACGCGCGGCTTGGCCGCAATGGCCACCGCGATCTCGAGCAGGCGCTGCTTACCGTAGGGCAGCGTCACGGTCTCTTCGTTCATGACGTCGAGCAGATGGAAGCGGGAGAGCAGATCGGCGGTCTCGCCATTGACGTCACTGCGCGTGCCCATCCGTCGCCACCAGTCGCCGCCATGGCCGAGGCGCTCGGAGACCGCGAGCCCGATGGTCTCCAGGGGAGTCAGGTCCGGGTAGAGCTGGTTGATCTGGAACGTGCGCGACAACCCGCGCAGCACGCGCTTGTGCACCGGCAGATCGGTGATGTCCTGACCTTCGAGCAGGATGCGGCCTGCGTTCGGCTTCAGCACGCCGGTGAGCTGGTTGATGACCGTGGTCTTGCCGGCACCGTTCGGACCGATCAGCGCGTGGCGGGCGCCCTGCTCGACCTTCAGGGACAGATCGCGGGTGACGCGCAGGCCGCCGAACTGCTTTTCGAGATTTTGGGTTTCGAGCGCGATGGTCATGAATCGCTCTCCGGCACGGCGACGACCGCCTTGCGGCCCGCAATCTGCCTGATGATCAGGTTCGGCACATACAGCACCCAGCGATGCAGGCGCTGGCGGCCGACCAGCACGATCACGACCAGCACGAGGCCGATCCAGAACTGCCAGTATTGCGGCGTGATGGTCGAGAACAATTCCTGGAGCAGGCGGAAGATCACCGCGCCGACCAGCCCGCCGTAGAGATAGCCGGTACCGCCGATCACCAGCACCAGCATCAGGTCCGCGGAGCGCTCGAAGGCGAACACGTCGAGCGAGGCGATCGCGGTCGTCTGGGTGAACAGCGCGCCCGCAATGCCGGAATAGAACGCAGCCAGCGTATAGATCGCGATCAGGCGGCGGTTGACCGGAATGCCAATGGCGGCGGCGCGGAGGGGATTGTTCTTGATGGCGCGCAGCGACAGGCCGAACGGGGAATGCACGACGCGGCGGGCGAACAGGAACAGCAGGAACAACACGGCCAGCGAATAGAAGAAGCCGGCCTTGCCGAACATGTCGAACGGGATCTCGCCGAAGATCGGCTGCATCTCGATGCCCTGCAGGCCGTCGGTCCCACCGGTGATATTGGAGAAGCGCTCGGCGAGCGCTTCCAGCAGCAACGCAATGCCGAGCGTCACCATCAGGCGCGTCAGGTCGACGCCGCGGATCACCAGAAAGCTGGTGGCAAAGCCGAGCACCATGGCGGCAAGGCCGGCGACGATCAGCGCCAGCACGGGCTCCTTGACGATGCCGTGCAGCGCCAGCAGCCCCGCGGCATAGGCGCCGACGCCGAAGAAGGCGGCATGGCCCAGCGAAACGATGCCGGCATAGCCGAGGATGAGATCGAGCGACATCGCGAACAGCGCGAGGCGCAGGATGTCGGTCATGATCAGATAGCGCGACGGAAATGCGAAGCCGCAGGCCAGCACGATCAGCCAGAAGGCGATTTCGCCGTAGTGCCAGCGCGCCTGGCGCTGGGCATGGTAGCCGACGTCGGAGGCAGCGCTCATCGGTGAACTCAACGCGCGGCCGTGCGGCCGAACAGGCCGTTCGGGCGCCAGATCAGGATCACGATCATGATGGTGTAGATCACGAAGGGGCCCATCTTCGGCACGTAATATTTGCCGGCGACGTCGCCGATGCCGAGCAGCAGCGAGGCGAGGAACGGGCCCGTTATCGAGGAGGAGCCGCCGACGGTGACCACGATCAGGAAGTAGATCATGAACTTCAGCGGGAAATACGGATCGAGGCCGAGGATCTCGGCGCTGAGCGCGCCGCCGAGGCCGGCGAGCCCGCAACCGAAGGCAAAGGTGAAAGCGAACACCTGCGGCACGTTGATGCCGAGACCGCTCGCGGCGCGGGGGTCATCGACCGCCGCCCGCAGGCGGCTGCCGAAACGCGTCTTCGCCAGAACCATTTGAAGCGCGATGGTCAGCAGGCCGCAGATCACGATGATCATCAGCCGGTAGCGGCCGATGCCGACGCCGAACAGATCGAACTGGCCTTGGAGCGCGGCGGGCAAATTGATGAAGACCCGCGAGGATCCCTGGATGTAATCGACGGCTGCCACCGACATGAAGGTCAGGCCGATCGTGAACAGCACCTGGTCGAGATGGCTGCGGGCGTAGAGATGACGGTACAGCGTCCGTTCGAGCGCGATGCCGATTGCAGCCGAGGAGACGAAAGCGAGCGGCAAAGCGGCGAAGAACGGCCAACCCATCCGGTTGACCAGCACCATGCAGATATAGCCCCCCGCCATCGCGAAGGCGCCGTGGGCGAGATTGACGAAGTTCATCAGGCCCAGCGTGACCGCGAGCCCGCAGGCGAGCACGAACAGCAGCATGCCGTAAGCGACGCCATCGAACAGGTTGGTGAGGATTGCGGTCATCAGCAGTCGAGGGTCATCTCAAGTGTGGCCAAGGGCCGTGCTGCACTCCCTCTCCCGCTTGCAGGAGAGGGTTGGGGAGAGGGTCTTTCCACTTGGAGGATTCCCGACGACGAGAGAACCCTCACCCGGCGCTCCGCGTCGACCTCTCCCGCAGGGCAGGCGGGAGAGGTGAGGAGAGCCCCGGGATGACGCGCTTTCGCGCGTCACTTCTTGGTCTTGCCGAGATCTTTGACAGCCTCGAAGGTCGCGAACTCGACATTGTAGAGTTCGCCATCCACTTTCTCGACCTTGCGGATGTAGATGTTCTGCACGATGTCGCGGGTCTCGGGGTCGATCGAGATCGGACCGCGCGGGCTCTCCCACTTCTGGCCCTTCATGGCCTCGATCAGCTTGTCGCCGTTGGTGTCGCCACCTGTCTTCTTCAGCGCCTCGTAGATCAGGTGGATGCCGTCATAGCCGCCCACGGCCATGAAGCCCGGACGGTTGCCGAAGGCCTTCTTGTAGGCCGCGACGAAATCCTTGTTCATCTGCGAGGGGTGCGCCGCGGAATAGAGATGCGCGGTGACCGTGCCGAGCACGGCGTCGCCCATGTTGTTGAGCAGATCGTCGTCGGTGACGTCGCCCGGCCCGATCACCTTGATGCCGGCCTTGTCGAGGCCACGCTCGGCATATTGCTTCATGAAGTTGCCGCCCTGGCCCGCCGGCACGAACACGAAGATCGCGTCCGGCTTTGCGTCCTTCATGCGCTGCAGGAACGGAGCGAAGTCGGGGTTCTGCAGCGGCACCTTGACTTCTTCGACCACCTCACCGCCGCCGGCCGTGAAATGCTGCTTGAAGAAGTTGAGGGCGTCATTGCCCGGCGCGTAGTCCGAGGTCAGCGTCGCGACCTTCTTGATGCCGTTCTTCACCGCCCAATCGCCGATGATGGTCGAGGACTGCGCCAGCGTGAAGCTGGTGCGCACGATATAGGGCGAACGTTCGGTGATAATGGAGGTGCCGGCCGCCATCACGACTTCAGGAATCTTGGCCTGGGTAGCCAGCGGCGCGGCGGCGAGCGCGGCCGGCGTCACGCCGAAGCCGGCGATGAAGTTGACCTTGTCGTTGACGATCAGCTCCTGCGCGGCAGTCTTGGTCTTATCCGGGATCGCCGCGTCGTCCTTGACGATGATTTCGATCTTCTTGCCGGCGACGGTGTCGCCCTTCTGCTGCATGTAGAGCTTGATCGCGTTCTCGATCTGCTTGCCGGTCGAGGCCTGGCCGCCGGTCATCGGCAGGATCAGCCCGATCTTGACCGTGTCTTGCGCCTTGGCAGGCGCGACGGCCGCGAGGCCCGCGATCGCAACGACCGCTGCGGTGCGTAAAAAAATCCTGCGTTCGAACATCAGATGTCCCTCCCCTTCATTCCTCACCTCTTGTGCGGCGGACCGAGTACCCGGTCCTTGCCGCGCTTCACTCACGGACAAGCCATGCCGTGCGGCCACATGGCGTCCTCTGTAACCCCGTTGTCAATCGAACGTTGGGCGACCATTCGGCGCAAGCCGCGCAATCTGCCTCAACAACGGCGGAGAGCTATTTGTACGATTGTACAAATGAAATGGTCCTGTCAACGAAAAAGCCCTGTGACACTGGGCCGGAGGGCGATGGCTTTGCCACCCTACGAGGGCCGCACCACACCGGGGATGGAGGATTCAGTCTCTCATTTGCAGAATCCGGACATCTTAAGTGCGTCCGTGGCATGCCCCGTCCTACGATCCGTCCAATGACAAATACCCGGTGTATACCGTACCAACAGCGGCGACCTCATCAAGTACAAAATATGCCTATTATAATACCTTCTCTGTATACAGCTTTGCCCTCCCTCGAATAGGCCAATTTTACCTATTGAGAGATATGGTTGCCGCTAACGCCTATGGCGCTCCACCATCCGCGCCCCGTCGGGGGCACGACCAGAGATATTCATGCGTTCTCGCTCGCTTTCGATCGCCGCCGCACTCGCCCTGCTCAATCTCGCAGGCTGCGGGACGGTCAACGAGAAGCTCTCCGCCGGGATGGGCGACTACGTCCCGCAATGGGCCGGCGGCCTGCCCGCTGATGCGCCGCCGCGGCCCGGCACGCCGCAATACGATGCCTACATGAAGGAGCGCGAGCGCAAGCGGCTGATGCCGGCGACCGATCGCGAGAAGGAAGAACAGGCCCAGAAGGGCGCGACGGGGACGACGTCGGCCGGCGCGGGGCGCTGAGGAAGCGAATGGCGAACAGGGAGTAGCGTATAGGGCGCGCTCCCCCTCCACTCACCATTCGTCCCCCATTCGCTAATCCACGAACACAACGGTCTTGCGGCCGTTGAGGATGACGCGGTCGTCGAGATGGTAGCGGATGGCCCGGGCCAACACGCGGCGCTCGATGTCACGGCCTTTGCGGACCAGATCTTCCGGCGTGTCGCGATGGCTGATGCGCTCGACGTCCTGGTCGATGATCGGGCCCTCGTCGAGGTCGCGCGTGACGTAATGCGCGGTGGCGCCGATCAGTTTGACGCCGCGCTCATGGGCCTGGTGATAGGGCTTGGCACCCTTGAAGCCCGGCAGGAACGAGTGGTGGATGTTGATGCAGCGCCCCGACAGCTTTGCCGAGAGATCGTCGGACAGGATCTGCATGTAACGGGCGAGCACCACCAGATCGGTCTTCGTCTTGCCGACGAGGTCCATAATCTGTGTCTCCTGCTCGCGCTTGGTCTCCTTGGTGACGGGCAAATGGTGGAAGGGGATGCCGCCGAAATCGAGCCCGGCATAGACCTCGCGCGGGTGATTGGAGACGATCGCGGTCGGAATCATCGGCAATTCGCCGGTTCGCCAGCGATAGAGGATGTCGACCAGGCAGTGATCGGACTTTGAGACCAGCAGCATCACCTTGCGATGCGCAGCGCGGTCGCGCATCTGCCATTCCATGCCGAAACGCTCGGCGATCGCGGCGAAGCCGGTCTGCAGTGCCGCGAGTTCCACGGCAAGATCGGCCGCTGTGAACACCACCCGCATGAAGAACTTCTTGGTCTCGACGTCGTCGAACTGCTGGGCGTCGAGGATGTTCTGTCCGTTATGAGCGAGAAACGTCGAGACCGCCGAGACGATGCCTGGGCGATCCGGACAGGACAGGGTCAGGACGTATTGATGGTCGGGCAAGGCTCGGCTCTTGATGAAGGTTTGTGCAGCGGAACGATCCAGCGGATTGCGCCCTGCTCTAGCACCGACCCGCCCTTGCGCCAATCCCAACCGCGGAGTCAGGATGAACGGACAATTGCGAATTCTCAACGGAGCATACCCATGGCCGACCGCTTGAACGGCTACCGCATCCTGATCCTGGAAACGCGCGAGGAGGCGCAGTTTTCCAAGCTTCTGGCCGAGCAAGGCGCCGAGGTCGTGCAATGCCCGATGTTCACCATCCATGATGCGCCGGATCCGGCTCCAGTCGCGGCTTGGATTCGCCGTGCCATCGACAAGCCCTTTGACGATCTCGTGCTGATGACCGGCGAAGGCCTGCGCCGCATCATGAAGCTCGCCCGCGCCCGCGGGCTCGACGCCGCCCTTGTCGCGGCGCTCGCCCAGGCGCGCAAGTTCACCCGAGGCCCGAAGCCGGGCAAGGCGCTGCGCGAGATCGGCCTCGAGACGCAGCAGACCACGGAGAAGCCGACCACCGAAGGCGTGATCGAGATGCTGGCCAGACTCGACCTGAAGGGGCGGCGCCTCGGTCTGCAGCTCTATCCCGACAAGGATCATAGCGCGCTGACCGGCGCGCTGGCCGCGCAAGGCGCCGACGTCGATACGGTGCTGCCCTACGTCTACGATTCCAAGGCTGCCGATGCCAATATCGTCGCCGCCATTGACGACATGGCAGAGGGACGCATCGACTCGATCGCCCTGACCAATCTCGGCCAGGTCCGCCGGCTGATCGAGGTTGCCAAGGCGCGCGGCAGCGAGACGAAGCTGCGCGCAGGTCTCGAACGCACGCTGATCGCATCGGTCGGCCCGGCCGTTTCCGGCGAGCTCGCAGCGCATGGCTTGCGCACGGACGTCTCGCCCGCCGACGAAGCCTATTTCATGCGTCCTCTGATCTCGGCCATGGCAAGTGCGTTGGCCGACAGGAAAGCGGCCAGCGCGGCGAGGTAAGAGCCGAGCGCGGGGGCGGCCTGCGGCGACTGCGATTGACACCGGCATCGCCAGCGTTAGGTTGCACCACAGCAAGAAGAAACAACAAGGTTAAGGAAATCGCCGTGACACGCGTCATCGCGTCGTGAGCGCCACTGCACGACCTTCGGCGCTCGCGCCATTCCGCATCCGCAACTACCGCTTCCAGTGGCCGTCCGATCTGCTCACCTCCTGGGCCTTCGAGGTCGAGACGCTGGTGCTCGGCTGGTACGTCATCGTCGAGACCGGCTCGGTGCTGCTGCTCACGCTGCTGGCTTCACTCCAGTTCGTCGGAACATTGGTCGCGCCCGTGTTCGGCATGATCGGCGACCGGATCGGCCATCGCGATCTCCTGGTCGTCATGCGCCTTGCCTATACGGCGCTGTCGTCGACCATCATGGTCCTCGCGCTGAGCGGTCATCTGTCGCCGCTGAGCGTCATGATCATCGTCACGATCATGGGCTTGATCCGCCCCTCCGATCTCGGCGTTCGCGGCGCGCTGCTCGCCGATATCATGCCGGCCGAGCAGCTGGTGGGCGCGATCAGTGTTGCGCGCACGACCCAGGACAGCGCGCGCATTGCCGGAGCGTTGACGGGGGCCGGGCTGTTCGCCGTGCTCGGTATCGGCCTCGTTTATGTGGCGATCGCCTGCCTTTACTTCACGGCAGCGCTTCTCATGCTCTGCCTGACCCAGCCGAAAAGGACCGTCACCACGAGCGATCTTCCCGCAAGCAGCCACACCGTTTCGCGGCTGCTTGGCGACCTCAAAGAGGGGATCGTCTATGCCTGGAACGGGCCGGCAATGCGCGCGGCGCTGTGCGTCGCTTTTCTGGCGAATCTCACCGCATTTCCTTTCACGGGCGGATTGTTGCCCTACATCGCGCGGGAGATCTTTCACACTGATCAGACCGGCCTCGGATATCTCTCGGCGAGCTTCGCCGTCGGCTCGCTAATCGGCTCCATCACGCTCAGCCTGGTCAGTGGCGTACGCATTGCCCGGCTCCTGATCGGCGCAACGCTGGCCTGGTACGCAATGCTGCTGGTGTTCGTCGAGGTCAGGACGATGCCGGTGGCGATGGCCTGCCTCGTCCTCGCCGGTATCGCCCAGAGCATGTCGATGATCTCGGCTGCCGTCATCCTGATGCGCACCGCGAGCGCACATCTGCGCGGCCGTGTCATGGGCGTGCGCATGATGGTGATCTATGGATTGCCGATCGGACTGCTCGCGGCCGGCAGCCTGATCGACGTCATCGGCTATTCCGCGACGGGCTCGCTTTATGCCGGCGCAGGATTCGTCGCGATGCTGGCAATCGCGATCCGCTGGCGCGCCGATCTGTGGCCGGCGCACGCGCCGGCCAATGCGCGATGACGGCGTCCCCGTAACGACGTCAGACCTCAACCGGCGGCGATCTCAGAGGAAGCAACGCCGCCACCCGCGAATCGCGCAAATAGAGACCGCCCCAGGCAAGACCAGCAAGATAGACGCCGAACAGCATATGGCTGAAGAGCGGGTTGCCGACCCGCAAGTGAACCGCCACCGTGCCGCCCATATAGGCGGTCAGCAGGATCGCACCGAGCACGGCCGTTCGCGGGAAGCCGTAGAGCGCGGTGCAGGCCAGCGCCACCACGCCCAGCGCGCGCGCCAGATCGGCCGAGGAGGGATAGCCGAGCTCGGCGGTCGCGTTGATCACGACGTCTAGCGGGACGAGCTTCATCCCGGCATCAAACAGCATGAAGGCAATCACGAGCCCGCTCATGACCCAGCCGGCCACATGTCTCGACTTGGAAATCGTCATCACCTACGACGCCTTCCCCTTGAGAAGGGCGACGATGGCCATCGCATGGCCGTGACCAAGGCCGAACTCGTCCTTGAGCGCGGCCACGATGGCACCCGCTTTCACGCCGGCCACCAGTCCCGCTCCGGTCGAAAAACCCCGGTCCTTGCCCCATTTGCGAAATTGGTCCGGGCTTTTGCCGGTCTTGGCCTGGATATTGTCGAGATAGGCCTTGAAACTCACCGCAGCGCTCCTCCGATGTTCGCTCCACCAGCGCGGCCGGAGCGATCCAGGCATATTGCGGTCAGGACGTGGTCGTCTTGTATGAAAACGACAATTGCGGCCGCTCGCGCGAGAGGCGCGCAGGCGTCATGCCGATCAGTTGCCTGACCGAGCGGGTAAGATGGGCCTGATCGAAATAGCCGGCGCCCGATGTCGCGTCGAGAACGGAGCTGCCGCTCACCAGCAAGGCCGCGGCGCGACGCGCCCGCTGGATCTGCTGATGGCTGCTGAACGTCATGCCCGTAACGCGGCGAAAGTGGCGCTGAACCGAACGCCGGCTCATCCAGTCGACGTCGCCGTCGATCGCCGCATCGGTCGCGTGGCTGCGTGCGATGACACCCGCGCGCGCCATGCGAGCGACGAGACTCTCCGCATCGTCGTAGCCTGGAATGTCCCAGCTTAGACCCGAAAACAGAAAACGGCCGTTGAGCAGCACCGGCAACTGCATGTTTTGATGGTCGATCAGTGCGCTCGTCGGTATCTCCGGCAGGTAGGTTCCCAGCCGAAACCGGATCGCGAGCCATTCGCCGTTCGCGGGACATTCGACGAGTGTCCCGCGGGTGACCGGCCCTCGGAGCGTCACCGCCAGAAACTCCGGGAGCCTGGTGACCACAAGCTCGATATTTCCCTCGGCCATCGACAGGAACGAGCCGCCACGCCGGCTCCGGCTGCGCCATACCCGCTCGACGTAAGGCGAGTCCGACGCGCGATGGTCGAACTCTATGAGCACGGAAGCACCGGGAATGCGCAGATCATCGTTCCTCCCCGTAGCTCCCGAGCCGCGCGATATCGAGGATCGTGACCCCGCCATATTCCAGCCGCAGCAGCCCCTCCTTCTCCAGCCGATTCAGCGCGCGGTTGGCATTCTGGCGGGACATGCCGGAGAGCGCGCCGATCTCCTCCTGGGTGATCTCCAGATGCGCGGTCGATTCCGGATAGAGGATCGGGTTGAACAGCGAGGCGATGCTGCGGGCGAGGCGCGCGGTGGCATCGAGCGTGCGGTTGACCTCGAGCATGCCGATGAACTGGCCCAGCCGCTCGTTGAGCTGGCGCACCAGGAAGCGGTTGAAGCCGACGCTGTTCTCGAACAGCCACATGAAGGCGCTGCGTTCCATCAGCGCGATGCGGCTGTCGCGCAGCGCGACCACGTCGTAGCGGCGCGGCTCGTTCTTGAGCACGCTGCCCTCGCCGAACCAGGCCCCTGCCGTCAGCCCGGCAAGGCTGGTCTCCTTGCCGTCGCGCGAGACCCCGCCCATGCGGGCAAGGCCGCGCACCATGCCGGCCCAATAGGCAAAGATATCACCGCGCATGAACACGCTCTCGCCGGTGCCGTAGGACCGTTCCGTAATTCCGACGCGCGCGACCTCGATCTCGGCTGGAGTGAGCTCACGCGACCAAGCGGCAATGCGCTTCAGATGATCCTCTGAAATCATGATCTCGAAGCCAGCCGCACCGTTCTGTCACCCCATGCTCCTGTTGCACTGCAACAGAATCGCTTCAGCCATCCATCCGACGAAAGATGAAGACCCGCTCGGCCCGACAACTTTGTCGCAGAATTGTCAGGCCGGAGACATTTCAAAATAGCGCTTTCCCCTATTGAGGACCACCTTGGGCGATGCGGCTTTTGATCCCTCACGGGAACGAAGGTGGCGCCGGTCCGGTCGAGACCAATAGCTGCATGGTCTGGCCGGCACGACCGTACTAGGATCGCCTGACAGGAACGGAAGAGCGCCAATCAAGCGCCATCACCGGGAGGGATTCGTTTGGTGGCTACCAGTCTCGAAGTGCGCGGCGTGTCCTTACGATTCGGCGGCGTCCGCGCGCTGACCGACGTCAGCTTCGCCATCAGGGAAGGCGAGCTGTTCTCGATCATCGGCCCCAACGGCGCCGGCAAGACCTCGATCGTGAACTGTATTTCCGGTCGCTACAAGCCGACCGAAGGCCAGCTGTTCTATCGGGACCGCGACATCACCGGCTTGACGCCGAATGCCCGCGCCTCACTCGGCATCGGCCGTACCTTCCAGAATCTCGCGCTATTCCACCACATGAGCGTGCTCGACAACATCATGGTCGGCCGCCATCACCTGCTGAGGAACAATTTCCTCACGGGCTCGCTGTACTGGCTCACCGGCGCGCGCAAGGAGGAGCTCGAGCACCGTCGCAAGGTGGAAGAGATCATCGACTTCCTCGATCTGCAGCCGGTGCGCAAGGCCACCGCCGGCACCCTCCCCTACGGCCTGCGCAAGCGCGTGGAGCTCGCCCGCGCCATGGCGCTGGAGCCGCGCCTGATCCTTCTCGACGAGCCCATGGCCGGCATGAATTTCGAGGAGAAGGAGGACATGGCCCGCTACATCGTCGATCTCAACGAGGAGTTCGGGATGACGGTGGTGATGATCGAGCACGACATGGGCGTGGTGATGGACATCTCGCATCGCGTCATGGTGCTGGATTTCGGCAAGAAGATCGCCGAGGGCGATCCGGCGACAGTGCTCGCCGATCCGCACGTCAGGCGTGCCTATCTCGGCGAAGAGGACGAGGTGCTTGTCGATCCCGATGATGCCTCTCCGGCGCAGGAGAGCGCGGCATGATGGATTATGCGGGCCGCGTCGCGCAGGCCGACACCTATCCGAAGATGCTCCGGCTCAATGCTAGGGAGCACGGCAACGAGATCGCAATGCGCGAGAAGGATCTCGGGCTCTGGCGCATCTTCACCTGGAACGACTATCAGGCCCGCGTGCGCGATTTCGCGCTCGGCCTCATCGAGCTCGGCCTGGGCCGCGGTGATGTCATCGGCATCATCGGCGACAACCGGCCCGACTGGGTCGCGGCAGAAGTTGCGACGCATGCCATTGGCGGCCTCAGCCTCGGGCTCTATCGCGACGTCCTGGACGAGGAAGCTTCCTATCTCCTCAACTACGGCGAGGCGCAGTTGGTCTTCGCCGAGGACGAGGAGCAGGTCGACAAGCTGCTCATCCTTGCCGAGCGCGTGCCGAAGCTGAAGCACATCATCTATTCCGATCCGCGCGGGATGCGGAAATACGACGACCCGCGCCTGATGCCGGCGGAGAAGTTCGCCGAGCTCGGCCGCGCGCGGGCAGCACGCGAGCCGGAACTCTACGACAGATTGGTCGATGCCACCGAGGGCGAGGACGTCGCGATTCTCTGCACGACGTCGGGCACCACCTCGCATCCGAAGCTCGCGATGCTCGCCGCCGGACGCGTGCTCGGCCATTGCGCCACCTATCTCGCCTTCGACCCCAAGGGTCCCGATGACGAATACGTGTCGGTGCTGCCGCTGCCCTGGATCATGGAACAGGTCTACGTGCTCGGCAAAGGTCTGCTCTGCCGGATGAAGATCAACTTCGTCGAAGAGCCGGACACGATGATGAACGATCTGCGCGAGATCGCACCGACCTTCGTTCTGTTCGCGCCCCGCGTCTGGGAATCGATTGCCGCCGACGTCCGTGCCAAGGTGATGGACGCAACGCCCTTCAAGCAGCGCCTGTTCGACATCGGCATGAAGTCGGGCCTTGCCGCGCTCGAACAGGGCAAGCGCTCGGGCTTTGCCGACGCGATCCTGTTCCGCGCACTGCGCGATCGCCTCGGCTTCACCCGGTTGCGTTCGGCCGCGACCGGCGGCGCGGCGCTCGGGCCTGACACCTTCAAGTTCTTCCAGGCCATGGGCGTGCCGCTGCGCACGCTCTACGGTCAGACCGAGCTGCTCGGGGCCTACACGCTGCATCCCGAGGGCAAGGTCGATCCTGATACCACCGGCGTACCGATGGCCGACAATGTCGAGATCCGTATCGACAATGCCGACGTCCACGGCGTCGGCGAGATCGTCGTGCGGCACCCCAACATGTTCCTCGGCTACTACAAGAACCCCGAGGCCAGCGTCGCCGACATCAAGGACGGCTGGATGTGCTCGGGCGACGCCGGCTATTTCAACGCCAACCACCAGCTCGTCGTGATCGACCGCATCAAGGATCTCGCCGAGACCTCCCGGGGCGAGCGCTTCTCGCCGCAATTCATCGAGAACAAGCTGAAATTCTCGCCCTATATCGCCGAAGCCGTGGTGCTTGGGGCCGGCCGCGACGCGCTCGCGGCAATGATCTGCATCCGCTACTCCATCATCTCGAAATGGGCGGAAAAGAACCGCCTCTCCTTCACGACCTACAGCGACCTCGCCTCACGGCCGGAGGTCTACGCGCTGCTGCAGAAGGAGGTCGAGACCGTCAACGCCACGCTGCCGCCGGCCCAGCGCATCTCGCGCTTCCTGCTGCTCTACAAGGAGCTCGACGCCGACGACGGCGAGCTCACCCGGACGCGAAAGGTGCGCCGCGGCGTCATCAACGAGAAATACGCCGGCATCATCGATGCCATCTACCGCGGCGATTCCGACATCCCCGTCGACACCGTGATCCGCTTCCAGGACGGCACCACGCAGCGGGTGCGAACGACGCTGCGCGTGGTGAACCTCGGCGGGCACGGGCACATGGCGGAGGCTGCGGAGTGATACAGATCCTCGTCATGCGCGGGCTTGACCCGCACATCCATCCTCTTCTGAACAGTCTTCCTTCCTCATCGATGGATTGCCGGGTCAAGCCCGGCAATGACGGGCCGAGTCACTCAACATGAACACCGCCTTCCTCATCCAGCTCCTGGTCAACGGCCTCGTGGTCGGCACGCTCTATGGCGTAGTCGCGATGTCGTTCGTGCTGATCTACAAGGCGACGCAGGTCGTCAACTTCGCGCAAGGTGAATTGCTGCTGGTCGGCGCCTGGGTGTGCTGGGCCTTGCTGGCGAAATACCAGGTGCCGTTCTGGATCGGCATGCCGATCACGCTGGTGTTCATGTTCGTGTTCGGCGTCGCGGTGCAGGTGCTGATCCTGCGGCCGATGATCGGCGAGCCCATCATCTCGGTGATCATGGTGACGATCGGCCTCTCCACCGTGCTGCAGGCGACGCTGAAATGGATGTTCGGCGTCAATCCGCAGCCGTTCCCGCGCGTGTTCGAGAGCCAGTCGGTCGACCTGTTCGGACTGCAGATCCAGACCGTCTACGTCATGAGCCTCGTGGTGTCGGTCGCGATGATGATCGGCATGGCCTGGTTCTTCCGCGCGTCGAAGTACGGCCTTGCGATGCGCGCCACCGCGTTCAACCAGCAGGTGGCGCAGTCGCTCGGCATTTCCGTCAAGAGCGTGTTCGCGATGGCCTGGGCGATCTCGGCGACCGTCTCGGCGGTCGCCGGCGTCGTCGTCGCCGTCGTCAATGGCGTGTCCTCGGGCCTTGCTGCCTACGGCATCAAGGTGTTTCCGGCGGCGATCCTCGGCGGGCTCGATTCCGTCGGCGGCGCGGTGCTCGGCGGCATCATCATCGGGCTTTTGGAGAACGTCGCCCAATATGTCGACAGCGAGTATCTGCACTGGGGCAATCTCTACGAGATCGCGCCGTTCTACGTTCTCATCATCGTGCTGATGATCAAGCCCTACGGCCTGTTCGGCACCCACGACATCGAGCGGATCTGATCTATGGCCGGCCCTGCCCTCATTCCCGCTGGTGATTTCCGCACCACTTACGCCGCGGACACCACGATCTTCCCGACCACCACCAGCCGCAACTTCGCGATTCTGGGCGTCGCGCTGCTCTGCCTCGCGCCGCAACTCTTCAGCGGCTACTGGCTCAGCATTTTGATCCAGATCGGCATCTTCTCGATCGCGGCGCTCGGCCTCAATATCCTGGTCGGCTTCACCGGCCAGATCTCGATCGGACACGCGGCCTTCTTCCTGCTCGGCGCCTTCACCTCGGCCTACATCTCCAATAATGCGCCGATCCCGGTGTTCTTCGCGATCCCGCTCGCGGGACTCGTGACGGCGCTGGTTGGGTTGATCTTCGGCATCCCCGCGGCGCGGCTGAAGGGACTCTACCTCGTCATTGCAACGCTGGCCGCGCAATACATCCTGCTCGACTTCTTCTCGCGCGCCGAGTGGTTCTCCGGCGGCTCGGTGCCGGCGAGCGCCGAGCCGTTCTCGATCTTCGGCTACACGCTGCGGGGCGACCGGCAATATTTCTACGTCGTGCTGGCCTATGTGCTCTTGAGCTACATCCTCGTCACCAACCTGATGCGCACGCGCGATGGCCGCGCGCTGGTGGCGATCCGCGACCATTATCTCTCCGCCGAGATCATGGGCATCAACCTCACCAGGTACCGCACGCTGTCGTTCGGTCTCGCCGCCTTCTTCGCCGGCATCGCGGGCGCGCTCTACGCGCACTATCAGCTCGTGGTCTCCCAGGAAGGCTTCGGCATCGAGCGCTCAATACTGTTCCTGGCCATGATCATCATCGGCGGCACCGGCTCGGTCATGGGCACGCTGATGGGCACCGCCTTCGTGGTGCTGCTGCCCGAGGCGATGGAGTTCATCAGCCATCATTTGAAGGGCGGCGCGATCGACAAGGCGCTCTCGCTTAACACCAACATCACCTTTCTGCGCGAGATCGCGATCGGGGTGATCATCATCGCATTCCTGATGTTCGAGCCCGATGGGCTCGCGCATCGCTGGCGACAGATCAAGGCGTATTGGAAACTCTACCCGTTCTCGCATTGAGCACGGCTACTTCACTTAAACGATAACAGGAGGAACCAACCCATGAAGACCAAATCGTTTTTAAGCACCGCGTCGCTCGCGTTTGCGATCGCTGGTTTTGCGGCCAGTGCGCAGGCCCAGATCGCCGTCGGCCATCTCGCCGACTACTCCGGTGCGACGTCGGACGTTGGCACGCCCTACGGCCAGGCCGTCGCCGACACCTTTGCCTGGATCAACAAGAACGGCGGTATCGGCGGCAAGCAGGTCAACCTCGATACCAACGACTACGGCTATCAGGTGCCGCGCGCGATCGCGCTCTACAAGAAGTGGTCGGCGCCGGATGGCAAGGTTGCAACGATCATGGGCTGGGGTACCGCAGATACCGAAGCGCTGACCGGCTTTGTTGCGCAGGACAAGATTCCCTATATCTCCGCCTCCTACGCGGCGGCGCTGACCGATCCGGAAGGCGTGAGCGGCAAGGCCAAACCCGCGCCCTACAACTTCTTCTACGGCCCGAGCTATTCGGACGCGATGCGGGCATTGGTGACCTGGGCGGCGGAAGACTGGAAGGCCAAGGGCAAGAGCGGTAAGCCGAAATTCGTCCATATGGGCGGCAATCATCCGTACCCGAACGCGCCGAAGGCCGCCGGCGAGGCGATCGCCAATGAACTCGGCTTCGAAGTGCTGCCGCCGATCGTGTTCGCGCTGACGCCCGGCGATTACTCCGCGCAATGCCTCAGCCTGAAGAGCTCCGGCGCCAACTACGCCTATCTCGGCAACACCGCAGCCTCGAACATCTCCGTGCTCAAGGCCTGCAAGACCGCCGGCGTGGACGTGCAGTTCCTCGGCAATGTCTGGGGCATGGACGAGAACGCCGCCAAGACCGCGGCTGACGCCGCCGACGGCGTCGTCTTCCCGCTACGCACGGCCGTAACCTGGGGCGGCAACGCCCCAGGCATGAAGACGGTGATGGAAATCTCGAAAATATCGGATGCAAGCGGCAAGGCCTATCGCCCGGTGCACTATATCGCAGGCGTCTGTAGCGCTCTCTACGCCAGGGAAGCCCTCGACTGGGCCGCCAAGAACGGAGGTGCCACCGGTGAGAACGTCGCCAAGGGCTTCTACCAGAAGAAGGACTGGGTGCCGGCCGGCATGGACGGCGTCTGCAATCCCTCGACCTGGACCAACAAGGACCATCGCGGCACCCTCAAGGTCGATCTCTATCGCACCAAGGTCTCCGGTTCGACCAATGCCGACCTGAACGACCTGATGGCCAACGGCACGATCAAGCTCGAGAAGGTCAAGACCGTCGAGCTGCCGCGCAAGCCGGAATGGCTGGGGTGGTGAGCCCTGCTTTCACCACGCGAACACTGTCATCCCTCGCGTTGTGCGCAATTGCGCACCCGGGCGGGGGATCCAGTACGCTGCGGCTTCTCGATGAATCTCAGGCGCCTCTGGAATACTGGGTCGCCCGGTCAAGCCGGGCGACGACAGCGGAGTTTTGAAGCATGACCGACACCCTCGAAGCATCCCGCGCCAAGCCAACCGCCATGGCACCCGCTCCCCTCCTCGCCGTGCGCAACATCGAGGTCGTCTATGACGATGTGATCCTGGTGCTGCGCGGCCTCAGCCTCGACGTGCCCAAGGGCGCGATCGTGGCGCTGCTCGGGGCCAACGGCGCCGGCAAGTCGACGACGCTCAAGGCAATCTCGGGGCTGCTCAAGACCGAGGACGGCGAGGTGACGCGCGGCGAGATCCTGTTCGAGGGCGAGCGGATCAACGGCATCGATCCCGACAAGATCGTCCGCCGCGGCATCTTCCAGGTGATGGAGGGCCGGCGCATCGTCGCCGACATGACCTCGCTCGAGAATCTCAAGCTCGGCGCCTTCACGCGCCGGGACCGCGAGGTCGACGCCGACCTCGACATGGTCTTCAGCTATTTCCCGCGCTTGAAGGAGCGCACCGGCCTTGCCGGTTATCTCTCCGGCGGAGAGCAGCAGATGCTCGCAATCGGCCGCGCGCTGATGGCGCGCCCGAAGATGATCCTGATGGACGAGCCTTCGATGGGCCT
Organism: Bradyrhizobium sp. IC3195; assembly: GCF_020193585.1. Taxonomy (NCBI): domain Bacteria; kingdom Pseudomonadati; phylum Pseudomonadota; class Alphaproteobacteria; order Hyphomicrobiales; family Nitrobacteraceae; genus Bradyrhizobium; species Bradyrhizobium sp. IC3195. The sequence continues at coordinate 52,415 of NZ_JADYVG010000016.1, read as the reverse complement.
GTCGCCGCTGCTGGTGAAAGAGGTGTTCTCGATCATCCAGAAGATCAACCGCGATCTCGGCGTCACCATCCTCCTGGTCGAGCAGAATGCGCGCGCGGCGCTCTCCGTGGCGAGCCACGGCTACATCATGGAGCAGGGCAAGGTCGTGCTCGACGGCAGCGCCGACGCATTGCGCGACAACGAGGACGTCAAGGAATTCTACCTCGGCGGCGCCGGCGACCAGCGCAAGAGCTTCAAGAACCTCAAGAGCTTCAAGCGGCGCAAGCGCTGGCTGTGATCCACAAGGAGCCTAGCCGAGCACCTGCTCGGCTTCCGTGACCGCGCAGAGAACATGATAGAACGACGACGCAGGAATGGTGTCGATCAGCGATTTGCCGTCGCGATCGAACTGGTCGTACCAGCCGCCCTTGACGGGATGGCTGAGATAATGCCGTTCGAGCCGCACCAGCGCCGCGCGCGCCTCGTCCGCCGCACCCGCCTCGCCGGATTCGGCCTGCGCGATCCACGCCTTCGCGATCTCGGTTTGCGGCCACAGCCGGCGCGTGCTGCGGCGGATGTTGCCGCTTGCGTCGCCCTCGTCGACGAGGCAGCCCGTCGCCTCGTCGCGATAGCGCAGCGAGGTCTCCAGCAGTTCCGCACGACGCTGGCCGGTCGGGCATCCCGTGATGCGTTCAAAATTCTTCAGCAGCCAGACCCATTCCGCCTGGTGGCCCGGCTCGACGCTGACCGGCTCGATCTTCGACCAGTCCTCCTCGAAATATTCCGACAATACGTGCCTCTGCTTGTCGTAGAGGTTGGCGAGGAACAATGCGAAGAATTCTCCGGCACGGTTCTGGAACGACAGATCGTGGGTCGCCTCGAAGCACGCGATCATCGCCTCGAACAGATGCATATGCGGGTTCTGCCGGCGCGGCAGCGAGACCGGAAGGCCTTCGTGGACGCCGCCATGCGGCGAGCGCAGGTGTCCGTCGAGGAAGGCGAGCAGCGCATCGATCTCGGCGCGGACCTGCGTATCCTGGTCGAGCGCATAGACGCTGGCGAGCGCAAACAGGATGAAGGCGTGGTCATAAGCATCACGCCGGGCATCCAGCACCGATCCGTCCGGCGTCAGCCGGTGCACATAGCCAGGCCGGCCATCGGGCGCCTTCGCTTTGGCCAGCAGGTGCTCCAGCCCCTTCAGCGCAATCGCGCGCCCCTCGGGATACCAGCCCATCTGTGCCGCCTTGGCGTAGCACCAGATCTGGCGGGCCTGCACGAACACGCGCCGGGGCGCGGCGGCATCCGCCGCACCGTCGCGGTGCAGCCGGTCGATGAAGCCGCCTGCGGCGTGATCCCAGCCGACCGTCGACCACAGCGGCAGCGCCTCGTCGATCATACGGCGCTTCAGGCGCGCAACGACGTTCGACGCCTCGTCCGCCGCAATGATTCCTTCGTCCGCCATCGGGTCCCTTTCAAGCCTCGCCCCTGGCGGTCTGATAGCCATGCCGGTGGCGGCGCGCAACGGATGCCAACACGGAAAGAACAGCCATGACCGCCCATTACGACGCCCGCGAGACGCGTGAGCAAGCCGCGCGCGAGGCCGACCTGTTCGCCCGCCTCCCGGAGGTGCTGCGAGCCGCGATGGCCGCCCCGGCCTATGCCGAGCGGCTGAAAGGCTTCGATCCCGCCGCCGTGACCTCCAGGGCGGCTCTGGCGGATTTGCCGGTGTTGCGCAAGTCGGAACTGCCCGCCCTGCACAAGGCCTCCGCGCCCTTCGGAGGCTTCGTGGCGGCGGCGCCTGGCTCGTTCGCCCGCCTGTTCACCTCCCCCGGTCCAATCTTCGAGCCGGAAGGGCGACAAGCCGATCCCTGGCGCGGCGCAAGGGCGCTGTTCGCAGCCGGGTTCCGCCCCGACGACATCGTCCTCAATACCTTCAGCTACCATCTCACCCCCGGGGGATTCATCTTCGATGCGTCGGCGCGGGCGCTAGGGTGCGCGGTGATCCCCGCCGGCCCCGGCAACACAGAACAGCAGTTCGAGCTGATCGAGGCCTACCGGCCGGTCGGCTACAGCGGCACGCCGGACTTCTTGAAGATCCTGCTCGATGCCGCCGCAAGCTCGGGGCGTGACGTTTCCTCGATCAAGCGCGCGCTGGTCTCGGGCGCAGCGTTTCCGCCCTCGCTTCAGGCCGAGATCAAGGGGCGCGGCATCGATGCCTACCAGGCCTTCGGTACCGCCGATCTCGGCCTCATCGCCTTCGAGACCGAGGCCCGCGAAGGCATGGTCGTGAACGAGGACCTGATCCTGGAGATCGTCAAGCCCGGCACTGGCGATCCGGTCGCACCAGGTGACGTCGGCGAGATTGTCGTGACTTCGCTCGACCCGCACCATCCCTGGATCCGGCTCGCGCTCGGCGACCTCACCGCGGCCCTGTCCGGCACGAGCCCGTGCGGGCGCACCAACATGCGCATCAAGGGCTGGATGGGCCGCGCCGACCAGACCACCAAGATCAAGGGCATGTTCGTCCGGCCCGAGCAGATCGCCGAGATCGGCAAGCGCCACGCGGGGCTCGGAAGACTTCGCCTCATCGTCACGCGCCAAGGCGAGACCGACGCCATGACGTTGAGAGCGGAAGCCACGACTGCTGGCGACTCGCTCCGCGACGAGATCGCGGCGAGCTTGCGCGCCGTCACGAAGCTCGGCGGAGCCGTCGAGCTGGTCAGTCCCGGCACGCTGCCGAATGACGGCAAGGTCATCGCGGACGAGCGCTAGTCCCCAAAGAAGCCAATTCCCTGCCAACAGGGAATTTTGCAGGGAAACCCACGCAAAACGCCGCCACCGCAACGTGAGAAACGGCCGAAACGCCCCGTGAATTCAACCGCATCGCGGTGGTCGGGCACCAACACAGAACAGGGAAAATTTCGCTAAGGATCAGGGAAGTGGCGCGGCCCGAACAGGGAGGCGTCGCCGAGACGTCAGCTTCCGGCCGCGAAGACGGCTGCATCTTGGAGGACAACGCCAGCATTGAGCACGCGCGGGCCTCGACTTAACGATGGGAATGAGCGATGGAGCTCTGGCTTTCAGCCACATGAGTGCGTCGCGCCACGCGCAATCAGCCGCAGACCGTCGGCTGCGAGCAACGTCAAAGCGGCTTATCCCGCCCTCACAATTGCGAGCAGCGCTCCAAGATGTCCGGCGGTTGGACACCTATATGTAACCTGATACCATGCTTCTATGAAAGCATACAAGCGCAATCAGATCGAGGACGCCATTGCGGCGGGGCTCGGCGCGAATGACGACAAATCACGTAAGAACGTGGTCACGCGACTGAAACGCCTGTTAGACACCGACCGCGCGCTGGACGTGCGTCCCCAATCGGACCAACCCGAACTGGCAAACTACGCGTTTGTGAGTGGCGATGCTCCGGGAAAGGGCGGCGAGGTTCCGTTTTCGGACTATGAGAGCTTTGCGTTGCTGATCGGCTTGCACATGCTCAATCACAGATGGCCGCAGAGGTTTGTTGTCGAATCGCTGCGGCGCATCAGGCCGGCGCTGCAACGCCAGCACAAAAAGATCATGAGGCTCGATCCGGCCAAGTTGTTCGATCCGAATCAGATCCGGCTGCAAGCCAGACTCGGGAGTCCAGTTCTGGCGACGAGCTCACCAGCGCTTCTACTGATTTGGTCGGATCAACGGACGGCGGAAGACCCCGCCCCGGCCGTTGAGATTTTCGAGGACTATGGCGCGGCATTCAAGCACGGGATTGAAAAGCCGGGCCGGTCCACCACTTGGATCGAACTCACGCGATCCGCACACCTGTTATCAGAACAGCTCGCCAAAACGCGACCTCGCAAGCGAGGACGCGGCTGAACTAGCCGAATAAAAACGGACTACGCACATCACACAATTAATTGAACCCCGTACCGATGCTTCAAACCAGACCTGGCGCGACTGGTGCATGGGCTGGCAAAGCCACGTGCTGAAGCGCGCATAGGGCGCGGACCGAGTGCACCGAAGGGGCAATCGACGATGCACCCACGTCCAATTGAAACCCATGTTGACGCTTCTAACCGGCCGGCACCCGAGCAAACATCTGCGTGCGGCGCCAAGGCCAACCCATAGGAGCAAACGATGACTACATCATCGAAACACAACGAGGTCTTCACAGAAGTGGGACCGGTCGAGCGTCTACCCATTGAGGCAATTTCGCCGCCACGACGATCGCTCCGCAAATACACCGATCAGCATAAGAAACAATACGCGAAATGCATCGAGACATTGGGCTTGATCAGCCCTGTTATCATCGATTCTGCGGGCGTGATCGTCGCCGGTTTGATCTGGTACCATGGCGCGCTGCAGCTTGGCTTGCGCGAGCTCCCGGTCATCCGGGTCACGCATCTCACTCCCGAACAACTCGAACTCTACCGGATTGCTGAGCAGCGGCTCGGCGAGCTAGCGCCTTGGGACGATCGCTCGGTCGCAGAAGCCTTCAAGGAGCTCTCTCAGCTCGACCTCGGGTTCAGTCTCGAGGTCACCGGCTTCTCCCAGGGAGAGATCGATTTTCGCATCGAGAGCCTCGAATCTCTGCAGCTTGAGCCGGCTCCGGACCCGGCCGACATTGTTCCTGCGGTGGTCTCGGCCCCCGTTTCGGCTGTCAACGATCTCTGGCAAGCCGGGCCACATCGGATATTGTGCCAGAGCGCGCTTCAGTCCGATTCATTCTCCACCCTCATGGCCGGCGAGCGCGCCCGCGCCGTGATTACCGATCCACCGTTCAACCTCCCCGTTCACGGCCACGTCTCCGGCAAAGGACGCATTCGCCACCGTGAGTTTGCGATGGCGTCCGGCGAAATGTCCAATGAGGAGTTTACCGCTTTCCTGAGCGGCTATCTTCGCGGCTCGACCGAGCACCTCTCCCCGGGAGCTCTCCTCTACATCTTCATGGACTGGCGTCACTGCGCTCAGATTCTTGCGGCCGGCCAGGCCATTGGCCTCGAACTCAAGAACATCTGCGCGTGGGTCAAATCCAACGCTGGCATGGGATCGCTCTATCGCAGCCAGCACGAATTGGTCTTTGTCTTTAAGCACGGCAAAGCGCCCCACCGCAACAACGTCGAGCTCGGTCGACATGGCCGCTTCAGAACCAACGTATGGCAATATCCCGGATGCAATAGCTTCGAACGGAGCGGCGAAGAAGGTAACCTGCTTGCCGTACACCCCACTGTGAAGCCGGTTCAGTTGCTCGCCGATGCGATCCTCGACTGCACGGAACGCAATGACATTGTTCTGGACAACTTCCTGGGCAGCGGCTCGACCTTGCTGGCCGCCGAAAGGGTCGGCCGCCGCCTCTATGCGACCGAGCTCGAGCCGCGTTACGTTGATGTCGCGATAAGGCGCTGGCAACGCCACACCGGTCAAAGCGCGGTCCATGTCCCAACCGGACGCCTGTTCGACGAAATCGCCGCAGACAAGCAACGGGAGCGCGGGCAATGACCAAGCGCAAATCCGAAAACTATTCAGTTGGCTACGGAAAACCTCCGAAAGCGCGACGCTTCAAGCCCGGCCAGTCCGGCAATCCACGCGGTAGGCCGAAAAAATGTCTCTCTTTGATCGAACTTTTTGCGCGCGAGTTGAGGCGGAAGCGAACCATTGTCGAAGATGGACAGCGATTGCGTATCCAGACAGACGAGGTATTGGTGAAGCGAGTAGTCGATCTCGCGGTCAAGGGCAATGAGAAAGCCTTGAGGATGACAATGAAACTGACCGAGCAAATTCGCGAAATCGAAAGTGAAAAAATCGAAAACGATCGTGACCCGGTGTCGATAGAGGAAGCAAGGGCCCGGTTCGCGCGACTACGGGCCACCATCCTGGCCGACTCCACCCCTGCCACGGGGATTGAAGATTCTTTCCCGTAGCCCGGAGAAGATCCGGCCAGATGGCTATCCTGGCCAAGGCACAGTCTGACGCTGTCGTCTCTAATCGATCGCGGTTGGCTAGGCGAGCCTCTCCATCACCCAATCGTGCAGCCCCAGCCGCATGATGGTCGAACACAACTCGCGACCGGTCCAGACGTGAATGTCAGAGCGGTCGTCGGGGGCGCTCAGCGCCCCCTTCGGCGAATGACAAATGAAGAAGAACCGGTCGAACTGCTCGGTGGCGTCCATCCGGCGGATATAGGCGTCCAAGGTCTTTTGGCTGGCGGCAGACTTGACCTGGACCGCCGCGCGCTCGTTGATCACCGCATGCTCCAGCTCGAGGTCAACCAACTTCTTGGTGCCACCGAGCACGGAGACCCGGTTCCAGCCACTGCGCGCAAAGATGATGTCAACAAGGGTCTCGAAATCGGCCCAGTGCAGCAGCTGCAGCGCCTCAATCGTCACCTCGAGCAGCGCGGTTCGCGCTTGGCTCGCCTTTGCGACGATCGGCTCCTCGATCCCGTTGATCCGCCGTAGCAGATAGTCCTGCGCTTTCACGGCGCAAATCGTCCGCCGATAGCTTGCGACCTTGGTCAGCTTTGTGCTGAGCGAATTGATTTTGAGCGGTGTCCCATTGATGTCGGTCTTGCGCCACCCGACGATGGCCGTCCTGAAGCGTTCGCCTGGACGCGTTGGATCAGGTTTGACCCAGGTGACCTCTGGCTCCGCAAACGTCCACCACAAATGATCGCGCGCGAACGTGATCCAAAGACACCTTTCGTCCAATTCGTAGAAGTCGGCAACCTCCTGTGCGTCGCGCGCCGCGGACTGTGGCGATCGGCCCAGTGCAATCAGATTCGCGATGATCTTCGCCCGGTCGCCTTCAATGGCAAGTTCGTGGCTCACCGAACCGTATCCGAAGTGCAGCTCAGCACGGTCCAGGCTGCTCTCCCACCGGCCGCCGGCGCCGAGCTTGATGTACCGAACCGTCGTTGCTGAAACCTTCATCAGGTGCCCCGTCGCTGCCACCACTGATAGCTCCGGCCATCGAATTTATCCAGTTTTGGGATAATCCAGCTTCAGGATCAAATTGACCGCCGCCGATTCTCTGGCCCGGCGGTCATGCAAAAGTCCCTGAGAACCGCGGAACATGCCCGCCTGATCGAACTTCTTGTCGCAGCGCGACAGAAGGCCGGCATTCGCCAGCATGCTTTGGCCAAGAAGCTCGGCCGCCCGCAATCCTTCATCGCGAAGTACGAGGGCGGTGAACGGCGGATCGACGTCGTGGAATTTGTCGCCATCGCCCATGCGCTGGGCGTTGATCCCGTGAGGCTGTTCCGGGACTTTCTGTCGACCCGGGGTTCGGCACCGAAGCAGCCCAAGCGCTAAGCCCATCACCTTCGGTGCGCAGTGGAGGAGCCGCAGCCATCGGGCGCTGCGGCCATTTTCCAGAACGAAGCCAGCTGGCCTTGCCTCACCCGCGCGCGAAGCCTAGCAAGCGAAGCGTCCGCTTCTGCTGCACCAAAGCGGCGCGGTCGTAGCGCTCCAGCCCTTGGAGGCCTTTCAGATCGGCGGGCAGCGGGCCGGTCAGAAGCGCGGCCAACATCGCCTGCCGCAGGCTGCGGATGTGCAGCCGCGCGAGCTTGGACCGCGCAAGCGCCATCGCCGCATCCGCCGAGACTTGAGGCCCGAGCCCGGAAGCAATCGCGACGGCAAGATTCGCCGCCTCGGCAGCATCGCTGATAGCGCTTCGCGCCAGCCCATGACGCAGTGCATTGCGGCTGGACCTCGTCTTGCCACCCGCCGTTTTCGGCCCCGTGCTGCGCTTGGCGTTGCGGCGATTGGCTTCGATTTGTCGAACTGACGTCATGTCCAAGCGCCTCCGTCGGGGGCGGGTTGCGGCCCCCGAACGCTCGCTCCAACCTCCTGAAACTTCAAGGCTTTTGACGCCAAACGAGCCGCAAAATTACTGCAGAAAGGACTGGCATTCCCGCGCAAAAGGAGCGTTAATCACCGGACCGGCCTTTCGGCCCTTGGCCCCGGTCTTTCCCCTCGCAGCGGCGGGGGTTTTGGCGGTGCGGCGGCAAGCCGCGTCAACCAAGGAGAGACCGGTGACCACGATTGCAACCGACGGCGCCGCGGCGCCCCGCTCCGTCATCACGTTGAACCGCCACGACCGCCGAGCTTTCATTGGCGGCTCCGACGCGCGCATCATTATGGGCGACGATCAGGACGCGCTGCTTCGCCTGTGGCGGGAAAAGCGCGGCGAGATCGCGCCGCAAGATTTGACCCGCAACCTGGTGGTTCAGCTTGGCCTGGCCACCGAAGCGCTCAACCGCGCCTGGTACCAGCACGCCACCGGCCACGCGATCACCGACGTCCAGAAGCGGGTACGGCATTCCGTGCACGGCTGGATGGCGGCCACCCTCGACGGCATGGTCGCCCCGACCGGCGCGGTGTTCGAGGCCAAGTTCATGCTGCCCTGGGGCTTTACCGAAGAGGCCGCGGCTGAGAAGCACATGGCGCAGCTGCAGCACAACATGTGGGTCACCGCGTCCCGAAGCGCCGTTCTCTCCATCATCACCGGCGGCGGCAAATGGGTCGAAATCACCGTGCATGCCGACCCGCTGTATCAGCACCTGTTGCTGACGGCGGAGAAGAAGTTTTGGCGCTGCGTGCAGAGCGGCGAGCCGCCGCTGCTGTTTGGCATCGAGACCCCACGGCCGCGGCTTGCCGCCGTCAAGGTCGTCGACATGACCGCGTCCAATGTCTGGGCCGAATGTGCGGCGATCTACCTGCGCACCCGCGAGGCCCATGCCGAGCACGAAGTGGCCAAGGCCGAGCTCAAGAAGCTGCTGCCGGAGGATGCCAAGGAGGCGTTTGGACACGGCGTTCGCGCCAAGCGCTCCAAAGCCGGCGCCGTCAGCTTTGATCCGGTTGAGATGGAGGCCGTCCATGCACCAGGCCAGTGAGCATATCGGGGCGATCGCAGCAGCCTTGGCCCGCGCGCAAGCCGCGCTGACCAACCCGGAAAAGACCCTGACCGCTCAGATCCGCTCGCCGTTCCTGCGCGATGACGACCGCACCTTTCGCTACGCCTCGCTGGCGAGCGGCCTCGACATCGTGCGCAAGACCTTGAGCCAGCAGGAGATCGCCACCATCCAGACCACCCGGGTCGAGCCAACCAGTGGCCATATCCACCTCACCACCCTGCTCGCCCATTCCTCCGGCGAGTGGATCTCCTCGGACTGGCCGGTCTGCGCCGCGCGGGACATCGAGGCGCCGCATCGCATGGGTGCGGCGCTGACCTATGCCCGACGCTACGCCCTGTTCGCGCTGGTCGGGATTGCCGGCGAGGATGATCTGGACGCCCCGGAGACGGCCGCCGGTCCCCCGGCACCGCCCAACCTCAAGGTCGCGCCCGGCAAGGGCGCGCTCAACCGTGCCCCGGTGCTGCGGCCGGGCGAGTCCGCCGCACTCCGGGAGCAGCTGTTGCGCCAGCTCGACGCGCTGCCCGCCAGCGCCGATCTGCTCGGCTGGGCCATGGCGAGCCTTTCGCTCAAGAACAGCCTGCAGGAGCCGGATGCCCGGCGCGTCGAGGCCGCCTATCAGGCCAAGCTTGAGGACGCCGCGCGTCCCGCCGAAAGCCAGACCGACCAACCGGCCGTCCTGGATGGCGCCCCAAGCCTGCCGGCGGCGGCGGCTGCGGACGCCGACGCCGCGCTGCAGCCCACGCCACCCGAGGCCGGGCTCGCTCATCCCAAGGAGCCGCCCCGCAAGCGCAGCAAGGCGCACCTGCTGTTTGTCCGGGAGCAGCCCTGCCTGGTGTGCCGGCAAATGCCGTGCGATGCCCATCATCTGACGTTCGCCCAGCCGCGGGCGCTCGGGCGCAAGGTCAGCGATGAGTTCACGGTGCCGCTGTGCCGCGCCCATCACGAGGAGCTGCATCGGCACGGCAACGAACGGGCGTGGTGGGCCAACCTGCAGATCGCCCCACTGCCGGTCGCGCAGGAGCTGTGGGCAACAAGCCCGGTGCAGGGTCCGACCGAGACAGCGGGCGGCAGCGCAGCCGCCCTCGCCAGCCTGGGCGCGGAGACCGCATCCCGATGAACGGCCCCTTCCAAACCGCGCCCGAGCTGACCGCCACGGCGCCCCCGGCGGAGTTTGCCGCCTTGGCGCCGCCGCCCCTGCTGCTGCCCGGCGAACATCTCGAGCATTACCACGCGCTGCGACAGGCTATCTTCGCCGACCTTGCGCCCCGGTCCGCCATCGAATGGCTGCTCGCAATCGATGTGGCCGAACTGTCCTGGGAGATCCAGCGCTACCGCATGCTGCGGCACAAATTGCTCGAGATCTATCGCCAACAGGCGATTGAGGCGGCGCTGCGGCGCATCGACATGGTCGGGATCGATCCCGACTTCGCACCCCAGGCCGAGTATTACACCCAGCAAAATGCCCTGAGCTGGCGCACTGACCCGATCGCTGCGACCGAGATCGAGGCGCGCCTTGCCGCCTACGGCTGCGATCAAGACGCCGTCACCACCGAAGTCTACATCCAGGCGCGCGAGGTCCTGGTGCTGTTCGAAGGCCTGCTCAACGCCGCACAAACCAAGCGCACGTTGCTGCTGCGCGAGATCAGGCATCAGCGCTTCGTCAGCGCACCGATGCGACGACCGTGCCTCTAAAGCAGATCGAGCTAGATCGTCAACCCACTGAAACCGCGGTAGAAGTAAGCAGTTCGGGAAGCGCTGCGCATGGCGCGTTGGCAGTGCGAGGCGGACCGGATGGGTCTTGACCGGTTGATCACGCGGGCCAGAGCCACAAATGCCATTCGCAAGCGCAGCAATCCAACTCGTACAAGTGTTTGGATCCTTGAAGAGCGACAGAGCAAGCTATTCTATGTGTTGGTGGCTCGCGTCCGGATGAGGTGAAAATGAGTAATGCGCTCATCGTTCACAAAGCTCATCTGCCAAAATCGCTCCTCAGCGTACGGGCAGCGCAATATGTCCGTATGTCAACCGACCGGCAGCACTACTCGATCCAAAATCAGGCTGCCGTCATCGCCGCCTTCGCCCACGCCCATCATCTGACGCTGGTACGAACCTACAAGGACGAGGGCGAGAGCGGCCTGCTTATCAAGAACAGGACCGGGCTCCTCCAATTGCTTGAGGATGTCGAGAGCAACCAGGCCGACTTTGGTCACCTTCTGGTCTATGACGTAAGTCGATGGGGCCGTTTCCAGGACGTTGATGAAAGCGCGCACTATGAGTTCGTTTGTCGGCGCGCGGGCATCAAGGTTGCATATTGCGCTGAGCAATTCGAGAACGATGGAAGCATGCTCGCGAGCATCGTCAAAAACATCAAGCGCGTGATGGCTGCCGAGTATAGCCGCGAGCTGTCCGCGAAGGTCTACGCCGGTCAATGCCGCTTTGCGCGGCTGGGCTACAAGCCATGCGGACGTGCCGGCTATGCGCTGGTGCGGGAGCTCGTCGACGAGAAGATGCAAACCAGACGAGTGATGAAGAAGGGCGAGCGGAAGTACATCCTGACCGACCACATTCGTATCAGACCGGGCGACCCCATGGAAATCGCGGTCGTGAAGTGGATCTTCGAACGGTTCTTGGAGATTAGGTCCGAGACGGTGATCGCGTGGGAGCTCAACCAGAAAGGGCTCGTCTCGAGTACCGGCGCGGCATGGACCCGCGCCGCCGTTGGCACTGTTCTCAGAAACGAGAGCTATATCGGAAACCTCATCTTCAACCGGAAGTCCCAAAAGCTCCGACAGGTCGCGGTGAGGAATCCGCCTGAGCAATGGATCAGATGCGAGGGCTGCATCGAACCGATCATTGATCACGAGGTTTTCTTCAGCGTCAGGAAGATTATCGAAGAGCGGCGCGTTGACCTTACGGAGGAGGAAATGCTCGTGCGGTTGCGCAAAACTCTTCTCAAAGAAGGCCGCTTGACACCGGCTATTATCGATCGAACTCCGGGACTGCCCTGCTCTGCGACCTGCCAAACCCATTTTGGCAACTTTCGAAATCTTTATCGGTTGCTCGGCTACACGCCGAAGCGAAATTACGAATTTCTCGACGCTCGTCCTGTCTGGTCCGAGCTCAGGTCAAAGCTTGTCGAACAGGCCGCTGCTGCAATCAAGGCGGCAGGCGGGCGGATCAGTTCGGGAGGCTGGAGCGATTGCGTCTGCGTGAACGGGATGGCCTGTCTATCAGTCAGGGCCGCCCGTTGGACCCCTGGCCAAAAGCCAACGCATGCACCGTGCTGGAGTATCGAGCGCGAGGCGTGCCTTCCTCACGGCTGGATCGCCGCCATCCGCTTAGCCGAGCACAACAAGACAGTACTCGACTACGTACTATTGCCCACCGACGGCAAAATGAAACGCACAATCCGCTTTTCCGAAAAGTCACGAGCGCGGCGGGGGATTGCGCGTTTCAAGACAGTCAATGGCCTAATCCAAGCCGTCGTCCGCCGATTCATAAAGCCGGATCCTACTTCTCACATCGCGCAAGGCCCGAGGAGCAAGCGGCAGAAAGCGCCACGATCCAAAACCAGAAACATCCGCCGGCGGCGCTGATCTCCGGCAAAGCCGGATTTGAGACCTTGTGCTGGCGCTCGGGCTGAGCTTTGATGCTCGCATTTGGGATATACCTACTATGAGTGTTAGGTCGATTGTCGCGAAAATCCTCAGGGATGAACTCACGTCAATAGGCAATCCGATCGCTGACCATCCAGGAGTCGGAGACGATCGCCGCTCACATCTTCGAGCGGATCACTGACCTTGAATTGGAGCTTGCCGCGCGCGACCTCGCCTCCGCGAGCCGCCATCGCGACTAGCCTTCTCGCGCTTTTCGCGCTGCGTTGCTTCGACGAGCAGCCATGCAGGTATCCGATGCGTCCCGACTTGCCCATGACAAATTGCAGAGCGGATTGCGTCAGGCCGAAAGGAAGGGTGTTGCTGAAGCTGGCGGTCGGCGGTCAAAAGCGCGAACTATAGCCCTCTCTAACCGGACGCCTCGTATCGGACCGCAGACTTTGCATGGACGAGCTAATAAACGGGCATGCGACCCCGTTCACGCCAGCGAGCCGCCGTGCTATCCTCATGGGGCGGCCACTTATGCGGTCGTAATCTCAGTTAACTCCCGCCGTCTTCCAAGTCGGCGGGCTTTTCTATGAACCTGACCGACGAAATGGGTCGGTTTAGACTCGCGAACGTTAACTGCGCTTTAACACCCGTTGTGCGGCGGCGCCGGGTCATGTAGATAAGGCCTGTGCTAACGTCAGTTGCGTTCGGGTTTCATGATCACGTACAAGCAGTATCACATCCAGCGGTTTGAGCACGGCCATAAGCGCTGGGTTGCCCGCATCACACGGGCGGATGGTCAAAACATCCGAACCATCCTGCCAACCTCTGAGCATCCCTACCTTGATACGAAACCCGCCGCTTCCGCCGAGGAAGCCGAGGAGCTTGCCAAGGAAGGCATCGACTTTGGCGGTATGGTTTAGGCGACTCTTCCAGAGATCGCCTCCTCCTTTGCACGCGAGATCGAGGGCCTCCTTATCGTTTCTCGACGGGCAATAGCGTTCTGTTGGGAAGCTATCAGTTGGCTGCTCACAGCAGCATCCGCTTCCCGAGCCAAGCTAGCGCCGTCGAGCAAGCGGCCGAAAGCAATGCAGTCCAGAACCAGGAACGCCCACCGGCAGCGCTGATTGAGCGCAGATACAGAAAGGCTCCGAGAACCTTCCCGTAATTCCTTCGGAATTCTCCGTTAAGCTTCGCTAGTTCCGGCAGATCGGACAAAGACTTGCATTCGTCGGCCATTGGCTGGGCTCCATTTGCGCTGGACCAGCACCCTATGAACCACTGTTTTGCCCGACGATGCAAGTTCCAATTCGGTTTTTCGATACGCCCAGCGAGGACGGCCATTGGGCGTCTTGTTTAGCCGCGCCAACCAAAATGCGGACCCAAGTAGCTCCATTGGCAGCTCGGACTTGAATCAATCCAGCGAGGAACCTCATCGACCGGCGGGGATCGACGCAGAGTCGGCCGCACGATCGCGTAGAGCAGGAAGGGGCCGATGGTGGCCGCCGCCGATGGCGGGGGTAAATGTAGTTCATACCGGCTCCATGACTTCGGAATAAATCTGGCAACGATGCACTATCCAATCGGGGCGATGTTTCCCGGCGTACTACCGCCCCGTCGCTTCTATGGACCCGGCCAGCTTGAGGTCCTCATCCGTTGTTCCGCCTGATTCGTTTGAGCCCTCGCCGCTGCCGCGACAGGGCCACCTTCTCATAACGCTCCAAGCTCGACAGACGTCTCATTTGCCTTGGTTCAGCGCCCTCTATGACGGCTAAGATCAGACCTAACCGAAGAGTTCGCAGGCGATCCTGTCGATGCCTGGCCTGAACCAGATCTTGAAGCGCGAGCTCCATACCGGCGCCTTTGAACTCCTCCACAAATAGTGCATCGAATCCGGCGCAACCAGAACCTTCGGAATCGTCCCAACGTGATAGACCATGCCGATAAGCGTTGCGGCTCGATGCTGCCTTCCCACCACTTGTTTGCGGGCCGGTACTCTTTGTCGCGTTTGCGCGATTGGCTTCGATTTGCTTCCTTGTCGCCAACTTCCCTCCTTGATTTCGAGAGCTCGTGATCGACCGATCTCGATCGCTAATCGACGGCGCTAATCCTCCGTTCTCGCGACCCCGCGATGTTGATGAGGAAGATCGCGGGACCAAGTCGTCAACAGCGGGGCGATAAAGGTATGGAGGTTAGGCCCATCAAACAGACAGCCCGCGATGCCAGCCGCCCGCGCTGCGGCAAGGTCGCTCTGCTTGTCCCCGATCATGAAGCTTGCATCGAGATCCACTGAGTGCCGTTCAAGCAGGGCTCTGATCATCCCCGGCTGCGGCTTGCGACAGTTGCAGAGGACACGGTATCGCTCAATCAGTCCATCGGGGTGATGTGGGCAGAACTCGAACGCATCGATATGCGCACCAACAATAGCAAGCTCACGCGACATCCATTCGTGCAGGTTGCGAACATGCCGCTCCTCGTAATAGCCTCTCGCAACTCCTGATTGGTTCGTTACGACAAAGGCAAAGTACCCTGCGTCATTGACTGCTTTCACGGCTTGTTGGGCTCCTTCCACCCACCGGATCTTGTCCGGATCAAAAGCATAGCCGTCGTCCTCATTGAGGACGCCATCACGATCAAAGAAAACTGCTGGACGCTTCAAAGCTCATTCACCCACGTTCGGAACAATACTGCCTATCTTCCGACAATCACTGCTCCATTTCAACAAGTCGCGGGTGGACAAGATCCTCCTCTGCGCCCGCGCCTTGCATCCAGCTGTTTGCTGTTGAAGCGTAGATTGGCTTCGTTTTGTCGCTTTGATGCTGGTCCGCCTCCCGTCGCCCCTGCCCCAAACGCGTGAGAACAAGAGCCATTCTTGCCCCTAAAGGAAGCAACA
The DNA here is from genome assembly GCF_020193585.1 of Bradyrhizobium sp. IC3195. Classification (NCBI taxonomy): domain Bacteria; kingdom Pseudomonadati; phylum Pseudomonadota; class Alphaproteobacteria; order Hyphomicrobiales; family Nitrobacteraceae; genus Bradyrhizobium; species Bradyrhizobium sp. IC3195. The sequence goes on along the minus strand of NZ_JADYVG010000016.1, from coordinate 37,033 downwards.
ATGTTGCTGCTGAAAGGACTGGCATTCTCAAGCGATTGGAGCGTTACTGAGTCGGCCGGGCGCCAACGCCGGTTATAGCGCCGGTATCTCGCCTCGCGGACGCGGGGCTTCGGGCAGTGCGGCATGTACAGCCGCTTGTTCTCGCGTAGGAGATACCGGTGACAACGGTTCAAACGAATGGCGCGGACGCGCCCAATCACATCATCAGATTCAACCCAAATGACCGACGGCATTTCATTGGCGGCTCAGACGCCCGCATCATCATGGGAGATGATCAAGAGAGTCTCATTCGCCTTTGGCGCGAAAAGCGCGGTGAAGCAGAGCCGCAGGATCTCTCGGACAATTTGATTGTCCAACTCGGGACTGTGATGGAGGTCTTGAACCGCGCCTGGTATCAGCGCGTGAGCGGACTCACAGTGAAGGACATCCAGAAGCGTGTTCGTCATCCCGTGCACAAATGGATGGCGGCGACCCTGGATGGGACCGTTGAGCAAACCAGCGCGGTCTTTGAAACCAAATTCATGCTGCCCTGGGCTTTCTCCGAGGAAGCGGCGGCAGAGAAGCACATGGCCCAGCTGCAGCATAACATGTGGGTCACAGCCAGCCGCAACGCAGTCCTCTCGATCATTACCGGCGGGGCAAGTGGGTGGAGATCAAGGTGCACGCCGACCCGCTCTATCAGCATCTCCTTTTGACCGCCGAGAAGAAGTTCTGGCGCTGTGTCCAGAGCGGCGAGACTCCCGCTCTGTTCAACATCGAGACGCCTCGCCCAAGACTGGAGGCTGTCAGAGTGGTCGACATGTCCACCTCCAACCAATGGGCAGAGCTGGCGGCCACCTATTTGCGAACCCGAGAGGCCCACGGGCAACATGAATCAGCGAAGGCCGACCTGAAAGCCCTCATGCCGGGAGACGACAAGGAAGCCACCGGGCACGGGATCATGGCCAAGCGCTCCAAATCCGGCGCAATCAACTTCGAAGCCCACGCGACCGAGGGATCCCATGCATCAGTCCAGTGAGCACATCGGGACCATCGCTGCTGCCCTCGCCCGGGCCCAGGCTGACCTGACAAACCCCGAGAAGACCCTGACCGCCGTGATCCGGTCGCCCTTTCCGCGAGAGGACGATCGAACCTTCCGCTACGCATCTCTGGCCTCAGGGCTCGATATTGTCCGCAAGACGTTGAGCCAGCAGGAGATTGCGACCATCCAGACCACGCGGATCAAACAGGTCACGGGCCAAATCCATCTCACCACCCTGCTCGCCCACGCCTCCGGAGAATGGATCTCCTCAGACCTACCGGTCTGCGCCTCCAAGGAGGTCGAGGCGCCGCACCGGATGGGGGCGGCGCTGACCTATGCCCGCCGGTATGCCCTGTTCGCCTTGGTCGGGATCGCCGGCGAAGACGATTTGGATACGCCTGATGCAATAACGGGGTCTCCGGCGGCGCGCGAGCCCTAGACCCTGCCAGGACCGAAAGGAAAGCCACCTGGACGCGTCCTGAACCGGCCCCCGATGTTGCCTCCCGAACGCTCCGCCGAGCTCCTGGACACGCTCCTGGGCCAGCTATCCGCCCAGGAGGACCACGACGCACTGCTTGCCTGGGCAAGGATCAGCCTCCCCCTCAAGAACACTCTGCTAGAGGGGGACGCTCGCGTGCTTGAGGCCGCCTATCAGAAGACGCTCGAGGAAGTTGCCCTTCCAGACATGGATCCGGGAGGGCAGCCGGCAGTGTCAGTTGTTGGACGGCCTCGACCTGAGCCATCTTCTTCAGAGACAAGCGGCGACGTCCTCGCACCTGCCACCACATCTCTCGGCGAGCAGGTCGGTCTTGCCTTTCCCAAAGAGCCGGCTCGGCGGCGGAGCAAGGATCACCTCGCTTTTATCAGCAGCCAGGGCTGTCTGGTTTGCCAGAAGACACCTGCTGATGCGCATCACCTGAAGTTCGCTCAGCCGCGCACCTTAGGTCGCAAAGTCAGCGACGAGTTCACCGTGCCGCTCTGCCGATCGCATCATCAATCCCTGCACCGACACGGAGACGAAAGAGCCTGGTGGACCAACCTGCAAATTTCGCCGCTGCCGATCGCGAAGCACCTTTGGGATGCCAGTCCAGTCCAATTGACCGACGGAGCAAACATCGCTGCACAAACATCAGGCTCGCCATCTGAGGCACGTCAATGAATGGTCCCGTTAGCCTGCATCAAGAGCAGTTCGCGAGCGTCCTGCCCTCTCAGTTCCAGGCGCTGTGTCCTCCGCCTCAACTGCTACCCGGAGAGAACATCGAGCATTATCGCGCAGTCCAAGGCGCGATCTTCCGCGACATTGAGCCTCAATCCGCAGTCGAATGGCTTCTCGCCATCGACATCGCCGAACTTTCCTGGGAGGTGCAACGCTACCGCGTATTGCAACATCGATTGCTCCGCGCATATCGGCAGAAAGCGGTGGAGGTGACGCTCCGGCGCATCGATGTGCTGGGCGTGCCTTGCCACTTACAAGAAGTAGCGGAAATCCACACCATCAAGAACGCATTGGATTGGCAGCTCGACCCATCTGCTGCGGCGGAGATCGAAGCTAGACTCCGATTCTACGGATTCGATGAGCATGCGCTGAACATGGAAGTCCATGTCCAGGCAAGGGAGATTTTGGCTGTGTTTGAAGCGCTGCTGAACGGAGCTCAACTACGACGTCTTTTGTTGCTGAAGGAGATCAGCAATCTCAGGCAGTCAAAAAGATGCATCTTAGGCAAGGGGCTGCACACACCTAGATCCTATCCCAATTCATGATGACATCCTGCTCTCTCAGACCTCGGCTCGCTAAATCCGCTGCAGATTCACTTGGACCTTCCCGCCTTGATCCTCTATGTGTCGGATAGACGTGCTTCACGTTGGAGGCTTTTCAGTAATATCGGCGCCTGAGACGTGGTTCAAAGTCATCGCCGTAGTACCCCTGTCGGCCCTGCTGAAATTGCGGCGGCACCGTACCATTGGGATAGCATTGCCCGTCCCTTATATCGACGTCGGCACCGTGGCCGCATGGTACTGGGTACCTTCCGCCACGATAATACCCCCCGCGGCGATCATACCGGCGACGATAGGCATCCATATCTTGAGGGAGCAGGTAGCCATTTGGATAGCACATTCCGTCGCGAGCGCTGAGATCCCAGCCGTGACCGCACGGAGGCGGATGGGCGGGGACACGGTATTGGACGGTGTGAACCTCGGATGGAGTGTGGTGCGTCACAACGGTCGTAAAATGAAGAGCGAACGCAGCCGCGGTAATGCTAATGATCATAATCGGTCTCCCTCGACACGCAACGTATCACAGACCGCCTGAATAGGCCATGAACGGCATTTTGCGTGTCCGATGACGCGCGCTGCCTAATTCGCCAAAGGTTGAGTCAGAACCGGCGCCTACTAACGACAAGAGCAGTCATGGGCAATCCTGGCGGCCTCTGATTGGTTGTGACGCTCTACTTGACTTGAGCTCTATTCCAATCACGATCAGTCCTGCACTCGAAGCCGTCTGTAGGAAATGAAATGAAGGCGATACAATTACACATCATCCTCCGCGCTTTGGCGTTCGCGCCGGCTCTTATGTAAGATATGTAAGACAGAAACCTCAAGCCAACCGGCTCAGCGACAGATGACCAAAGAACTTCGATTGTCTTATTGTTGCGATTGCAGAGCGCAATCCCTGGTCGCAGACGTTGGCCATCGGGCCCGCGGCTCGGAAGGCATTCAGGATGCCGTCTGCAAGCTCCCTTCTCAGATCAAGGCCATGTGGTTCCTGGATGCCTAGGATCGGGGCAATATTATCGATAATCCAGGCCGAGATATCGGGATCCTCCATTGCGTCCCCGCGCGCGAGACGGGCTGACACTGCCTGCGCCTCTTCTGCAATCAGGCGTGTCCGCAACGCTTCTGCCAGCTCGACGGCGCCGATACAACGGGATGCCAGTTGGGGGGACGACGAGAAGGCCCAACTTGCGTCGACGATGTTCAGGAATCCAGCCAGTTCGGTCGCAAGCGGCCCGATTTTGTCGCCGAGATGTGGGCTTGGAAACTCCGCGCCATCGATCAAGATTCGTCCGGGCTCGACGGTGAAATCAAGCTCAGCCTTGCCGCCGTCGCCAAATTCGAGGCGAATCATTCGTTTGCGCGCCGCAGCCCTTCGTCCAAATCGGACAATGGCAAGTGATCGCCTCAGAACCAGCTCCACCTCGACCGCACCTTGCGCCAACGGCTTCACCGCGTGCAGTTGCGGCTCAGCGCTGTCGACCAGGTGCAGCATCGACCAAAGATGAGGTATGATCTCGTCGACCTTATGCGTCGTGAGATTTGAGAATTTGACGATGCCGTGCCGGATCTCCTGCTCCGGATCCAGCCATTCCAATTCGATGGCGGCAATCGCACGTCCCGCGCACAGGCCCAAGAAATGTTGCAGGAAAGGCGCACTGAGCAGATGTAATCCGACAAGAAGCGGGACGTTGCGCTCAGCCGCCAGACCGACCAGGCGCTTCGCACTCTCGACGGTCAGCGCAAGCGGCTTCTCTACTAGGGTTGGCACATCCCTACGGAGGAGACATTCGGCAGTTTTGACATGATCGGCGGCCGGTGTGGCAACGATGGCAGCGTCGGGACCCAGAGCTAGTGCTGCGTCCAGGCTTGCAAGTGGCGTGAACCGATGACGCGCTTCCGTCCAATCAGCGAGAAACGAATTGAGGGCTTCGCCGTTGTGGCGTGACACCCACAGTACATGACCCACGCGGTCCGAAAGCTGCGCTAAGACAGAAGCATGCGTTCGCCCCCATCGTCCGCCGCCGACCAAAGCCACGGTGAGCCGGCGCATGATTAACTCTCCTCACCTCAGCTTATGAACCGTCGGACGCGTTCGGTTAGGTCGCGCGACAATAGTCCCGAATCTGACCGACTGTAAAATCATGCATCGAGGAAGCCGACCCCGCCAAATCCTCCTTGTACCAATCGACTGTCATTTTCAACGCTTCCTCAAATCCGAGCCGAGCGCGCCAGCCGAGCAGTGTTCGCGCTTTTGAAGAATCCAGCTTTAAAAAAGTCGCCTCGTGGAATCTATCGCTGCCCACATGTTGCCAATGCGCGCCGTTGCCCCAAATCGCCGCGAGCGTGTCCGCGACGCGCGCTACTGGTTGTTCGTTTTCCGGTCCCGGGCCAAAGTTCCAACCCTGCGCCACAGCCGCACCCCTGACCGCAAGGGCCTCCGCCAAGAGTAGATAGCCCGAGAGTGGTTCAAGCACGTGCTGCCACGGACGAATTGCGTGCGGGCGGCGTATCTCGAGAGAACGTCCAGCCGCAAAGGCACGAACCGCGTCTGGGACCAAACGGTCCTTGGCCCAATCGCCGCCGCCGATGACGTTGCCGGCGCGGCCCGAGGCTGCGGGTGGCTCGGCGAAGCTGCGATTGTATGAAGTCAGCAGTAGCTCGGCACAACCCTTGCTGGTGCTATAGGGGTCGTGGCCCCCCATCGCCTCGTCTTCGCGATAACCCCATACCCATTCCCGGTTCTCATAGCACTTGTCGCTGGTGACGACGACGAGCGAACGGACGCCGTCACCCGATCGTTCCGCCTTTGCCTTGAGATTGTGCTGGCGCACCGTCTCCAGCACGTTCAACGTCCCCATCACGTTGGTTGCTACCGTGCCGACCGGATCAATATAGGATTCCCGCAGGACCGATTGTGCCGCCAGGTGAAACACAACGTCGGGCCTGCTCCTCGCGAGGAGATGGGAGAGCGCTTCGATGTCCCTGACATCGCCCCTTGTATCGTCTACGACAGCCCCGACCTCGGCTCGCTCGAACAAGGACGGCGAGGTGGGCGGCGCCAGAGCGAAACCGAAAACGCGCGCACTCATGGTGGACAGCCATAGGCTTAGCCAGGAGCCCTTGAAACCGGTGTGACCGGTCACGAGGACACGCCGGTCCCGCCAGAAGTCCGGGTTTACGTCCACACGCGCCACGGCGGATTGTCTCCCTTCCAAAGCCCTTCGAGCAGGTTGCGCTCTCGCAACGTGTCCATGGATTGCCAGAACCCTTCGTGGCGAAATACGCGAAGCTCTCCGCTCGCGGCCAATCGCTCGAGCGGCTGGCGCTCCCAGATCGTGGAATCGCCGGCGATCAGCTCCGCGATTTGGGGGCTGAGCACGAAGAATCCGCCATTGATCCATCCGCCGTCACCGAGCGGCTTCTCGGTAAATCCCTTCACGACGGTGTCCTCCAATTGGAGGCTGCCAAACCTCCCCGGCGGACGAATGCCGGTGACCGTCGCAAGCTTGCCGTGCGAGCGATGAAATGCGACCAATTTTGCGATGTCGATGTCGGCGACGCCGTCGCCGTAAGTCAGGCAGAACGCCTCGTCATCGCGGACATAAGGCAGCGCCCGCTTGATACGGCCGCCCGTCTCGGTTTCCGCCCCGGTGTCGACCAGCGTCACGCGCCATGGCTCCGATCGGCTGGCGTGAAAGTCAATCTGATTGTTCTTGAGATCGATCGTGACGTCCGAGGTGTGCAGCAGATAATGCGAAAAGTACTCCTTGATGAGGTATCCCTTGTAACCAAGGCAGATCACGAAGTCGTTGATGCCGAACGACGAATAGATCTTCATGATATGCCAGAGAATGGGATGCCCGCCGATCTCCACCATCGGCTTCGGTCGCACGGAGGTCTCCTCGCTGAGGCGACTGCCGAGTCCTCCGGCCAGGATCATCGCTTTCATGACACCATTCCTACCAGACGCAGCCCCGCGCAGACCGGCTTGATCTCCGGCGCACCGCTCAATCCGGGAGTATGCGGACCTCGGGCAACGGCATGACCAATTTCGACTTCAGTCCCCTCGCCCGCAATTGCTCGGCGATCGGCTGACCGTAGTGCCAGGCCAGCAGTACCACATAGTCCGGCTGCTCCCGGATCAGGCGCTCGTTGTCGACGATCGGGATCTGCTTACCGGGCAGATGCAGGCCGAGCTTGAGCGAAGTGGGCTGCTCGCAGATGTAAGGCATCAGCATGCGATCGATACCCACGTAGTTCAGCAGCGTGCTGCAGCGGCCAGGGCACGAATTGCCAACGAAGCTGAGCCCCTTCTTCTTGCAGTCGAGCGCAAGCTCCAGCAGATCGAGCTTGACCTTCTCGGCGCGCGCGCGAAAGGCCTCGTAGCATTCCGGGCGCGAGAGGCCGAAATCATCCTCGGCCTTCAGAAGCTCGGCGATGGCGGGCTTGACGGGGCGTCCGCGCCCTTTCGCCACGTAGACGCGGATGTTGCCACCATAGCGACTGACGCGCCGGGCATCGACACAGGTGAAATCAAAAAATTCGAACAGCTTCACGATCGACTTCAGCGAATAGGTGCGCAGATGCTCGTGGTAGATCGTGTCGAACTGGCCGCCCTCGATGACGTCGAGCAGATAGTGGTTTTCGAGAATGAAGACGCCATCGGGCGCAAGCAGCCGTTCCAGGCCGCGAATGAAGCCACCGAGCTGCGCCACATGCGCGAAGACATTGGTCGCGGTCGCCACTTTGGCCTGGCCGTGCGTTTCCACGACCTTGCGCGCGGTTTCCTCGTCGAAGAAGGCCTGCAGCGTGTCGACGCCCTGCTCCCGCGCGATGCGCGCTATGTTGGTCGGCTCGATGCCGAGAACCCGCATGCCGCGCCGCTTGAAACCGGACAGCAGCGTCCCGTCGTTGGATCCGATGTCAACGACGAGCTGGTCCGGCTTGAGCCCGAGGTCTGCAACCGCATCCTGAACGAACGCATCCTGATAGACCGCAAGCTCCTTGGTGATGCCAGAGCGATAGGGGTATTCGGGGTGAAATACGACTTCCGGCGGAACGACGTAGTCGATCTGCGACAGCGAGCAATCCCGGCACCAGACTTGGCGCAGCGGATAGCTGGTCTCGGGGCCGTCGAGCTGCGCCTTCGAGGGAAGCGAATCGCACAGAGGCTGATGACCGAGGTCGATCACGAGTTCGAGCCGTTCGGAGCCGCAAACCTGGCAGCGCGTCAGCTTTCCGGTCGGGATGTCATGATGTGAGGCGTTGGGCATTCGGAACCTTAGTCGCGACATCGGATTACTGCAAATTTCCGGAAGAGCACCCGCAAGTGCTGGCGCGACATCGAGCGCGCCGGGCGACCCTTACTGGAACGCCCCCCATTAATCAAGCATATGTCCTTCGCAACATTGCATAATTTGCCGTGGGAAGAATTCGGATGGCTTTGCGCGGTGCGCGGCATCTGGTACTAGCATGTCCGGCTGACATCACCTCTCGGACGAAGCCCTTCAGACACGAACGGACAAAGCAAGTAATGCGCAGGACGCCTGTCGAAAGCGACCGCAAGCTCATTTCCATCCTGATTCCCGTCTTCAACGAGGAAGGGAATATCCGCAGGGCCTATGAAGCCGTTCGCGATGTCTTCGAGCAGATGGAGGATCGCTACGCGTTCGAGATCATCTTCACCGACAATCACAGCACCGATGCATCGATCGCAATCATCTCCGAACTGGCCGCGATGGACCCGCGCGTCCGCGCAGTGCGCTTTGCCAGGAACTTCGGATTCCAGAGATCCGTGCTTACGGCCTACCGTCTGGCTTCTGGAGACGCCGCCATCCAGATCGACTGTGACCTCCAGGATCCGCCCTCGGTATTCCCCCGATTCCTGGAGCTGTGGGAGCAGGGTCACGACGTCGTCGTGGGCATCAGGCGCTTTCGGCAAGAGAGCAAGCTGCTGCAATGGGCACGGCGATTCTACTATCGGCTGCTCAAACGTCTGTCCGACGACAACCTGATGCTCGACAGCGGCGATTTCAGGCTGATCGACCGCTCCGTGTTGGATCAACTCCATCTGATCAACGACGTCGCGCCCTATACGCGCGGCCTGACCTCGCTGCTCGCCACCAAGCAGGTCGGCGTTGCCTACGACCGGCAAGCGCGGCAGGCGGGCGTCAGCAAGTTCCCGCTCGGGAAGCTGATGGCGCTTGCGGTCGACGGGCTGATCACCCATTCGATCTTCCCGCTTCGTCTTGCAGCCTTTGTCGGACTGGGAATCTCGTTGCTGACCTGTCTCGCCAGCTTCTTCTACATCTTCTCGCGGCTGCTCTTCGGTATCAACTGGCCGGCGGGATTTGCCACCACGACCGTGCTGCTGCTGTTCGGCATCAGCCTAAACGCCATCTTTCTCGGCATCATCGGCGAATATGTCGGGCGCATCTATAATCAGGTGCGGTCGCGGCCGATGACGGTGATCGAATACAGTGTCAACGTGCCGGACTTATCCCTCGGCCGTCTGTCGCAGCTTACCCGGCCTTACGCTGCCACCAGCGACGCGGCTGACATACTTTCTCGCCGGACCGAGACGAGGCAAGCGCGATGACAGAGTTCGACCAATATCGCGAGGGCTACAGCCAACAGATCGACAATGCGGTCGCCTTCAGCGGTCAGCCTCAGGATTTCTTCACACGGGCGAAGGCACGCTACCTGCTAGACGTGTTCGCCACCTTCCGCTCGCAGCGCAAGTTGGCTCCATCGCAGTCGCTCGACGTGCTGGACATCGGCTGCGGACAAGGTCTCATCCATCCGCATCTGCGGCCCACGCAGGCCGGCATCAAACTCACGGGCATCGATGTCGCCGGTACGGTGATCGAGGAGGCGCGGGCCGCCAACCCGGACGTTCACTACGACGTTTATGAGGGGGTGCAGCTTCCCTACCCTGACCGCAGCTTCGACGTGGCATACGCCATTGCCGTGATGCACCATGTGCCGCCGGACGACTGGGAAGCGTTTCTTGTGGAGGCGGCCCGTGTCGTCCGACCAGGCGGGCTTGTCATCATTATCGAGCACAATCCGCTCAATCCGCTGACGCAGAAGATCGTCAGGAGCTGTCCGTTCGACCAGAACGCGGTGCTGCTCCGCTCGGGCCGCCTCGCCAAGCTATGCCGAGCCGCCGGCTTGGTGGAGCCGAGGCGCCAATTCATCATCTTTACCCCGTTCGACACCCCCTTCTTCCACAAGCTGGAGGCGAGCCTCGGTTGGCTGCCGCTCGGCGCGCAGTACTGTATGGCGGCTCATGTGCCGCACTGAATCGCGGCGAAGCGACGAGGATTTCAATGTATTTGCATCTTTGGCTGGCAGCGCAAAAGCTGATTGGCGGAACATATGGGAAGCAACGGCTTGCCCTGTCCCACTATCCCGGCGGCAGCGTCTTGGAGATCGGCTGTTCCGTCGGGAATGTGTCGGAAGCCTTTGCAGGTCGCACCAACGATTTTCTCGGCCAAGATATCGATGAGAGAGCGCTGCAAATCGCCAATAAGCGCCTCGATACCCTGAAGTTTACATCCGAGCCGTTGGAAGCACTCAATCGCAAGTTCGATTACGTGATGATCGCGGGAGTCCTGCATCACGTCGATCGCGCAACATCGCTGGAGCTTGTCCGCCAAGCCAAGCGGCTGGCCGGGCCAAACGCGACAATAATGTCCTACGATCCGCTTCCGGTTCATCCAAACGCATCGATTCCGCGGAAGATCATTGGCGGCATGGAGGCGGGCCGTTTCTTGCGCCCGCTGAACGAGCTCGTCTCTCTGTATGAAGAGAGCGGGATTCCCGTTTCGGATTCCTACGTGTATCCGTTGTCAGCCTGGAAGACGGCCATTCCCGAGATCTTTGATTTGGGCGTGGTCGTTGCGAAGCAGCCCTAGAGTTCATTCGGTTCGGCATTCGATCTTGCGGCCGGCGGTCGGGGTCATCAGAACAACCACCCAACGAAGCTCCAACTCCGCAGCTCGGGCGCAGAGCTGCAGATCCGTCGACGCCTCGGAAATGGCGTCAGGCCTGTAAGCCGCAAAGCTGTAGAATGGATCTCGTGCGCATTTTAGGCCTGCAGGATTGAGTCCCTTGAGCATCGGCACGCCGAGAACAGCGGGAACAAACAACGGATTGCCCCGGCAGTCGAGATATGTGGACCAGAAGGCCTGATTGTCCGGAGGTACAAAGACAGCGGTGCGCAGATCGTCCATCACCCCCAGTGACACCAGCGTTTGCCTTGCCTGCGCTCCAGGCGTCCGCTTCAGATCTTCGGCCAGCTTTCGTCGAACTGGGTCGCCCGGAGCAAGAAGCGCAACAACTCGTCGCCAAGGCGGAAGCGCAGCAACGCCGGCATCGCCAATCAGCACCCCAACGCGGGCCCGTAGCTCTTCGAATTGAGCTGCAAATTTTCGAAGGCTGCTCCTCTTTTCGTCAGTCGCCAGCGCCACCAGAAGAATGGCGAAAAGAACAACAGCAGGTCCGGCAAAGCGAGGGCGGCGACCTCCGACAATCGAGACAAAATGGGCGCTTACAAACACGATGCACGCCCAGGTGCCGACATTCACGAAATAATAGGCGGCACCACCCGCGAGATCGAGCAGAAGAGCCGGAGCCAGTCCGCCAATCGCAACGATTGCAAACACCTCAGCCAATTTCTTTTGCCGACCCGAACCGGACCGCCAAATCGGCCACGCCACGCACAGAAGAATCAGGTTCGCTACTATGTTCGGCAGGGCGCCTTGCGGATACTCGCGGACAAAGCTCAGCGGGCGCAGAGCATGCAGATAGGTTCCGGAATCCGGAGAGGTGAAAGCGGCGCAGGTTCCGACCAGCAGAAGGATAGGGATCGCAAGCCCGAGCAGATTCAGCAAAGTGAGACCCAGCTGTCGCCACAGCAGAAAGCCTGTGGCGGCCCAATAGATAGCCCCCACGGAGATCTTGGACAGCAACATCAGGACGCCGATCACGACGAGGGCAGCGATCTGCAAGCTCGGGCGCAAGCGAAAATGGTCCGAAGCGGTTTCCGCCAACAACGGCAGGCCAAGCAGGAACAATATCAACGCAAGGAAATAGGATTCGGAAACGAGATAGGATGTCCAACCCCACAGATCGACGATGAGGAGAAGCAGGAGGGGCACCAAAGTGATCAGTGCACTATCTGTCGGTCCTGCGCTGGATTGCCGAAGCAGATTGGTTGACGAGACCAGGCTGAACAACAACAGTGGAATGGCGACGATTTGCCCGGCGATGTAATACGCTTCAAGCGTGCTGACACGGAGCCATAGACCCAGACCGCCGAACCATATGTGAGACAGAAAATGGTACTTGATGTGTGCAAGCCCATCGAGGCCCGTGCTCAGCACGCCATACTTGACCAGCATGTTGGCGATGGACGCATGAAATAGCGTGTCGAGGTGCTGCAGGCCCGTTAACGTCTGTTCCGGCGTGAGGACGGTCGCATAACCTCGCGAGTTCACGACGAAGAAGTAGCCAATCCCCGCGCCGCAGCCACACACGATGGCCAGCATCAACGTACGCCGAGCCATGCTACGCGCCAGCGCTACTGAACGCAAAGCCCCTGCGGCTATTGCCGCGAGCAAGATCGGGTAGATGAGGATATCGGCAATGGTGCGGTTCACCAACGCCAGGCACGGCATGAACATCACCGCGATGATCGCGAGAACCATGCCGCCGTGGCGTGCGCGCTGTTGCAGTCCGCGCCTGGGGGCCAACACCACGACGCACGAGACGACCGCTGCCAGCAGCAGGAACGCCTTCACGATCACGAACCAGTGCGGACCCCCCAAAGGACTTCGCACGATTGCGCATAATGCGCCTGACGTTGCTGACATCGCGCACGCGAAACTCGCAGCGAAGCAAACGGCGTTGGCGTCGGACGAGGCCTGCTCCGCTCCCGGAGATCGACCCAATTCATCCAGCGGGGATTGGAGAGAATGCACGCAGGCAACGTCCTTCTACAACCCGATATCGGATGATGCCCCAACCACTCGCGGCACGACACGGGACTGTCGCAATAGCCAAATCCAGGCTATCCGACCAGTGCGCAGCCGCGCGCCAAGCCCACAACGTTGAATTTGCACAGAAAAACTGGCTTTGGTTTGCGAAAACCGGCATCTTCCTACTTAAGATTGTGACGAGATGCTTGCTCACGTTCGTCCCGTCGGGTCAAACATTCAATGGTGCGCAGAGCGCGAAGCGTGCGGCCAAGCCCCTATGGATCGCCGGGAGTGTCAAGCCGGCCAGCGTCCCACCGTCCTAGTGTATGGTGCAGGCTTGATTGATCGCCCGGATATCGCTAGCAGAACGTCATGGGGCAGGAGCAGAAGCTGGAGGGACTACAGGCTGCCCGCGCGCTCGCCGCGCTGTCAGTAGCCTATTTTCATTCCTACGTAGCCGTGCGCGGCGCCTATCCGGAAAGCGCTTGGTTGCCGATTCCCGGTCTCGCGCGCTGGGGCTTTCTCGGGGTAAACTTCTTCTTCGCCATATCCGGTTACGTGATCTGCCTCGTCACCTCGAGACCCTCCTTCACCGTAGCCGGATTCGCTACTAAGCGGGTGTTCCGCCTTTACCCGATGTACTGGGTGACTCTCATTGCTGTGATTGGCCTAATCGCCTGGGGCAAGTACGCACCTCAAACTTTGGGGCATTTCATCTACTCGATGACCTTGCTGCCGCAGCAGGGCGCTCCCACGTACGACGTCAGCTGGACACTCGAGCGCGAGTTGGTGTTCTACACACTTGCCGCGCTTTGTGTGCCATTCATCGGGATCACCGGCCTGGCGCTGGTGCTCGGCGCGCTGGCGTTCGCTGGCTGGTACCTCGGCAATCCTTGGTCGTTCCACATCGTGTCCACCACGCAAGCCGACTTTCTTGCAGGCGTTCTCGTGTTCCTCCTCCGCAAACCCCTAACCCGATTCGGAAGTGCCGTTCCGTTTGCTGCCGGCGTCGTGCTGCTTGCCTGGACGCGAGAGCATGATTTCCTGTTCTCCGCGCCAATATCGATGGCGCTGATCCTCGCGGGTATGGTCACGCTTGAGCTGCCTTGGCGGCAGCGGCCATTCGTCTGGCTAGTTAAGGCAGGAGATGCATCCTATTCGATCTACCTGACGCACTACATTGTATTTCTGACCGCTTCGATCATCGGGGGTCAATGGCTACCCTTCGCCTTGCCAGGATGGAGCTGCGAGATCTGGCGATTTACCGTGATGCTCATCTGCTGTCTTATTTCATATTCTACATGGATTGCGATTGAGCGCCCGATGATCCGTCTTAGCGAACGACTTAGTCGGCCGCGGCTGTTGGCCCAGCGTGCTTGAGTTGCGGAGCGCGTCCTGGAGAGCTGCGCTAGCTCGGACGAAGCCTTGCTCGCAGCGGAAACCAAACCAAGAGTCCGATGGACCCCTGGAGGAAAGCACTCAGGCGATGTCGTTCGGCGACGCAATTTAGTGGAACCCTCAGGGTTCAGCCAGTCTGCCGAGCCCTGGAATAGGCAATCCCGGCTTCGGCTAGCGTTTACCTTGCACAATCGCGCCCTGTGCCGTATTTAGCCACTTACTGATCACGGTCGATCAAGCAGCCCGTGCGGGGAGATAAGAGCCGGAAATACCTCCGGTTCTTATTCGGACGGGCACGCACAATTTTTGAGGGGCCTTCCAACCGTCGCCGTACCTGCACCGATTGCGCGGTGATCCCACCTGGCATTGGATGAACGTAGCTTCAATGAACGCGCTGTCTAGCAAGCCGAGCTTTGCCGCCCTGGTTCCGCTCCGCGGCGGCTCGAAATCGATCCCCGGTAAGAATGTCAAACCGTTCTGCGGTCGGCCGCTTTGTGCCTGGACGCTGAAGGCACTCGTCGATTGCGACATGGTCTCTCGCGTCTTTGTGTCGACCGACAGCGAGGAGATCGCCGCCGTGGTCAGGTCGGTCGACTCCCGGATCGTCGTGCATCTCCGCCCCAGCCATCTCGCCGCCGACAACTCCACCACGGAAGAGGCGATCTACGACCTGATCGACTCCTGCGACATCTCGGAGCCATATCTCGTCATCGCGCAGGCGACCAGCCCGCAGACGACCAGTCGCGACGTTGCGGACGCTATTTCTCATTTCTTGTCGAGCAAAGCGGATTCCCTTGTCACCTGCGTCAGGACCCGAAGATTCTTCTGGAATGACGATGGCACGCCGATCAACTATGATCCCTCGCGCCGTCCGCTGCGCCAGCAATGGAATGGCACGCTGATGGAGAACGGCGCGTTTTACATTTCCACCGTGGATCGATTGCGTGATCGCAGCGCGCGCCTTCACGGCAAGATCGTCGTCCATGAGATGGACGAGAGCACCAGTATCGAGCTCGACGAGTTGTCCGATTGGGAGATGCTAGAAGCCGCGTTCCGCAGGAATATAGCAGGATGATCATCGACCGGGACCTTCAGAGCTATCTTGTGCACGAGGACGCCTCCATCCAGGAGGCGGCGAGCAAGGTCGCGGCGAACCGGCGCGAGATCGTGTTCTGCGTTGACGGCAGCGGTCGGCTGCTCGGCAGCCTGTCGAACGGCGACATCATCCGCTGGATAGCCACGGGCGCCGCTTCAGGCGTGCAGGCCGCGGTTGGCGACCTCTGCAACCGCCGCGTCCGCAGCGCCATCGCCGGCGACCGGGAGACCGCCAACCGGCTGCTGCGCGATGTGCTCTACGTGCCGTTGGTCGACGCCGAGCGGCACGTCGTGGGCGTTGCCCGTCAGCGCCATCTCCGTGAAGGCATTAGCATCGGCGGCCGCACCATAGCCGATGCGAACCCGACCTTTTTGATCGCGGAGATCGGCAACAACCACAATGGCAGCTTGGAAGCTGCCTTCGCGCTAATCAAGGCGGCGGCGGCGGCCGGAGCCGACGCCGCGAAATTCCAGATGCGGGACATGTCCGGCCTGTACGGAAAGCGGGCGACGGGACAGAGTGAGGATCTCGGCACCGAATATGTCCTCGACCTGCTTGACCGCTTCCAGCTCAGCGACGAGGACCTCTATCGCTGCTTCGACTATTCGGCCTCCCTTGGAATGGAGCCGCTCTGCACCGCGTTCGACGTCAACAGCGCGGATAAGTGCCACGCTTACGGACTGAAGGCAATCAAGACCGCCTCTGCCGACCTCACCAACCACGAGCTGCTCCAGCACATCGTCGATCGGAGAATCCCGCTCATCTGCTCCACAGGCATGTCAACTGAGGACGAGATTCGCGAGACCGTGAAGTTGCTCCAGAGGTCTGGTGCGGAGTACGTCATGCTCCACTGCAACTCGACCTATCCGGCGCCTTTCCGCGATATCAACCTGAAGTACATGCTGCGCCTCCAGGAGCTCTGCGAGAGCGTCGTCGGCTATTCAGGACACGAACGCGATGTCTTTGTATCGGTCGCGGCAGTGGCGATGGGCGGGCGCCTGATCGAGAAGCACTTCACGCTGGCGCGCGACCAGGAAGGCAACGACCACAAGGTCAGCCTGCTGCCTCATGAATTCAAGCGCATGGTCGAAGGTGTGCGCCAGGTCGAGGACTCCCTCGGCAGTGCCCTGCCCCGCATCCTGAGCCAGGGCGAGAAGGCCAACCGCATTAGCCTCGGTAAATCGATCTTCGCCATCGAGACCATTGCGGCCGGCGCGACCATCACGCGGGAGATGATCGAGATCCGCAGCCCGGGACAGGGACTTTCGCCAAACCGTATCGACGAAGTGATCGGACGGAAGGCCCCCCGCGCGATCCCAGCTCAGACGCCGCTCTATCCATCCGACATCTCAGAGCTCGGGGAGCTCGCCGCCGGGGGACAGATCAAGTTCAAGCGCCCCTGGGGTGTTCCCGTGCGCCACCGCGACGCTGACAAGCTGATCAAGGCGATTAATCCAGATTTCGTCGAATTTCACCTGAGCTATCGCGACCTCAGCATCAACGATGCCGACTTCCTTGCGGACAGCTATTCGTGCGGCTTGATCGTGCACGCGCCGGAGCTGTTCGAGGGCGACCACGTCCTCGACCTGACGATACCAGACGACGACTATCGTACGCGCTCGGTGGCGGAGATGAAGCGCGTCATCGCCAAGACTAAGGCGTTGGCGCAACGTTTTCGCAACGATGGCCCGGTCGGCATCATCTGTAACGTCGGCGGCTTCTCATCCACGCGTTTTTTGACTGCGGAGGAACGGGGGGTTCGCGAATCCCATCTTCTTACCAGTGTCCGGGAGCTTGCCGATCCCTCGGTCGAGCTCTGGCCGCAGACCATGCCGCCCTACCCTTGGCATTTCGGCGGCCAGCGCTATCATAATCTGTTCGTCTCCAGCGAGGACATTACCCGCAGTTGCCGCGAGCTCGGCGTCCGCATCTGCTTCGACACGTCCCATTCCCAGCTCGCATGCACTGAAAACGGCTGGTCATTCGACGAGTTTATGGAGGCGATCGGTCAGTTCGTCGCTCATGTCCACATAGCTGACGCCCGCGGCGTCGACGGCGAGGGCCTCCAGATCGGCGAAGGCGAGATCGACTTCGGCAACGTCTTCCGGGTGCTGAACAGGCAGGCACCGCAAGCCTCTTTCATCCCGGAAATTTGGCAGGGGCACGAAAACGATGGCGAAGGATTTCGCGTCGCTCTCCAGCGGCTTGCCAAATTCGAGGATCGTTAGGGCTCACTCAGGCTTCGATCCAACCGGCTTGAAGTGGTAATAACTCGAATAGCTCCAGAAGTCGCTGAACTTCATGCCCTTGCGGGTAATGAAGCCAGCTGCGGCAATATAGCCCTTTCCCTTGCGCACCTGTCGCAGACCAGCGCGGTTGATAAGGGAGTTCATTACCGAAGACGGAAACAGCGATATGTGACCAAACTCGCCGGGACGCTCCGTTCGGTAACGATAACTGTTGCCTGTCAGCAGCCAGCTCACTCTTTGAAAGACATTAGCGCAGTTCGGCACTGTGACGTAAAGGGAACCCGTATCCGTCAACAGCTGTCTCATCGACCGTATGACTTTGGCCGGGCACTCGAGATGCTCTAACGTGTCCGAGCACACGATGAGATCAAACTTGGAGTCGATTACTTCTTCCAACCTCTGTTCGTTGAGATCGACCTGCTGGTAGGATGCAAGGGAATTCGGAATAACCGAGGAAGGGGTTCCCCAGTCCACCCCGTGAATCTCCGGGAACCCGGCTTCTCTCATTAGCTCAGCAAGATATCCCGGTCCGCAACCGACATCGAGCACCCTGCCCACCAAACCCGACTTCTCTTCCCTGATAAACTCGATGAGATCCTGATGCCGCCGACGTTGCGGAAAAGCATCCGGGCGGCTCTTTATCCGTTCAATCATGATCGACCTGGTCGGTTAACCTCCCCAATATCTAGCCAAACTCTCCGCCGGTTGAAAGCACGACTTGCTCGGCCCCAAGGTGCCGGAGCCGCAGCTTCTTCCTACAGGCGATTCCGGCCTAGACGGCTTCAAATGACTATGGTAACAGCCGCCGTTCCCCCCGACATCACCGCAGGTCGCTGTAAACGCCCATGTTTGACGAAAGATCTGTACTGATCACCGGAGGCACGGGCTCGTTCGGAAAGAAGTTCGTCGGCTGCCTGCTGAGGGACTTCAAGCCGCGTCGCGTCGTCGTCTATTCGCGCGACGAGCTGAAGCAATACGAGATGCAGCAGGACTTCGATCAGCCTGAGATGCGCTATTTCATTGGCGACGTCCGGGACGGTGAACGCCTCCGCACGGCCATGGAAGGGATCGACTTCGTCGTTCACGCCGCTGCGTTGAAGCAGGTACCAGCGGCCGAATACAATCCCATGGAGTGCATCAAGACCAACGTCCATGGTGCGGAGAACGTGATTCAAGCGGCGCTCGCTGCGAACGTTGACAAGGTAATCGCGCTCTCGACGGACAAGGCCGCGCAGCCGATCAATCTCTATGGCGCGACCAAGCTGGCCTCGGACAAGCTGTTCATTGCCGCCAACAACATGGCTGGCGGCCATCGTACGGCTTTTGCCGTGGTTCGTTACGGCAATGTCGTCGGTTCGCGCGGCTCAATCGTGCCCCTGTTCAACAGGCTGATAGCCGAAGGGGCGGATCATCTGCCGATCACCGATCCGCGAATGACGCGGTTCTGGATCTCGTTGCAACAGGGCGTTGATTTCGTGATCAAGAGCTTCGAGCGCATGTCGGGTGGCGAGATCTTCGTTCCGATGATCCCCTCGGTGCGCATCCCCGACCTCGCGGCCGCGATGGCGCCGAACCTGCCGACCCGCGTGATCGGTATCCGGCCGGGCGAGAAGCTGCACGAGGTGATGTGCCCAACTGACGATTCGCATCTGACGCTGAAGTTCAGCGACCACTTCGTGATCAAGCCGACGATCAAGTTTTTCCGCCGTGACGTTGACTACCTCACCAACCAGATCGGCGAACATGGTGAACCGGTCTCCGACGGGTTCGAGTACAATTCCGGCAGCAACGATCACTTCCTCGACGTTGCCGAGATCCGAGAGTTCAACGAGACAGCGGTCCAATGATCCCCTATGGTCGCCAGGATATCTCTGCCGATGACATCGACGCGGTCAGGGACGTCCTGACTTCGGACTGGCTGACCCAGGGACAGGCCGGTCCCCGCTTCGAGCAGGCACTGGCGAAATATTGCGGGGCCGCCTACGGCATCGCGGTGTCGAACGCAACCGCCGCGCTCCACATCGCCTGTCTCGCACTTGATCTCGGGCCCGGCGACGTCCTGTGGACGGTGCCGAACACATTTGTGGCCTCCGCCAATTGCGCGCTCTATTGCGGCGCAAACGTCGATTTCGTCGACATCGATCCGCGCACCTACAACATGAGCGTTGCGGCGCTGGCCGAAAAGCTCGCCCAGGCAGAAGCTACGGGCCGACTTCCGAAAGTAGTGGTGCCCGTGCATTTCGCCGGGCAGTGTTGCGAGATGGTGGAGATCCGCGCGCTCGCGGACCGCTACGGATTCCACATCGTCGAGGACGCATCGCACGCGGTCGGCGGCGCCTACCGCGGACGCAAGGTCGGCGATGGCGGCTTCAGCGACGCCACGGTGTTCAGCTTCCATCCGGTCAAGATCATCACGACCGGCGAAGGCGGCATGCTGATGACCAATGCTCCGAAGCTCGCTGAGCGGCTCGGCTATCTGCGTACCCATGGCATCATCCGCCCGATGCAATCGCCCGCAACGGCCGACGAGCGGCGTTCCAACGAGGACCAACACGGTCCCTGGATGTATGAGCAGATCGAGCTCGGATTGAACTACCGCATGACGGACATCCAGGCGGCGCTCGGCAGCAGCCAGCTCAACCGGCTCGATGCCTTCGTGGCGCGCCGGCGCCAGCTTGCGGCGCGCTACGATCGCCTGCTGACCAAGCTGCCGGTGACCTGTCCATGGCAGCATCCCGATACGAACTCGGCCTGGCACCTCTATGTGATCCGGTTGCGACGCAGCGAGATCAAGCTCAGCCGCCGCCAGGTGTTCGAGGCCCTGCGCGCCGCCGGAATCGGCGTCAACGTGCATTACATCCCCGTGCACACCCAGCCCTATTTCCAGCGCCTGGGCTTCAAGGTCGGCATGTTCCCGGAGGCCGAGAGCTACTACCAGGACGCCATCACGCTGCCGCTGTTCTCGAAGATGACGGATGCCGAGCAGGACACCGTCGTCGCGGCGCTCACCAAGATTCTCGCGTGAAGATCGCGGTCATCCCGGCCCGCGGCGGCAGTAAGCGCATCCCGCGCAAGAACATCCGTCCGTTCTGCGGCAAGCCCATCATCGCCTATTCGATCGAAGCGGCGCAGGCGAGCGGCCTGTTCGACGAGATCATCGTCTCTACCGAGGACGAGGAGATATCCGAGGTCGCCTGCCAATTCGGCGCGGTCGCCCCTTTTGTTCGCCCGAAAGAAATAGCTGACGACCACACCGGGACTGCCGCAGTCGTCAAGCACGCGGTAAGTTGGTTTCTCGAACGCGGCGATGACATCACACATGTTTGCTGCATCTATGCGACTGCGCCGCTGATCCAAGCGTGCTTTCTGCGAGAGGCCTATGACGCCCTCACGAGTTCCGACGCTGCCTTCGCGTTTTCGGTGACGAGCTACGCCTTTCCGATCCAGCGTGCCTTGCGCATGACCCCTGCCGGACGCGTCGATCCGTTTCACCCGGAGCATCGCATGACGAGGTCACAGGATCTCGAGCCGGCCTACCACGACGCTGGCCAATTCTACTGGGGGACCGCCGCGGCGTTCCTGGAAGATATTCCTCTCTTTTCAGAGCGTTCGGTGGGAATCGTGCTGCCACGACACTTGGTGCAAGACATCGACGACGTCGAAGACTGGGAACAGGCGGAACACATGTTCCGCGCGATCAACGGCAGCTAGCCCCGCGCGACGAGCAGGGACGAAGGGCCGCGGCGAGATCGTCCCGCTTGAGCGAAGGCTCGTATTCCCGCGGCAAGGGCCGCTTCCATGTAGCGAAGCATTGTCGACGACGGGGAGAATGCCTTCGGGCTTAACTGGCCAGCCATCATGCAATCCAATATCTTGCCGGGCTGGCTTGCGCGTCGGTACATCGTCATCATCCCTCTTTAAATGGGTTCAGAGCACCATTGACACCCAAGTAGCTCCCGAGGCGACGTCCTGCACATACGCCTTCCCGACACTGAGCAGACCATCCGATCAAAAATACGGGAGAGTCTCTTAGACGGTCTCTCAGCTCACTTTGGTGCTCCCGGGATCACCAGGATATTCATCTTGAGGAATGCTCCGCCTGGCACTTGACTCAGAGTTGCCCGATCGCGCCAACCGCTCGTAACGTGGCCTGCATCGACAAACTGCGAATGGACCACCAGCCTAGGCCGAGATTGGTTTCCTCAACATGGCATAGACGAGCACAATTAATAGAACAATCGCCCCGGCGAAAATTGCGCGCCGAAGCGGATTTGGAGAAATCTTCCGGACGGTCACATCATCGCTGAGCGTCGCCGGGTAGGTCCTGGAAGGCCCAATCCGCTCCGCCAGTGCGCGTCGGTCGTTCGTCGCCTCAACCAACTTTTCCTCGTTGCGCGCGATCAGGTCGAGCAGCCAGATTCGGCGCAGTATCAATGAGGCCGGATCGTTTTCAGCTGAAGGCGCGATCGACTCGGGAGACGATAGCGCCTCCCGAACCCTGGTGAGACTGGCGATATTAGAATCGATCAGTGCGATCCTTGTGTTAATCTCTGAAAGCGCGGGGGCGCGAATCTTATCTTGATCGGCGTTCAGCGTGCGCACTGCGGCTTGGAGCGCCTCGGTGGCGGCCTGCTCGCTCGGAGCACCGACGAACAATGCGAGCATTTCGGAAGACGCAGGCCGCACGTTAAAACTGTCCAGGACCAATTGACGCGCCTTGGCGTCGCCATCAGCGGATGAGCCCGCGGCCTCGAAAGCCCGGCGCTTGAATGACATCGAGTTCATCTGGAACACGATCGACGAGATCGGTGCGACTTCGGCACCGTCAACCCGGCCAACCCGCACCAGGGCGTCCGCCGCGTAAACAATAGGACGCATCCAGTCCACGACGAAGACGACCAGCGCCGCAGCGAGCGGAATCAGGACTATGGCCTTCGCCCGGAACTTAATCGCGCGAGCCAGATAGCCGAGCATTCCGCCAACATAAGCAACAGTGGATATGGAAGCCGTCGGATTTCTCATGACATGACTTCCCTCTCGAGTGCCGTCGCCTCGCTCATTCCATACGATGCCGATGCTATTAAGCTGGCCCGCCACCTATCTTCCAGGGCGTAAACGAAAATCGCCGCTCCCAACTTTATCATAAAAGTCAGCTGGATGAACGAATTCATCATTCCGGACACGAGGTAGACTTCAATTGCATACAATATCGGCGTCAGGAAAAAGCAAGTAGCATACCGCTCCTCCACGACACATCGCGTCAGCAAGAACAAGAACTCCGAAAACATGATTGCCGAGAGCACAACAAGAATAAAACCGTTGACGGGTCCGCCAAGTTCGAACGAGACTTCCGGCCAACCGCCCGTGTAGGCCACCCCCCAATCAAGTAAGGCATGCGCGCGCTCGATCGGCAGGCTAAGCTCCATCAGCAGTTGCATCGTTGAATTGCGGTTCGGATTGAAGGGATCCAGAAAAAGTTTGACGGAAGCCAGAAGCGCATTCCAGTCTCCATATACAAAAACGCGCTCATACGTCATCCACCACATCTCGCCCTGCTGAACGAGAAGCCGCTGAGTGAGTTTAGTCTGCAGCAATTCCGATTCCGCACCACGCACAACGGTGTAGGAATATGTGAGAGCCCCCAGAACGACGAGGCCAAGACCGGTCACCGGCAACCACAGTCCGCGCAGCATGCGGAAGAACGCCGATTTGTCGAACCCTGCGGCTTGGCCTCGCCCCAAGAGAATGCTGCCCAGGGGCATAATGAAGAACGAGAAATACAGAAAGAACGACGAAAACCTGTGCCCGACAAGGAGCAGATAAACCATCAGGCCGCCGAACAGGCCTCCAAATCGGTAGTCGAAGCGCGCGCCACGGAGCGCCGGCATCGCGAAAAGCAGTCCCAGCTGGAAAGCCAGCATCGGTCCCCAATCCATTAGGCGACCATGGAGAAAGCCCCCGAGTTGCCGCGAATAGTCGATCCGTTCAAGTTTGTTGAAAAGCGGGATCGCGCCCCGGTTCAACATCTCTATCCAGAGAGCAAGCTCGAACAAGAGTACGACCCAGAACGCCAGACTAAACAAGTCGAGGCCGCCGGCCGGCAGGAGACTTGAAATTCTGGAATTGGGCGCGCCTGCGAGAGCTTCCAGACGCCGGGGATGAAACGAGACCAGCAACATCAGGAGGACAGCAGCTTGGCAGACGCCCAGCGGCACCACCGCAATCCCAGGACCAATGCTTCGTCCCAGCTGCTCCGAGAAGATCGGCCCAAATACGTCAATGTAGAAGACTGAGGCTAGTCTCCAGACGCACGAAAAGAGGAAAAGGAAAGCGAGGAGAAGCAACCCGGGCTGGCTCAGCGAAACTCGGGCGATGAGCGCAAAAACCGAAAACGTGACGGTTATGTTCAGCATCAACGCGAGCAGCGGCTCAGGTTCCAGCAATGCGTCCACTTCACGTTCCCCCATCTAGCGACGCGCCCCGCCGAGACGCGCGAAAGCACCGAACTGGATGCCTGATTCGATTACCCGCCCAGCGGCTCCCATGCATACAACAGACCGTCATTGTGCAATGTGGGAGCGTAGGCCATTCGCTCGCGAGCAAGAATCCGAATCCGCCCCTTCCGTTCAAGCTCATCCAGCAGAGCGAAAAGACGGGTCTGGTAATCAACTGATTTCAAGTAGAGAAAACTTGCCAAATCGCGCGGATCGGACAAGCTCAGCATGTCGATCGCGGGCTCGATGTTCACGACACGGCTCGGCCGCGCCCGCAGAATGTTCTCGATCACCGCGTCCACGGCATAGGGGATCTGCTCAATGCAGAAATGAGTAAAGACTGTCGCACCTGCAAGTTGACCGAACTGAGGGTCGTGCGCGTCCGTTAGATCGATCCGGTCGAAGCTGACGCGCCCATCCAGCCCATAATGTCGAGCGATCTGTCGTCCCGCTTCAATACCGTTCGGCGCGATGTCGAACCCGCGAAGCTGGGTCCATCGAGGATTCAGGCTCAGCGAAAACAGATTGTAACCGGTTCCGGCGCCCAACTCGATCAGGGATGTCGCGTCACCCGCATGGCGCGCCATTAGCTCTGACAGCGCCCCGATGCGATACGAGTAATAGTCCTTCGTCGCGATACGCACGAGCTGACCGCTCACCTTCGCCAGCCGAGGTGAGTGACTTTGCCCCACGAGAAACTCTTCCAGAGGCGTCTCGAGCCAGGCGCGCTCGCTCAGCACCCTGTCCCAGGCGCCGCCATTGTATTCGGAATCCACGACGTCGCGCGTCCGTTTAACCTTCTTGAATGCCAGGCGAAGCAGACTCCGTGCAAGGTCCGCCGCATAGGCATGGGACAATTCTAGCCTCGATGCCGGCGCAATATTATGCGACCCTGTCCAAAATGCTCTTGATTGCTGATCCATGAAAATCTCGGTGGCCTCGCCGTTCGGGATAGCGGAAACGCCGAGATCAACCAAGACCCAAGATCATCTTGTCCAGGTCGGACATGCCCGGCGTCGCACGGAACGGCCGTTTCTTGCCCCCGGGAAACATACGGGGAAAGGCAATGAAGGTCGCAGTGTACATCAGCCGGCCGTGACCAGGTGCGATCCGGCTGCCCATGTGCAGACAACGACCGGTATCGACAATGAAGGAAACCAGACGAGGCGCCTTCATAACCTTCACATCTTGACGCGGCACTTTCTCGAATACCTCATCGTCCCTAAAATGACTGCCGAGCAACGGGTAGCCAAATCGTTCAGTGGATTGCCGTGGCAGGAAAGTGAAGGGACCATCGGCGTCCTCCTTCACATCGGTGAGATAGGTGTAGAACTTCACCACTCTGACATCATCATGGTCACGGTGCCACAGTTGCGAAGACGCCAGCGCCTCGCCGGTGTGCCTCGAATACGACAGCATGACATAGTCGAGCCACGGGACCTCTCCGAGCGCCGAGGCGACGACATTCACCACACCTGGCTGCAAAGCGTAGCGCACGAACAGATTATCGGCCGCAAGTTTGCCATCGACCATTTCCGAGTCGAGCAAGTGGACCAGGAATTTTTTCCAGTATCCGGCCTGCTGCTTGTCGGCGGCGTCGATTTCAGACAGCTTGGCTTCGCCCGCCGCTGCAAGCTCATGCAGCAAATAGGGATCGATCAACTCGCTGACGATGGCGTAACCGTCGCGATCCAGCTGTTTCGCCGCGGCAGCCTGCGCCGCGGTGACGTCCAAGCCGTTCAACTCTCGCTTGCGCTGTCGTTTGGCGCCGTAGTGCCAAGTGCTCACGCCCGTCTTGACTGCCCATCGCAGCGGCGACCGATTCACCTGCCAAAGCGCCCTCGACATCACTCCCATCTTCGCTGCCCCCCAACATGGCGGAAAGAAATATCGTTCAGACCCCGTGATCTGCCCCGCCAAAGCGGATTTGCCCTTAGCAAATCCGCGCTATACGGGCAACCGAAGACCACCCCGTCGGAACCGCGCACCCTAGAAGTTGTAGAAGCGCATTCCTATAGGGGGAACCGAACTTCGCACCGACCGGCTCAGTTCCGATGAACGACAACCATGGCGGTCAAATCGTTGATCCAAAGCCGACCGATATTACGCGCGACATTGATCGCTGGCGGTATGCGAAA
Organism: Bradyrhizobium sp. IC3195; assembly: GCF_020193585.1. Classification (NCBI taxonomy): domain Bacteria; kingdom Pseudomonadati; phylum Pseudomonadota; class Alphaproteobacteria; order Hyphomicrobiales; family Nitrobacteraceae; genus Bradyrhizobium; species Bradyrhizobium sp. IC3195. Next base: position 10,878 of record NZ_JADYVG010000016.1, on the reverse strand, counting down.
GCAATGGACGCGGGAAACGCCGGGCATAGACTCGTACTCTGCAACATAGTCCCGAACCCAGCGATCCGACAAGAAAGACGAACGCCAATTTCGTCCGTTTTGCAGTTCCGCGGGAGTCCAAGCATTGTACTCCACGTGGATGATCGCCTTGCGCGCAAGCTTGAGAGCCTGTTGCTTGGCGGCCGCGAAAATCTCGTCGTTCACGTGCATTGTGGCCCCGCAGCTGAAGACCACGTCCACACCTTCGATGCCGTTGCGCTTGAGCACACCTTCCACGTCTGCCATCGAACCATTCAGAAGCTCCGCACCGCAGCCATCTGGCATGTGCTGCATGCCCCATTTGACGGCGTTGTCGTTCAGTTCGACCCCATAGAGCCGAATGTTGCGATCGGCCCGCCAAATTGCCTGAAGATTTGCCCCGACATTCGGACCGAGTTCGACCACCGATTCCGGCCGCAGTCCAGCGCAATAATTCGCAAGCCAATCTCGCAATGGCGTATTCTTTGCGTAGTCGAGAAACGCTGCCTCGCTTCTCTCGGTACGCCAGAAATCCTGCCATACAGCGGACTCCCGCGCCCTCACCAGCACTGGTAGAGGCCCGATATTGGTCGCAGCACGCCAGAGAAGAACCTTAGGATGGAAATTGGGAAGCCTGAACACGAAATTCTCCCGCCTAATCTACGTAAATGCCGGCTATCCAGGTGCAGCGCCGGCCACTCTGCAAGCTGCCGGCGGTTGGCCGCTTCAGCCCCTCAATTTTAGATGAAGACCGAGCCCGATCAAGGCCCCACAACGACGGATCCAGCGGGGACCATAAGCAGAGTTACACCGCCCGGGCAGAAGGAAACCGGCACTCGAATTTCTTTTTCGTTGGCCGAAGGAAGAAGTGGGTTGATACGACGAGATCATCGCTGCGTCAGCGCGCGTGCGAATTTGCCGAGCATGGCTCGATCGGTTTGTGAAAGAACAAGAGCGATGCTAAGCATCCACGCCGCGGCGCAGGCAATTGCTCCCACTATGATCAGTGGCGGAAGCGTATGAGGCGTCGAATAGGTTTTGTAGGCGATCGTCCCCGCAGCAAGGACGGCTGCTACCAATGTCTGTTTGCCCAGTTGCTCCCAAAACAGCATCCTTGGCAGGTGCATGGCTGAGAGCATGCGGTGCGCAATCAAAGGCGCAAATACTACATAGGACAGCAGCCACCCGAGGATGAAGGCGCGCTCGTGCAGCCACGACAGGAAGAGTGCTGTCACCATATACTGCGTTAGGACCTGCAGATAAAGCAGGCGTGTGTTGATGCGCAGGAAGTCCGACCTGACCATCAAGGCGGTTTGCCCGGCCCCCAGCATGACAGTCACAGCGGGAACGAACAGCGACAGAGCCAACCAGGGCCATTGGCTCGTGTGCTCGGGCCCGACCCAGACACGCAATATGTCCTGGGAAAACAACGCAACTACGACCAGGATCGGCACGACGATTGCGGCAGGGAGAACGAGGCCATTTCGTCCGAGCAATTGCAAACGTCGAACGTCGGTTCGTTCGTCGAGATGTGCCGAAATCGGAAGAATCGCAGAATAGAGGGGGCTCATCGTCGTCTTGAGAAAGCGGGGCAGGCGCGTCAGTATATCGTAGGTTCCAACTTCAACCGGGCTGTACAGTGCACCTATGGCCAAGGGAACCAGAGTCTGCTGGAAAGTTCCAGCGACCCGGTTATTCAGCATTAGCCAGCATCTGTACGCCACGTCATGACGGCTTTCGGGAGTCCACGACCTGAAGCGAAGCGAGGTGTTGCGCGCAAGCAGCCAGAGCACAAGCGCAAGAACGACGTATTTGGCAACGATGGTTGCTAGATAGGCGTAAGCAATCCAGGCAAATGAAAGGTTGCTCCAGACAGCGATGAAGATGGCTCCCACATAGGCGACGCTTACCGCCACCTCTGTCAGTCGCAGCCAGCTGTACTGCTCAAATCCTTTAAGCGCCCCTTCTGCAGCCAGCCCAAGGAAGGCAATTGGCATGATCAGCGCTGATACCTTCAAGATAGCAATGAAATCCTCGGACTGATCAGCATGAACTTTGAAAGTCACGGCAAGTTCGGCCGCCGAGAGCCACAACAGCGCACCCGACAGCAATCCGGTTGCCAAGGCAAGCAAGACCAGCAACGAAACCTTTTCACTAGCCGTGACCCAGTCCCCGAGCCGCCCCCGCGCGATCACCTGAGTGGTGATCTCAGAAACGCCGAGATCGATCACCGCGAGGAAGCCACTCGGCAGAAAAGCGCGCAAAAGCACGATTAGCCCCAGCACCCCGAGGCCATAGGACTTCGCAATTAGGCCTACCGCTAACAGGCCCAGCACGCCTGCGATGCCGTAAGCGACGGCCGAGATCGCCGTGTTATTGAGAAAACGGCGCAGCACTTTTCACTTCACTTCCGCCAGCTGGAGGCTTGCACCGCTGAACATGCCGCCCGGGACATTTGCTGGCGTCCGGGCGATAAACCGCCGCCGGTCCACTGCGGCAGTATCGATACGTTGCAATATCGTGTTGACGAGTCTCTCGTCAAATATCTTTCCTGCGCGACGACGCTCGCCCTCGGTCGAGCCGTACAGGCGACGCAAGGCTTTACTTGCCCTATGCCCCAGGGTACGGCGAGCGGCCGCCGCCACGATCCCGCGAAGCGACGGCGCACGCGAACCGACCGGCTGCCGCGGGCGCTGCTCGGCTGCGGCTATCGTCGAGAACACGGCCTCAGAGACCCGAACGGAGCTGGCGCCATCCATAGCAAAGTAGAGATCACCAATGATCTCTCTACGAAAGTCCGCAATCTCGGAGGGAGGTTGCGGCAGCTCCCCGTTAAGGCCCTGCCGCACCAATTCAATCAGCTCCGCCTCGCCCTGCGCCGGACGGCTGACTCTGCTCGCCGCATCTAGGCGAAGGGCCGGCGTGTTAAACCACTCCAAGCTCAGCGGCTCCACATTCAGCATCGTAGCCTCGAGAGCCGTGGAGCAATTCTGATGAACAAGCAGGCGTGCGCCGCTGATCCATTCGAGCGAAGTTCCACTCTGGATGACGCTCGCATTGGGCAATTGCGCAAACGCCTCGTATGAATCCAGATTTTCGAACGGATGCGGCCGCAGCACAAATGGCACATCCGAAAAATGCTCGGCGAGCTTGATCGCCATGCCCAACGTGTGGCGATAAGCCTCCCGCCCCTCTGCAATGAACTGGCGCGCAAATTCGCGTGCGAAACCAGCTTGCACCATTGCCCCCTCCTCATCAGAGGAGCTGTCCGAAAATCGCGGATTTACCGTCGGAAAGTTCGTATTAATCAGAACATAATTCGAAGCAACCGACGGTTCAGGCAAGGCGGCGCGCCAGGGAGGTGCGCAGAAATCGTAACGGGGGCAGCCCGTCGCGCGAAGGACGTCCGCGGAGACGGTGCCTTGCCGCAGGAAAGCGGCATATTGCGCCTGTCCCCAAACACAATAGAGATCGATGAGATCGGCGCACCCCATCCCTTTGACCATGCCGGCGAACTGATCAGCGTTCTTGCCGCCGATGCCTTCGGTATCGAGAATGCCGACCAGAACTCCGGCACGCCTGTATGACTTGATTAGGTCGACGTTATTGGGCCGGATGTAGTTCACAAGTACAAGTTCGGGCCGCAGCGCCGGAACATCGAACCCCTGCTCGTACATCGGCACCAGCGTGACCCGTGCGCCGCGCGTTGCCAGTTGGCGCGCCAGTAATACCAGCCCTTCGAGGTCGCGAAGGGGGTTATCTACGATCAGGCAGACATGCGGCTGGTCAGCCACGTGCGCTCCTCGTCGTGGACAACTGCTGCGCAGACGCCGCTTCTTCAGGGGATGACAGCAGGTCCCAGCTCATCGGCGTCCCCCGGCGAACCGCCTGGCCGACACGTTTACCTATCAGGGTCTCGAAATATTTCGGCGGCAGGCCGAGACCGGGGCGAATAATGCGCAGACTGCGCTCGCTCAGGAGGTCGCCGGGCGCCAGGTCTTCCGCCACATAGAGCGAACGGCGGAAGACCAGAGAGTCGCGCTCCTTCTCCGTCAGGCCGTAACGAACGTCACCGAGCGCCATCCAGGCCCGCTCAGTTTCGACCACGAGGGCCGCCATCTCCGAAGGTTCCATAGAAAACGTCGAGTCGACGCCGCCATCGGCCCGCGCAAGCGTAAAGTGCTTTTCGATCACGCTCGCGCCGAGCGCCACGCTTGCCACTGACGCGCCGATCCCAAAAGTGTGGTCCGACAAACCTACCTCGCAATCGAACAGCGCGCGCAGGTGCGGAATGGTCATGAGGTTCGTATCTGAGGGCGTCGCCGGATAGGTGCTCGTGCATTTCAGCAGGACGAGTTGCTTGCAGCCTGCCGCCCTGGCAGCCCTCACCGTCTCGTCCAGATCGGCCACCGTGGCCATGCCCGTCGAGATGATCATCGGCTTTCCGGTCGCAGCAACCTTGCGGATGAGCGGCAGATCGGTGTTCTCGAAGGATGCAATTTTATAGCAGGGAACGTCAAGGCTCTCGAGAAAATCAACCGCCGTTGCATCGAAGGGCGTGGAGAACGCGATCATCCCAAGCGACCGCGCGCGCTCGAAGATCGGCGCGTGCCATTCCCACGGCGTGTACGCCTCCTGGTAGAGTTTGTGCAATGACCTCCCCTTCCAGAGGCTATTCGGATCGTCGATGAAGAACTCGTCGCCGCCAAGGTCGAGCGTCATCGTATCAGCGGTGTAGGTCTGAAGCTTGAGCGCATGCGCGCCCGACTTCGCTGCGGCGCCGACGATCGCCAACGCGCGCTCCAGCGACTGGTTATGATTGCCGGACATCTCCGCAATGATGAACGGCCGATGCGCCCGGCCGATCGATCGGCCCGCAATGGATATCGTGTCACTCATCAGTTATTCCACCTTCTCAATGCGCACCACATAGCGATGACCGCGAAAATCGAAGAACGCGGGAAAACGCTCAGGATCCGCCACCCGCAGAAGCTCGAATTGCTGAGCCAGGGGCTGCGCCGGATCCAGCCTCGAATCCTCCGGCGAACGCTTAGGATAGTACGTCGGCGCGCGGTCATCCTGAGCAACCGGCGCCTTTCGTCCGATGCTGGCCAATGCCTCGTTCATGAGATCGAGCTCGATCGCAAACAGCTTTGCATTGATCTCGTCGAACAATTCATGACCTTCGAGGATCAGGTGACGCTGCGCCCAGATGGCGCCTGTGTCCACCTGGTCCTCCGCCTCCAGCAATGAAACAACGATGTCATTCTTCCCCTCGAGGATCTGCCAGATGTGGGGCGACCATCCGCGCCCCTGCGGAAGGTCGCTCGCATGAATTACGAGGCTCTTGCTGTAGCGTGAGCGATCGCCCACTGAAATGATCTCGTGGCACGAGATCAGGAACAGAATGTCCCCGCCCGAGAGTTCAACCTTTCTTTGCACGAGTTCGACCTCGTGCGTTGCACCTGTAACCTGCGCCCAATGCTGCAGGTGCGGGTAGATCGGATGCGACGCGCTGGAGCAGAGGATCGAAATCTTCATCTTCAACCGACGGTCCGAACAGCGGGATTCCCAAGTTTCGCCCTGCGTTTAGCACGAAAGTCCGGCTTGGCCAGCAGCTGGCTGCACCCTACCGGAATTTTTCGACGGGTGGCAGGGTTTTGGCGTGAAATCAACGGCCTAGCCGCACATCCGAGCCACGACCCGGTTCCTTCCTTCGCCGTCCACTAGCCCAAGGGCGGCCTCGCCCATAGTCCTGACCCGCGGTGCACTGTCAAACAGCGAATGAATGCCTTCCGCAAGCATTTCAACCGTGACGACAGCCGCGGAACCAAGATAAAGCGCAGCTCCCGCATCAGCCAGGGCCGTTAGCGCGCCAATCTGGTTGTCGGCAATATCGACCACTACGGCCGGCAGGCCCAGGCAACAGCGCTCCCAGCTCATTACGCCGCCGGCCCCGATCGAAAGATCGGCCCGCCGCATCAGCTCGGCGATATTGTTAGCCCCCCGATAGACCCGCGCACCCGACAACCCGCTACACCACCGCACGATCGAGTCCGTATGGGGATTGCTCATCCCCACGACGACATCGACCTCCACTGACGGTATCTGGAGGCTCGCAATCGCTCGCACCGCTTTTGCGGTCTCATTGGTGGGATCGGAGCCGCCATAGCAGACGAGAATGCGGCCGATCTCTCCGGTGCGGCGTGTCAACATGCGACGCTGTTGCGCGAAATCGGGGCGAAGCAGGGCGTATCGCGGCCCGAGCAGTTTCACACAGGTCTCTGGCACTTGGTCGCGATAGCGCGCGTGCATCTCTCGAACGAGATTCTGGTCGAGAAGAATGTCGCAGTCGTGCTGGCGATCGGCCAGATCGTCGATCGCAAGAATTCTCAGACCATTGCGCCGACATGCGCTTTCCCAGTGAAAATCGAGCGCATAGTGGTCGACAATGAGCCAATCGGCCGCGCCGATCTGGTCCGTGGCCTCAGAGGTCTGCTCCGCGTCCTGTCGCCATGTTGTCGGCAGCCAATGCGCATACATGCCCGCTCCGGTCATCTCGATAGGGCTCCCGGCCGGCGGATCCGGCAATAGCCGTATATCGTGTCCGTTTCCTTCGACCAACGCGACGAGACCCGCAGCGTTGCCGCGCAGAAGAAAGGAAGACTTCGCGCCCCTTTCGGCAAGCGCATTCGCCAACGTGAGGCATCGGGTGAGGTGCCCCATACCCATCTGGACCGATGCGTCAACGCGAAAGACGACTCGCTGCATGCTGTTCGTGAACCCGACCAACGACCTTGTTCTGCCCGCGATCGTAGCTGATGAGAGCGTTGGCTACCACAATCAGGGGCCGGAACTCACTTCAATCCGCCCTTGAGCTATCGCGCAAGCTTCTATATGCGGAAACTTCAATTAAGCGTATTGCAAACCAACCATGAGCTCCTCCAAGACGATCCTGATCACGACGCTCGCCGAGTACCAGACCCGGTTCTGGATTCCGGTCGCGCAGCGTCTGCGCGCGTCAGGATGCGAGGTCGAACTGCTCGCCTTTGACGATCGCAGTGCCGAGATGTCGGTGACCGCGGGTGTGCCGGTCACGAACATGTACCGCGAGGGCCTCAAGGCCGGTCCCTCGCCCGATGAGCGGACGGCTTTTGATGCACGGATCGAAGCTTATGGCCTCGACGGCTCCAATTTCCTGTTCAGCCATGAGCGCTTCACATTCGGAATCCGCGACAGCGCGGCGTTGCGCCGGCGCTTCATGATCTACGCCAACGCCATGGAGGCGTTGCTCGACCGTCTCGCGAGGCAAGGCAAGGACGCAGTGCTGGTGCAGGAGCTCGGCGGCTTTCTCTCGGTGATCTCGAGCTTCTACGCTGCGAAACGTCGCAGTATCCGCAATTGGTTCATCGAGCCGTCATTCTTCCGCGGCCGGATGTACTTCACGCCGGACAGTCTTGCCGCGCCACAGGTGATGGCGACACCTGCGGATGAGGTGTCGCCCGAAGTGCGCAGCTATCTCGACGACACCCTGAAGCAGCAGGCGATCGTCATCCCCAAGAAGGACCAGCATCATTATTCGGCGGCCTTCAAGAAGGTGGTCAACCTGCGCAACTCGCGCCGCCTCGCCGAGAAACTCTGGGACCAGTTCGCCCTCGGCAAGCACCAGGAATTCGGGCACAATCTACGCCACGCCCGCGTGCATGCAGCGATGGCACTCAATGCGACATGGCTGAAGAAGCTCTATCGTCCAATGCCGGACAAGCGGTTCGTCTACTACCCCTTTCACGTGCCGGCCGACATGGCTCTGACCCTGCGCTCGCCAGACTATCTCGATCAGGTTGCCACCGTCGATTTCCTGCTGCGGACGATCCCGGATTCGCACGTGTTGGTGGCGAAGGAGCATCCCGCCCAGATCGGCGCCATCTCGGCCGCCCGCCTGTTCGAGCTCGCGCGCCGGTTCGACAATTTCGTGCTGTTGCCGCCGCAGACCAACAATTACACCGTGCTGAACCGCTCCGACGCCGTCATATCCGTCAACAGCAAAGCCGGCGCTGAGGCGCTCCTGCTCGGCAAGCCGGTCGTCGTGATGGGGGATGCCTTCTACAGCTCATGTCCGCTGATCTATGCCGCCGACCGCCTGCGCGACGTGCCGACCCGCTTGCGCGAGGCGCTGCGGGATGGCCCATTCGACCCGGTCAGGGGCGCCCCGTATTTCGAGGCCGCCTGGCGGCGGTCGTTTGCGGGCGAACTCTACATCAGCGACGCCAAACAGCTCGACACATTCGCGGCCTCGTTGCGCGCCGCGGTAGTCGAGACTGCCGTTGCCGGTTGAAGGATTGCGCGATGGCCCTTGTCTCGATCATCACGCCATCCTGGAACGTCGAGCGCTTCATCGAGGAAACCGTCGCTTCGGTTCTGGTCCAGACCTTCCGTGACTGGGAGCTGCTCATCGCCGATGACTGCTCGACCGATCGCACGCCCGCGATCGTGGCCGAGATCGGCGCGCGCGATCCGCGCGTCAAGCTGATCCGGATGCCAAAGAACGGCGGTCCGGCGCTGGCGCGCCAGGCGGCGATCGACAATGCCGAAGGTCGCTATCTCGCCTTCCTCGACAGCGACGACCTATGGCTGCCCACGAAGCTCGAACACCAGCTCAGCTTTGCCCGCGACAAGCGCGCTGCACTCAGCTACACCGCTTTCCGCCGCATCGACGAAGCCAATACAATGGCGGGCCGGCTGATCGAGGTGCCGGCAGAGCTGAGCTATGACCAGCTCCTGAAGAACACCTCAATCGCGACACTGACAGCGTTGGTCGACCGCCAGATTTCAGGTCCCGTCGCCATGACCAACGAGGGCTATGACGATTTCTGCCTGTGGCTGTCCATCCTGCGCCGCGGTCACATCGCCCACGGCCTCAACGAGGACCTGGCGCGTTATCGTGTCAGAGGCTCGTCCGTCTCCAGTCGCCCAGTGCGCTCTGCCAAATGGGTTTGGAACATCTATCGAAATGTCGAGCACCTGCCGCTGCTCAAATCGGCCTGGTGCTTCGGCCATTGGAGCGCGCGCGCCTGGCTGAAGCGGCGCCAGTTCTAGACGGCGCACGCCATCATCACTCCGCCATGAAGATTAATGGTAGCGCGATACCGTAACCCAGCTGAGTATTTGGCTATTGGCGGAGCCGGCGGTTGCCGATACCACTCCTCGAGCCACTCCGCCCGGCCGGGTATTTTGGAACCGACAATGCCTTTTACAAGCTATAAGAACAGCCGCATCCTCGTGACCGGGGGCGCCGGCTTCATCGGATCGCATCTCTGCGAACGACTGCTCGATGCAGGTGCCGAGGTGGTGTCCGCGGACAATTATTTCACCGGCAGCCGGCGCAACATCACCCACCTGATCGCTAATCCGCTATTCGAGGCGGTCAGGCACGACGTTACCTTCCCGCTCTATATCGAGGTTGACGCCATCTTCAACCTGGCCTGCCCGGCCTCGCCGATCCATTACCAGCGCGATCCCGTGCAGACGACCAAGACCTCGGTGCACGGCGCGATCAACATGCTCGGCCTCGCCAAGCGACTGAAGGCGAGGATTTTTCAAGCCTCCACCAGTGAGGTCTATGGCGACCCGCTGATCCATCCTCAGACGGAGGATTACTGGGGCAACGTTAATCCGATCGGCATCCGCTCGTGCTACGACGAGGGCAAGCGTTGCGCCGAGACGCTGTTCTTCGACTATTGGCGCCAGCATGGCTTGCCGATCAAGGTTGCGCGCATCTTCAACACCTACGGGCCGCGGATGCAGCCCAACGACGGCCGCGTGGTGTCGTCCTTCATCGTCCAGGCGCTCCAAGGCGAGCCGATCACAGTGTTCGGCGACGGCGGCCAGACCCGCTCGTTTTGCTATGTCGACGACCTGGTCGAGGCCATTACCCGGCTGATGGCGACGACCGAAGACGTCACCGGTCCGATCAACATCGGCAACAATTCCGAGTTCACTATCCGTGAGCTGGCCGAGAAGGTCATCAAGCTTACCGGCTCGCGTTCCAAGCTCATGTTCAAGCCCCTGCCGCAGGACGATCCGCGACAGCGGCAGCCCGACCTCACCAAAGCAAAGGCCGTGCTGAACTGGGAGCCGAAGGTTGCGCTCGAAGACGGACTGAAGGAGACGATCGCCTACTTCAAGCACTCGCTCGAACTGGCCTGATTGGAGCCACGGCTCCACGATAGCTTACCGTTCGGAGCCGAGAGCACGCCGGTCAGGAAGCGGTGCATTTTCCCTATCGTGATCCGTCGCCCAGGGACTCGGATCGAGCAGCGCTTGGCGGGCGCACTCTTCATCCTAGTGAAACAGGAAGGTTCGCGCCAGAAGCTCCGTAATGTGGGACAGGCTTGGCCGGATCACTGTGCTGGTCTTCCCAAAATCCATGATCGAACGAGAACGCTTGCGTCTCCATGAGAAATCCAGTCCGCAATAGGTGGTTCGAAGAATCCGGCAATCCGCTGTTGATGGAACCACTGCTATCTACCTTACCAGGGGGCTCGATCTCAGGTTAGAAAACGAAACCTCCGTTGTGCAGCAGGAGGAGCGCTGTCGCAGATGACGTGTCGGCCCCAGCAGCCGCCGAAGGAACTCCAACGGCGCCATCGCCATTGAGGTCTTGATGGAAGGTGGTTTCGAGGGATCGAAGTGATGCATTCGTCCCCGTCACCTCGGGAACGATATTGCCGGTATAGTTGCCGTTGCTGTCCGTGCTCCAGACCGTGTAGTGACCTGTCACCGAGTCCCTCCAGGCCACGTCGTATCCGCCGCCGGTCTGCTCGGCTGCGATGGGTGCCCAGGTCCCATACACGGCGGCGC